>CALCNV010000060.1 GCA_937897645.1 uncultured Lysobacteraceae bacterium
CCCATGGCGCGGAAGTGGCGCTTGACCGACTCCCACGCACCCTTGGCGGTGATGCCCATTCCCTTGTGGTCATAACCTACCGAACCACCGGAGGCGAACGCATCGCCCATCCAGAAACCATGAGCAATCGCCAGGCCATTGGCGATGTCGGAGAACGTTGCCGTGCCCTTGTCCGCAGCGACGACCAGGTACGGGTCGTCGTGGTCATGGCGAACGACCTGGGTCGGCGGCACGATTTTGTTGCCTACAATGTTGTCGGTAATGTCCAGCAGGCCCTGGATGAACATCTTGTAGCAGGCAATGCCCTCCGCCAATACGGCGTCGCGGTCACCACCCACCGGCGATTGCTTGACGAAGAAACCACCCTTGGCACCCACCGGCACGATCACAGTGTTCTTCACCATCTGCGCCTTGACCAGGCCCAGCACCTCGGTGCGGAAATCCTCGCGACGATCCGACCAGCGCAGGCCGCCACGTGCGACCGGGCCGAAGCGCAGGTGCACGCCTTCCACGCGTGGCCCATAGACGAAGATCTCGCGGTACGGACGCGGCTTCGGCAAATCCGGCACCTGCGCCGAATCCAGCTTGAAGCTGATGGAGTGGGTGGGCAGGCCATCGGCGCCCGTCTGGTAGTAACTCGTGCGCAAGGTCGCTTCGATGACGCTGATGAAGCTGCGCAGGATGCGGTCGTCGTCCAGGCTGGAAACGCGGTCCATCAGCTTCAGCAGGGTCTTGTGCGTGGCTTCGCTCTGGCGCTCGCGGCTTTCACCACGCGAATCGATCAGGTATTGCAAGGCCTTGAGCGTAGCGTCGTCACCGGCGGCCAGTGCACGCAGTTGCTGCGCGAATTGTGCCTGCCCGTCCTTGATCTGCGCCTTGCTTTCATGCCCGGTCGCGGGATCGAAGCGCGCTTCGAACAATTCGACCAGCAAGCGCGCGAGCAACGGATAGCGATTGAGGGTTTCTTCCACGTAGTTCTGCGAGAACGGCACGCCGGTCTGCAACAGGTACTTGCAGTAACCGCGCAGCATGGCCACCTGGCGCCATCCCAGGCTCGCGCCCAGCACCAGGCGATTGAAGCCGTCGTTCTCCGCGTCACCGCGCCAGATGCGCGCGAACGCTTCCTCGAAGGCGGCGTTGCGGTTTTCCACGTCGATCTCGCCACCGCTGGATTCCACCTCGAATTCCTGGATGTAGACCGGGGTGTTGTCCACTTCGAGGCGGAAGGGATGCTCGGAAATCACGCGCAGGCCCATGTTCTCCATCAATGGCAGCGCGTCCGACAACGGGATGTCGCGGTGCTGGCGGTACAGGTTGAGACGCAACCTGCCCTCGCCCTCGCGCTGGCGGCGCGAAAGATGCAGGCTGAGGCGGAGATCGTCAGGACCGGCCAACGCAGCGAGGTGCTCGACGTCACTGGCGGCGATTTCCGGCGATACGGTTTCGATGTAACCCGCAGGCAATGCGCGTCCGTACAAACCGGCAAGCTTGAGGCCATCGGATTCGCCATGGCGCGCGATCAGCGTTTCACGCAGGTCGTCCTGCCAGTTGCGCAACAGGTGCGCGAGGCGCGCTTCCAGTGCGGCGGTGTCCACGTTGACCTGTTCGCCCGCACGCGGCCGCACCACGAGGTGCAGCTGCGCCAGCGGTGACTCACCCAGTTGCACGGTCGTATCGACGAACTCGCCGTGCAAGGCTTCCTTCAGCAACGATTCGATGCGCAGGCGCACGTCGGTGTTGAAGCGTTCGCGCGGGATATAGACCAATGCCGAGAAGAAACGACCGTAGCGGTCGCGGCGCAGGAACAGCTTGCTGCGCACGCGCTCCTGCAGGCCCAGGATACCCAGGCTGGTGCGACTGAGTTCTTCCTCGCTGGACTGGAACAATTCCTCGCGCGGCAAGGTTTCCAGGATATGGCGCAGGGCCTTGCCGCTGTGGCTGTTGGGCGACAGGCCGGATTGGCGCATGACATGCTCATGGCGCTCGCGCACCAGCGGGATTTCCCACGGGCGACGGTTGTAGGCGCTGGAGGTATACAGGCCGATGAAGCGCTGCTCCGCCACCGGGTTGCCCTTGGCGTCGAACTCGAGCACGCCGATGTAATCCATGTTGCCCGGGCGATGCACGCTGGAACGCGCATTGGTCTTGGTCAGGATGAGCGTGTCGACCGATCCGGATTGCGGGATGTAATGCGCCGCAAGCGATTTGACGTTGCGCGTGGTGGACTGGTCCTTGCCCCGCAGCAAGCCCAAGCCGCCATCGTCGGCGACGAGGATGCGTTCGCCGCCTTTCTGTTCGATGCGGTATTCGCGGTAGCCGAAGAAGGTGAAATGATCATTGGCGGCCCAGCGCAGGAACTCCTGTGCTTCGCGACGGCCCGCATCGTCCACCGGCATGCGCCGGGTGGCGAGCTCGTCGGAGAGCGAGACCATCTTCTCGCGCATCGTGCCCCAGTCCTGCACGATGGCCCGCACTTCGTCCAGCACCTTGCGGATGCGCGCCTCGATGACCGGCATCTGTGCCGCGGGCTGGCGATCGATTTCCAGCAGCATCAGTGATTCAGGCTTGCCGTCGCCGACGGCGATGATCTTGCCCGCCTTGTCACGATTGAAACGCACCAGCGGGTGTCCCAGCACATGCACGCCGATGCCCGCATCGGCCAGGGCCATGCTGACCGAATCGACCAGGAAGGGCATGTCTTCGTTGACGATCTGGAGGACGGTATGCGGGGACTCCCAGCCGTTGCTTTTCTGGCTGGCGTTGAACACGCGCACATTGGCGGTACCCGCCTTGCGCACGCGTGCGAAATCCAGCATGTCGCAGGCCAGTGCAGCCCAGCCTTCGGGGCTGTGGTGTGGGTACTCGTCGTCTTCCATGCGCTTGTAGAAGGCTTCCGCGAAGGCCTTGGCCTGCGCCTGCTGCGCCGCGGGCAAGCGCTTGCGCAGTGCGGCGAATACCGGATCCAGCGAGAAACCCTGATTCGTCGATTGGGCACTCGACTTGATGGCCGAGGACTGGGTCGTCACGGCCTTGGCGCGTGACGCGGCCTTGGCGGGCGCGTCTTTCTGGGAGGCGGATTTCGTCGGTTTCTTCGCGGGTTTCTTCGCGGGCTTCTTGGGTGTGCGAACAGCGTTCATGCAGGCCGTGGCTCTAAGGTTGATTGCAGTACGCAATTGTAGCCTTGCAAGCGATGACAACCTTGTTGCGTGGCCGCAAACCGCGCGAAATGCTTGCGCACGATGCGTGCTGGATCGTAGGAACGCATGCACGCATATCGAACACAGGGCCCTTGCCAATGGTTCGATCCTGTGGACAAGAATTCGCGGGATTGCCCATACCGATGCGGATGTCCCTCGGTTACCTGCAGCATTGGCCGGAATTGCATGCCGGCTTGGCGAAAAGGAAGATTCACACTGGTTAAATTCTAAACTGGACGGTATAGTCCACCGCTTGATGCAAGCCTCCCCCGCCCCTTCCCCCGCAACCCAGCGCCGCGAACGCGTGCACGAGGCCGTGCGCGAGCTGATGGCCGAACAGGGCTTCCGGGTCAGCATGGACGCGGTGGCAAGCCGTGCGGGCTGCTCCAAGCAGACCCTGTATGCGCATTTCGGCAGCAAGCAGGAGCTGCTGCGCAGCGTGATGCAGGAGCACCTGGACTTGGCGACGGCGCGCCTGGATGACACGGCTGGCGACATGCGCACCGTGCTCGTGGAGTTCGCGATACAGCACCTGCAGCGGATCTCCGAACCCACGGTACTCGCCACCTGCCAGCTGCTCAGTGCCGAAGCGATGCAGTTTCCCGAAGAAGCCCGCACCCTCTACCAGGATGGCTGTGCCACCCTGCAGCAGCGACTCGCGGACTGGCTGCATGTGGCCATGCAGCGTGGACAGCTGAGGCCTTACCATCCGCAACAGGCCGCCGAACTCCTTCTGGGGATGATCGTCGGCCTTGACTTCGAAAGACAACGTTTCAGCGTCCCGTTTCGCGACGACGACCCGCAACGCCAGCACTGGGCGGAATTCGCCGTCGATGCCTTCCTGCGTGCATTCGCCGTCGACATCCAGTCGTCGGCCGGACTCGCTGCTTCACCACCCGCCACTTCACTTCACCTTGTACCCAAGCCTTGATCCGGAGCTGCACCCCATGACCGCCCCCATTCGTCCTTTCGCACTGAGCTGCGCACTCCTCCTGACCCTGGCAGCCTGCAAGGACGATGCGCCGCAAGGCCCACCGCCCCCGCCCGAGGTCGGCGTGATCACTGCCAATGCGCAGACCGTGCCTTTGCAGCGGGACTTCGTTGGCCGCTTGGCACCTTTCCGCAGTTCCGACGTGCGTGCCCGCGTGGCAGGCGTGTTGACGCGTCGCGTCTACCAGGAAGGCAGCGACGTGAAGGAAGGCCAGGTGCTGTTCCAGATCGATCCGGCACCGCTGCAGGCGGCGCTCAGTGCCAGCCAGGCGCAGTTGGCGTCGGCACAGGCCACGTATGCCAATGCCCGCGCGTCGGCCAACCGCGCACGCCAACTGGCGCCGCAGAAGTTCGTGTCCCAGTCCGATCTGGACAATGCCGAGGCCGCCGAACGCAGCGCCGCCGCGGCCGTGCAGCAGGCCAAGGCCGGCGTGGCCAGTTCGCGCATCAACCTGGAGTACGCCAGCGTGCGCGCACCCATTTCCGGGCGTGCCGGCAAGCAGCAGGTAACCGAAGGCGCGCTGGTTGGCCAAGGCGAGGCTACCTTGCTGACCACGATCGACCAGATCGATCCGCTGTTCGTCAATTTCTCCATCAGTGTCAGCGAGCTCGACCAGTTGCGCCGTGCGCAGAATGTGTCGCTGGCAGGCAATGCGGAATCGACCGTCAGCGTGATCCTGGCCGACGGCAGTGCCTACGCGCAGACCGGCACCCTGGATTTCTCCAGCACGGTCGTGGACCCGGCGACCGGCGCGGTGTCCCTGCGTGCACGCATCCCGAATCCGGACAGCAACCTGCTGCCGGGCAGCTTCGTCACCTTGAAGGCGACGCTGGGCGAACAGCGTGATGCCTTCCTCGTACCGCAAGCCGCCATCCAGCGCGACGCCGCCAGCGCCTACGCCATGGTGGTGGGCAAGGATGGCAAGGTGGTGCGCAAGAACGTGGTGACCGGCAGCAGCCGCGACGGCCAGTGGTTGATCAACGGCGGACTGGCGGCGGGCGACCAGGTCATCGTGTCGGGCCTGCAGAAAGTGCGCGAGTCCGAACCCGCCAAGGCCACGCCGTGGAAGCCCGATGCAGCACCTGCCGGTGCGCCACCCGCCACTGCGCCCAAGCAGCCATAAGGGACGCCTGCCAACATGCCCAGATTCTTCATTGATCACCCCATCTTCGCCTGGGTCGTGGCGATCCTGATTTCGCTTGCCGGCGTGATCTCGATCTTCAGCCTGGGCGTCGAGTCCTACCCCAGCATCGCACCACCGCAGGTGACGGTGAGCGCCAGCTATCCGGGCGCCAGTGCCGATACCACCGAGAAAGCCGTCACCCAGGTCATCGAGCAGCAGCTGACCGGCATTGACCACTTGCTGTACTTCAGTTCCTCGTCCAGCGCCAACGGCCGCGCCAGCATCACCCTGACCTTCGAAACCGGCACCGATGCCGACATCGCGCAGGTGCAGGTACAGAACAAGGTGTCGCTGGCCACGCCGCGCCTGCCCAGCGAAGTAACCCAGCAGGGCGTGGTCGTGGCCAAGGCCAACGCCGGCTTCCTGATGGTGGGTGCACTGAGGTCGGTGAATCCTTCGGTCACCCGCGACCAGCTCAATGACCTGATCGGCTCGCGCGTGCTGGACCAGATCTCGCGTGTTCCCGGCGTGGGCAGCACCCAGCAATTCGGCTCCGAGTACGCCATGAACATCTGGCTCAACCCGGACAAGCTGCAGGGCTATGGCATGTCTGCCACCCAGGCACTGGCCGCGATCCGCGGCCAGAATGTGCAGTTCGCCGCCGGCTCGCTGGGTGCCTCGCCTTCGCCCAGCAACCAGGGCTTTACCGCCACGGTATCGGCCGAGGGGCGCTTCAGCACGCCTGAGCAGTTCGAAGAAATCATCCTGCGCGCCAACAGCGATGGCACCACCGTGCGCCTGAAGGACGTGGCACGGGTTGAAATCGGCGCGGCGTCCTACGGCTTCGACACCCAATGGAACGGCGCACCCACCGGCGCGTTCGCCGTGCAACTGCTGCCTGGCGCGAACGCACTCAACGTCGCCGGCGCGGTGCGCGCCAAGCTGGACGAACTGCAGCCCAGTTTCCCGCAGGGCGTGACCTGGTTCTCACCCTACGACAGCACCACCTTCGTACGCATCTCGATCGAGGAAGTGATCAAGACCCTGGTCGAAGCCATCATCCTGGTGTTCCTGGTGATGCTGATCTTCCTGCAGAACCTGCGCGCCACGCTGATCCCGACCTTGGTCATCCCGGTTGCCCTGCTCGGCACCTTCCTGGGCATGAGCGTCATCGGCTTCACCATCAACCAGTTGACCCTGTTCGCCATGGTGCTGGCGATCGGCATCGTGGTGGATGACGCCATCGTGGTGATCGAGAACGTCGAACGCATCATGACCGAGGAAAAGCTTCCGCCGAAGGAAGCCACCATCAAAGCCATGGAGCAGATCACCGGCGCGGTGATCGCGATCACCGTGGTGTTGGCGGCGGTGTTCATCCCCAGCGCATTGCAAGGCGGCGCGGCCGGCGAAATCTACAAGCAGTTCGCGCTCACCATCGCCATCGCGATGGCCTTCTCAGCGTTCCTGGCCTTGGGTTTCACGCCAGCCTTGTGCGCCACCTTCCTGAAACCCACCCACGCCAAGCCCAACGTGGTGTTCCGCACGTTCAACAAGTACTACGACAAGATCAGTTCGACCTACGTGGGCCACATCAGCAGCGCCATTGGCAAGGCACCGCGCTGGATGGCGGTGTTTGCAGTGCTCACCTTGCTGGCCGGCTTCCTGTTCACGCGCATGCCCGGCAGTTTCCTGCCTGAAGAAGACCAGGGCTATGCACTGGCGATCGTGCAGTTGCCGCCCGGCGCCACGCTGGAGCGCACGGGGCAGGTATTCACCCAGATGCGCGGCATCATGGAGAAGCAGGACGGCTTCGAAGGCATGATGCAGATCGCGGGCTTCAGCTTCGTAGGCTCCGGCGAAAACGTCGGCATGGCCTTCATCAAGCTCAAGCCCTGGGGCGAGCGCAAGATGTCGGCCTCGGAGTTCATCCAGAATGCCAACGGCGCCTTCTTCGGCATCAAGGAAGCCAGCATCTTCGTCATCAACCTGCCCACCGTGAACGGGCTTGGTGCATTCGGCGGCTTCGACATGTACCTGCAGGACCGCAGCGGCGCAGGCAACGAAGCACTGACCCAGGCGCGCAACATCCTGCTCGGCAAGGCCGCGCAGAACCCGGTGTTGACCGGCGTGCGCCCCAACGGCCTTGAGAATGCACCACAGCTGCAATTGCATGTCGACCGCGTGCAGGCGCAGTCGATGGGCATGTCGGTGAATGACATCTACAGCGCGGTGCAGTTGATGCTGGCCCCGGTGTACGTCAACGACTTCTTCTACGAAGGCCGCATCAAGCGCGTCACCATGCAGGCTGATGCACCGTACCGCATGGGACCCGAGGCACTGGGGCATTTCTTCACGCCCAGCACGCTGGCAACCGGCGGCAACGCCATGATCCCGCTGAGCAATGTCGTCAAGCCGGAATGGATCACCAGCCCGCCTTCGCTGACCCGTTACAACGGCTATGCGTCGGTCAATATCGTTGGCTCGCAGGCACCCGGCAAGAGTTCGGGCGAAGCCATGAAGGCAATGGAGGACATCGTCAACCAGGACCTGCCGCCGGGCTTTGGTTACGACTGGACCGGGCTTTCCTACCAGGAAATCCTGGCGGGCAATGCGGCCACGCTGCTGCTGGCACTGTCGATGGTCGTGGTATTCCTGTGCCTCGCGGCGTTGTATGAAAGCTGGTCGATCCCGCTGGCCGTGCTGCTGGTGGTGCCGATCGGCGTGCTGGGTGCGATCCTGCTGACCATGCTGCGTGGCTTGCCGAACGACATCTACTTCAAGATCGGCCTGATCACCATCATCGGCCTGGCCGCGAAGAACGCGATCCTGATCATCGAGTTCGCCGTCGAGCAGCGGCGCGAAGGCAAGACCCTGCGCGATGCGGTGACCGAAGCGGCGCGCCTGCGCTTCCGCCCGATCCTGATGACCTCGTTCGCCTTCATCATGGGCGTGATGCCGATGGCACTGTCCACCGGCGCAGGCGCCAATGCCCGCCATGCCATCGGCACCGGCGTGATTGGCGGCATGCTGTTCGCCACCTTCCTCGGCCTGCTGCTGATCCCGGTGTTCTTCGTGGTGGTACGACGCATGCTGGGCGACAAGATGGACGAGCCCTCGAAGGAATACCTGGAGCAGTTGAACCAGCCTGCGCCACGCTGAGCGGGTGAAATTCCACAATCCACAGAACCCCGGCAATGCCGGGGTTTTTTTCTGGCATAAGAGGAAGCACGAATGCATGTGGGAGGGGCTTCAGCCCCGATGCTCTACCGACTTCACCTGTCGGGGCTGAAGCCCCTCCCACAAGTGCTTGCTATGGTCCTCGGCACCACGCTTGCTTGCCGAACTTCACGGCTTCCACGCAGCAGAATCAACGACGCAAGCAACTGTCACCCACAAAAAACCCCGGTAGTAACCGGGGTCTCTTGCCTATCGATGAAATGCTATCGGGATACTCAGGCCTGCTTGGCCTTCTGCCCGGCAATCCACTGGTCCACGCGACGTTCCAGCAGGTTCAGCGGCAACGCGCCACCGCCCAGCACGCTGTCGTGGAAACCCTTGATGTCGAACTTGTCGCCCAGCTCCGCTTCCGCTTTCTTGCGCAGTTCCTGGATGCGGATCATGCCGATCTTGTAGGCCGTGGCCTGGCCCGGCATCACCAGGTAACGCTGCACTTCCGATTTGATCGCGGTCAACGGCACGGCGCTGTTGGCATCGAAGTATTCGACCGCCTGCTGTTCCGTCCAGCCCTTGGAATGCAGGCCCGTATCCACCACCAGGCGGATCGCGCGCCACATTTCCGAACTCAGGCGACCGAACTCGGAATACGGGTCCTGGTAGGTACCCGGCATTTCCTTGGCCAGCCACTCGGAGTACAGGCCCCAACCTTCCGCGTACGCGGTGGAACCGGCCTGGGTGCGGAACTTCGGCACGCCAGTCAATTCCTGGGCAATGGAGATCTGCATGTGATGGCCCGGCAGGCCTTCGTGGTACGCGATGACCTCAAGCTCCGGCTTCGGCATCGCATTCATGTCGGACAGATGCGCGTAATACGTACCCGGGCGGGAACCGTCGGGCGTGCCCGGATAATAGTGCTGGGCAGCACCGGGTTGCTCGCGGAACGCCTCCACGCGCTTGACCACCAGGTCCGCCTTCGGCAACAGGCCGAAATAGTTCGGCAGTTCCTTCTTGATGTTGGCGATCTTGCTGGTTGCCTCGTCGATGTAGGCCTGGCGACCCGCGTCGGTATTGGGGAAGTTGAACTGCGGGTCGGTGTCGATGAAAGTGAAGAAGGCATCCAGGTCACCCTTGAAACCCACCTTGTCCTTCAATGCGGTCATTTCACCCTTGATGCGTTCCACTTCCTTAAGGCCCAGCTCGTGGATCTGGTCGGCGGTCATGTCGGTGGTGGTCATCTGGCGCAGCTGGTACTCGTAGTACGCCTTGCCGTTCTTGTGCGTGGTGCCCACGCCCGTGGCATTCACCGGCGCATTCGGCAGGTCTTCCTGCGACCAGGCAATGACGCGTTCGTAGGCCGGCTTGAACTGTTCCAGCAAGGCCTTCTTCGCCTCTTCCTTCAGCTCGGTGGCACGCTCGGCGCTGATCTTGCCGTTCTTCACCAGGGCATCGGCCTTGGCCTGCGCATCTGCCCAGATGGCCGAGTCCGGCCCGGCCGAGAACGGCGCGCCGGTAATGACCTTGCGTGACTGGTCAATGACGCCTTCGTAGGCGAATTTCGGCGGACGTACGCCTTCGCCTGCCGACTTGCGTGCGCGCTCCAGCAACTGGTCCAGCGCCCGCGCGGTTTCATTCAATCGCGACACGTAGGCGGTGTAGTCCGATTCCTCGTCCACCTTGTGGAAATTGATCAGCAGCGTGGGCAGGAAACTCTGCGGGCCATTCATCTGGTCGAAGGCATAGCCGTCAGCCAGGAAAGGCACGCCATCGCGGGCGTTTTCGTACTGCAACTTCCACAGGTCATACGACAGCTTGGCTTCGTCCGTCAGCTTGGCGTAGTCGAACGTCTTTTCCATTTCCTCGACGCTGGCCTTCTGCCAGGCCACCTGGTCCAAGGTGGCTTTCTCGGACAGGTCATCGATCTTGCCGTACTGGTCCTTGCGGCCCTGGAAGGTCAGCTGGATCGGGCTGAGCTGCAATTGCTCCTCGTACTTCTTCTCGAACCACTGGTTCAGGCGTTCGGTTTCGGCGGCGATGTCCGCCTGCGAGACGGTCGCGACGGGCGCCGAGGCCGCACCGGCTTCGGGCGAAGCCGCACGGTCGCAGGCAGCGATGGCCAAGGTGAGGGCACAGACAAGCAGGGTCTTACGCATTGGGTTCTCCAAAAGGGATAACGGGGGACAGACCCCCGCATGGGAACACTTTAGCGGACAGTGCGTGGGCCTGTCCCATGACTAAAGATGGGGTCAATGCCGAGGCTGGAATCTGGCCGAAAAACCATGCGCTTGTGGGAGCGGCGTCCCGCCGCGAGCCCTTGGCGATCAACTCGGATTTGCGGACCGGCCCCGATGAAAAGCTCGCGGCGGGACGCCGCTCCCACGATGCATACGTTGCCTCATGGATCCGAGCTTGCCCCGATGGGTTTCGCAGACGAGGAGAGCTCGGTTCTACCAAGAAAGCAGCCGAGCAAGCTCGGCTCTACAAAGAATGCGATTGCAAACTCAGCGCAGGCCGGTTTCGTTACGCGCAATCACCAGGCGCTGGATTTCGCTGGTGCCCTCGTAGATTTCCGTGATCTTGGCATCGCGGAAGTAGCGCTCCAGCGGCATTTCCTTGGAGTAGCCCATGCCGCCGTGGATCTGCACGGCCTGGTGGGTGATCCACATGGCCGCTTCGGAGGCCGTCAACTTGGCGATGGCCGCCTCGTTGCTGAACTTGCCGCCCTGACCCTTCACCCATGCCGCACGCAGGGTCAGCAGCATGGCGGCGTCCAGCTTGCACTTCATGTCGGCGATCTTGGACTGGGTCATCTGGAAGGTACCGATGGCCGCGCCGAAGGCCTTGCGTTCCTTCACGTACGCCAGCGTTGCTTCGTACGCGGCACGCGCAATGCCGATGGCCTGCGAGGCAATGCCGATGCGGCCGGCATCCAGCACGCCCATGGCGATCTTGAAGCCTTGGCCTTCCGCGCCCAGCACGTCTTCGGCGGCGACCACGTAGTCCTGGAACTCGATCTCACACGTGGCGGAGGCACGGATGCCCAGCTTGGGCTCGGTCTTGCCGCGGTGGAAGCCGGGCTTGGCCGTGTCCACCAGGAACGCAGTCACGCCGCGCGCGCCCTTGTCGGGTTCACTCATCGCAAACAGCACGATGTACTTGGCGACTGGCCCGGAAGTGATCCAGCTTTTCTTGCCGTTGATGACGTAGCTGCCATCGGCCTGTTTTACGGCACGGCAACGCATGGCGGTGGCATCGGAACCGGACTGCGGCTCGGTGAGCGCGAATGCACCGATCTCGCGGCCTTCGGCGATGGCGCGCACGTATTTCTGTTTCTGTTCCTCGGTACCGTTCAACAGGATGCCGTTGCAGAAGAGCGAGTTGTTGACCGACATGATGGTGGAATGTGCGGCGTCGCCCGCCGCGATCTCGACCATGGCCAGCACATAGGCGATCGGATCCATGCCGGCGCCACCGTATTCGGTGGGCACTTCGATGCCCATCAGGCCGTTCTCGCCCAGCAGGCGGATGTTGTCGAGGGGAAACTCGCCCAACCGGTCGAAATGTTCGGCGCTGGGGGCGATCTTTTCCTGCGCAATACGACGCGCCACGTCCTGCAGCATCAACTGCTCTTCGCTGAATCCGAATTCCACGGCAAACCCCTGCTTTCGAACGAATGTGATGGCCTATTGTAGCGGGCCACCATGCGCCGGCGTACGCGGCTTGACCCGACGCGGCGCCGGGCAGACAATATCTCTATATCGCGATATGGAGATATTCATGGATCTGGAAGCCTGGTCAAGCCGACTCAAGGTCTTCGCCGACGCCACCCGCGTGCGCCTGCTGGTGCTGCTGGCCGGGGAAGAACTGACGGTGGCGGAGCTCTCCTCCATCACCCAGCTGGCCCAGCCGCGGGTCTCGACCCATCTGGCCAAGCTCAAGGAAGCCGGGCTGGTGCGCGACCGTCGTGCGGGTGTTTCCGCCTACTACCGCTTCGACGAAGACAACCTTGACACGTACCAGCGCGACTTGTGGCGCAGCCTGCGCGATGGCAGTGACGACCCGCTGTTGCGACAGGACGCGGAGCGCGTGCAGGCCGTGCTCGCGGCACGTGCCGTCGAACAGAACTGGGCGGACGCCGTCGCCGGCGACATGGAGCGGCACTATTCACCGGGCCGCACCTGGGAAGCACTGGCGCGCACCGCCTTGCCCTTGCTGGAGACCGGCGACGTGCTCGACATCGCTTCAGGCGACGGTGTGCTCGCCGAATTGCTTTCCCCGCATGCCCAGCGCTATGTGTGCATCGATACCAGTGCGCGCGTGGTCGCCGCGGCAGGCGAGCGCCTGCGACGTTTCCCGAACGTGGAAGTACGCGAAGGCGACATGCATGCCCTGCCCTTCAAGGACCAGAGCTTCGACCTTGTCGTCCTGATGCATGCCTTGACCTATGCCGCCAAGCCCGCCCAGGCCGTGACCGAGGCGGCGCGCGTACTGCGCAAGGGCGGACGCTTGCTGCTGAGCAGCCTGGCCAGGCATGAGCACCAGGCCACCGTGCATGCCTACGGGCACGTGAACCTGGGTTTCAGCGACAAGGAGCTGCGCAAGTTCGCCGAGAAGGCCGGCTTGCAAGTGTCGAACCTGGGCACCGTGACCCGCGAGCGTCGACCTCCCCATTTCGAAGTGATCTCATTGATAGGCGTGAAGCCATGAACGCATTGCCCTGGTTGAATCCCACCCGTGCCAAGCTGCTGGAAAAAGCACTTTCCGAACGCATCCTCATCATCGACGGTGCCATGGGCACCATGATCCAGCGGCATCGCCTGGAAGAAGAAGATTATCGCGGCGCGCGCTTTGTCGATGGCTACGACAGCACGCATGTGCATGATGGGCAATGCGGCCATGACCTGAAAGGCAACAACGACCTGCTGCTGCTGAGCAAGCCGGAGGTCATCGCCGGCGTGCATACCGAATACCTGGAAGCCGGTGCGGACCTGGTCGAAACCAACACCTTCAACGCGACCTCCATCAGCCAGGCCGATTACCACCTTGAGCACCTGGTCTACGAATTGAACAAGGAAGGCGCACGCGTCGCGCGTACCTGTTGCGACGCCATGGAGGCCAGGACACCGGACAAGCCGCGTTTCGTGATTGGCGTGCTAGGGCCCACCAGTCGCACGGCCTCCATCAGCCCCGACGTCAACGATCCAGGCTACCGCAACACCAACTTCGACGAACTGCGCGGCACCTACCGCGAAGCCATCGAAGGACTGATCGATGGCGGCGCGGATACCTTGATGGTGGAAACCATCTTCGACACGCTCAACGCCAAGGCCGCGTTGTATGCCATCGAAGAAGTTTTCGAGGCTCGGGGCGGTCGCTTGCCGGTGATGATTTCCGGCACCATCACCGATGCCTCGGGCCGCACGCTGTCCGGACAGACAGCCGAGGCGTTCTATGCCTCGGTGGCGCACGGCAGGCCGCTCTCGGTTGGCCTGAACTGTGCACTCGGCGCCAAGGACCTGCGCGAACACGTCGAAACGTTGGCACGCATCGCGGATGGTTACGTCAGCGCGCATCCCAATGCCGGCTTGCCCAACGCCTTTGGCGAATACGACGAAACGCCCGAGGAAATGGCCGCGACCCTCAAGGAATTCGCGGAGTCCGGCCTGTTGAATCTCGTCGGCGGCTGTTGCGGTACTTCGCCCGCGCACATCAAGGCCATAGCCGAAGCAGTCCGCGGCGTTGCTCCGCGTCGGCTGGCGTCTTCGCTGGAGTTGGCAGCTTGAAAAATATTGGACACGGATCAGTGCGGATGAAAGCGGATAAACGAAGCGTGTTAATGCCACGACGCCAACCAAGCTGGCCCAGTCAACCCCGGGCCACGCGCAAGAAGCTATCCGGATTTCATCAATTCAACCGCTTTATCCGCTTCAATCCGCCCGTATCCGCGTCCAAAGAGCTTCTCGCATGACCACTACCCAACACCACACCCGCCTCTCCGGCCTTGAGCCGTTGGTCATCACGCCCGACCTGTTGTTCATCAACGTCGGCGAACGCACCAATGTCACCGGCAGCGCCCAGTTCAAGAAACTGATCAAGGAAGGACGCTACGAAGAAGCCGTGGACGTTGCACGCCAGCAGGTGGCCAATGGCGCGCAGATCCTCGACGTCAACATGGACGAAGGTTTGATCGATTCGGAAGCCGCCATGGTGCGCTTCCTCAACCTGATCATGTCCGAGCCGGATATCGCCCGCATCCCGGTGATGGTGGATTCCTCCAAGTGGAGCGTGATCGAAGCCGGGCTGAAATGCCTGCAGGGCAAGAGCGTGGTGAATTCCATCTCGCTGAAGGAAGGCGAGGACGCCTTCATCGAGCACGCACGCAAGGTGCTGCGCTATGGTGCGGCGGCCGTGGTCATGGCCTTCGACGAAGACGGCCAGGCCGATACCTGCGCGCGCAAGGTCGAGATCTGCACGCGCGCCTACAAGGTACTGACGGAGAAGGTTGGCTTCCCGCCCGAAGACATCATCTTCGACCCGAATATCTTCGCCATCGCGACCGGCATCGAGGAACACGACAACTACGCCGTCGATTTCATCGAAGCCACCCGCATCATCAAGCAGACATTGCCGCACTGCCATGTCTCCGGTGGCGTATCCAACGTATCGTTCTCGTTCCGCGGCAACGAGCCGGTGCGCCAGGCCATCCATTCGGTGTTCCTGTACCACGCCATCAAGGCCGGCATGGACATGGGCATCGTCAATGCCGGCGGCATGCCGATCTACGATGACCTGGATCCCGATCTGCGCGAGCGCGTTGAAGACGTGGTGCTGAACCGCCGCAAGGATGGCACCGAGCGCCTGCTTGAGATCGCCGAACGCTATCGCGGCAAGAAGGGCGAGGTGCAAGTGGAGAACCTGGCTTGGCGCGACAAGCCGGTGCGCGAACGCCTGAGCCATGCGCTGGTGCACGGTATCGACCAGTACGTGGAAACCGACACCGAGGAAGCACGCCAGTTGTCCGCGCGCCCGCTGGACGTGATCGAAGGCCCGTTGATGGACGGCATGAACGTGGTCGGCGACCTGTTCGGTGCCGGCAAGATGTTCCTGCCGCAGGTGGTCAAGTCCGCGCGCGTCATGAAGAAAGCCGTGGCCTACCTGCTGCCTTTCATCGAGGCGGAAAAACTGCGAACGGGTGACGTGGGCAAGTCCAACGGCAAGATCATCATGGCCACGGTCAAGGGTGACGTGCACGACATCGGCAAGAACATCGTCGGCGTGGTCCTGGCCTGCAACAACTTCGACGTGGTCGACCTGGGCGTGATGGTACCGACGCAGAAGATCCTGGACAGCGCCCGCGAGCACAACGCCGACCTGATCGGCTTGTCCGGCCTGATCACGCCTTCCCTGGAAGAAATGACCCACGTGGCGCGCGAGATGCAACGCCAGGGCATGACCCTGCCCTTGCTGATCGGCGGCGCCACGACTTCGCGCGCGCACACCGCGCTGAAGATCGATCCGCACTACAAATCGCCTACGGTGTGGGTGAAAGACGCCTCGCGTGCGGTCGGCGTCGCACAGTCCTTGATCTCAAAGGATTTGCGCGAAGCTTTCATGGTCGCCAACGATGCCGACTACGCCGAAATCCGCGAACGCCACAAGAACCGTGGCGATGCCAAGCGGCTGGTGTCGCTGGCCAAGGCGCGCGCACAGAAGTTCGAGGGTGGCTGGGACGAGTACACGCCACCGACGCCGAACAAACCCGGTGTCACCGTGTTCGATGACTACCCATTGGCGGAACTGGTGGAGCTGATCGACTGGACGCCATTTTTCCAGGCTTGGGAACTGGCAGGCCGCTATCCGGCGATTCTTACTGACGAAGTAGTCGGCAAGCAGGCCACCGAACTGTTCGCCGATGCGCGGGCGATGTTGAAGAGGATCGTCGATGAGAAATGGTTGACGGCCAAAGCCGTGTTTGGATTGTGGCCGGCAAACAGCGTTGGGGATGATGTGGTGGTTTCCCTTCTCCCCCCGGGAGAAGGTGGCGCGCAGCGCCGGATGAGGGCGGGAGAATTCCAGCCCTTTGAAGCAGCGCCACAAGCGGATGGCCCACGCCCTCATCCGCCCTACGGGCACCTTCTCCCGGAGGGAGAAGGAAAAGCCACCCTGCACTTCCTGCGCCAGCAAGTGGACAAGCCAGTCGAGCGCCCGGACTTCTGCCTCGCGGATTTCATCGCACCCAAGGACAGCGGCAGGCAGGATTGGATCGGCGCATTCGCCGTGACTGCGGGTATCGGCATCGACGAACACGTGGCCCGCTTCGAGGCCGATCACGACGACTACAACGCAATCCTGTTGAAGGCGCTAGCCGATCGTCTCGCTGAAGCGCTGGCCGAGCGCCTGCACCAGCGCGTGCGCAAGGAGTTCTGGGGCTATCAGGCTGACGAAGCGCTGGACAACGAAGCATTGATCGCGGAGAAATACGTCGGTATCCGTCCTGCCCCCGGTTATCCGGCCTGCCCGGAGCACAGCGAGAAAGGCACGCTGTTCGAACTGCTTGATGCAGGCAACAACGCCGGCATGAGCTTGACCGAAAGTTTCGCCATGCTGCCCACCGCGGCGGTGTCTGGTTATTATTTCAGCCACCCCAAGAGCCAGTATTTCGTCGTTGGGCGCGTCTCCAAGGAGCAGGCCGAGGACTATGCAAAGCGCAAAGGGAAAACGCTGGCCCAGGTTGAACGCCTGCTGGCATCCAACCTGGACTACGACCCCGAATAAGCCCGGTCAGGAATGAACATGGAAGTCATTGAAAGCCACGCCGACTCCTCCAACGCCGCCTTCATCCGCAAGCATGCCGCACCGGGCCGCGTCGGCCTGTGCGGTGGCCGCGACTGGATCAACAAGGCCATCCGCAAGGCGCAGGCACCACTGACCAACGATGGACATCGCAGCCTGTGGTCGCACGCCTTCCTGTTCAGTGAGCAACGCCTCGATGGCCACTGGTGGGTATTGGAATCGGACCTGGACCTGCGTTACCGGCAGATCCGCCTGGGCGTGCAGGAGAACCGCGTCGACCGCTACTTCGACGACGACGCATTTCCCAACCTGGCCATCCTGGACTTCAACCTGGATGCCACGCAGGTGAAGCAGGTGCAGGTGGCCGGACTGGACCTGCTGTCCGGGCTTTCCAGCTACTCGTTGAGTGAACTCGTAGGCACGCTGTTCGCCATGCACAGCACGCGTTTGCGCAAGCGCGACAACCTGCTGGCCAAGGAAGGCGCGCTGTATTGCTCGGCCATGGTGCAGCACTGCTATGCCGCCGCTGGCGTCGAATTCATTCCCGGCGTGCATGGCAAGAACATCGCGCCACAGGATCTCTATGATTCGGTGCTGCCGCACCAGACCCATTCGTTGATCCGCGACCTGGGTATTTCCAGCCTGCGCCGTTTCGCCCACGAAGCCAACGAACTGCTGCAGACCCCGATCGAGGACCTGCTGTAGGCAGGCAACTTGATGAGTGATTCGCCTGCACCCATCGAAGGCATCGCCGCGCCAGGCCGGATTCCGGCCATGCGTCTTTCCAGCTTCTACTTCATGTACTACGCCGCACTCGGCGCGTTCACGCCGTACTGGAGCCTGTACCTGAAGTCACGCGGCATGGAAGTGGCGGCCATCAGTGTATTGATGAGCCTGTGGTATGCCACGCGCATCGTGGCGCCCAGCACCTGGACCACGTTGTCCTCGCGATCAACGCATCCGATACGCTGGTTGCACCTGGGCTGCCTGTTGACTCTGGCAAGCTTCAGCGCCTTCCTGCTGCCGCTGGGTTTCGCAGGCTTGTTCGCGGTGATGTGCGCCTTCTGCTTCGCCTACAACGCGGTGATGCCGCAGTTCGAAGCGATCACCATGTCGCATCTGGCGGCGCGCAGCGACCGTTACGGGCACATACGTGTCTGGGGTTCGATCGGTTTCATCGTGGTGGTGGCACTTTACGGCTGGCTGCTGGACAGGTTTGGCGTAGGCACGCTGCCGTGGTTGATGCTGCCACTCTTCGTCGGATTGCTGCTGTCGGCGTACAGCAACCAGTACGCACATGCCGTGGAAGAAATCCACGACGAAAACCACGTGGGTTTCGGTGCACGCCTGAAACGCCCGCAGGTGATTGCGTTCTTTGTCGCCGCCTTCCTGGCCCAGGTCTCGTTTGGCCCCTACTACACGTTCTTCTCGATTTTCCTGGCAGAACATGGCTATTCGACCAGCATGCTGGGAATGTTCTGGACCATTGGCGTGCTGGCTGAAATCGGTGTTTTCTTCCTCTCCAGCCGCATCTTCAGGCGCTGGGATGCAGGCAAGGTACTGATGTTCGCGATGTGCAGCGCCGCGCTGCGCTGGTGGGTGACTGCCTTGTGGCCCGACAACGTGGCGGTAATGGTGCTGGCGCAGTTGACCCATGCGCTGAACTTCGGCGCATTCTTCGCGGCGGTCATGCAACTGCTGGTGCGTTTTTTCCCGGGACGCATGAATGGCCACGGCCAGGGCGTGTTCTACGGATTGTCATCCGGCGTCGGTGGCGTGGTCGGTGCACTTGCCGCAGGCCAGCTTTGGCATTTCGGCGGTAACGTCGCGTTTCTTGTATCAGGCTGCGTGGCGTTGGTCGGCGCGGTGATTGCGTGGTACTGGCTGGTCCGCCCGCTGAAAATAACGGAACGTTCTGTAGGAGCGACGTAAGTCGCGATGAAGCATTACCGGTAACGCTTCATCGCGACTTACGTCGCTCCTACGGCTCCTGCTGCTCCTGCGACCAGGCTTGATTACCAGACCAGGTCGTCTGGCACCTGGTATTGCGGGTCTGCGTACGGGTCGTCTTGCGCTGGTGCGTTCGGGTCCACTTTCAGGGCGACGCATGCCGGGAACAGTGCTTCGGCCTCGGCCAACACGGCACTGGTGACCAGGAGGTAGCGGCCGTTCTGCTGCGCCACGCCCAGCTCGCCGGCGTTCAATGCCTTCAACTGTTCGGCGTTCACGTAAACGCGCTTGATCTTGCCGCCGTAGGGAAAATGACGGGCGATGTCGGCTTCGGCATCATTCAACGACTTGCCTTTCAGCAGTTCATCCACCTTGGCCTTGGCCTCGCGACGCAGGCGCGCTTCTTCCTGCTTCAGGCGTTCGGCTTCGATGCGCTCGTCTTTCTCTTTCTGCGCACGGATGGCGTAGGCCTTGGCCAGGTCCATTTCTTCGCGCGAACGTGCGGGCTTGGCCGATGGCGCGTGCGCTGGACGCGTCGCCTTGCCGGCGTGTGCCGGGCTGTTGCCTTGTCGTCTTGACGGATGCTGGCCGGGTTGCTTCGCAGAATGCGCATGATCAGGCTTGCGACCAGCGTGTTGCTCTGGCTTGCGATCCGGCCTGCGCTCGGGCTTGGGCGCTGGCTTGAAGCCAAGGCCGAGGAGTTGATCGCGGAGTGAGTCGGTCATGGTCGTGGGCAATAGGTAGATAACAGTCTGCGAGGCCAGCCGTCGAGCGCCTGGCCGCAGGCGGTCAGTAGTGCGGTGGTGGTGGCTCGTCCGCGACCTCGGCGTACAACTCGGTACGCACCTTGCGCAGGTCGGACAACATGTGGCGCATGAGCTCCGAGGTGCGGCTGCCCTCTGCACGCGCATCGGCCAGGGCTTCGCTCAACTCTCCCAGCGCGTGTTCCTGGAACGCGAGTCGCGTTTCCAGTTCAACCAATCGCTGTTCCAGCAACATATCCGGCGTCTTCACTTCATTCTGCATGTATCGATCTACCCCGGCCGATGCCGTAATACGCCAAACCAGCGGCTTCGACATCCGCAGGCTCATACAGGTTGCGTCCGTCGAACACGACCGCATCCGCAAGCGCGGAGCCAAGCCGTGAAAAATCGGGGCTGCGGAACTGCTTCCATTCCGTGACCACGACCAGTGCATCCGCGCCGCGGATCGCCGCCGAGGCGGAATCACAGATCACCAGGTCGTCGCGTTCGCCGAATATGCGCCGCGCCTCGTGCGCGGCCTCCGGGTCATACGCACGCACCTTGGCCCCGGCCTCCCAGAGTTGCGCCAGCAGGCGACGGCTTGAGGCCGCGCGCATGTCATCGGTATTCGGCTTGAATGCCAGGCCCCAGACCGCAAAGGTCTTGCCGCGCAGGCTTTCGTTCCCGTCCTGCGCATAGTGGCGCTGGATCAATTCGAACAGATGGCCCTTCTGTGATTCATTGACTGCTTCAACCGCATTGAGCAGGCGCGCGTCGTAATCATGCAGCTGCGCGGTGCGGGCCAGCGCCTGCACGTCCTTGGGGAAGCAGGACCCGCCATAACCCGCGCCGGGATAGATGAAGTGCCAACCGATGCGGGGATCGGAACCAATGCCGTGGCGTACGTGCTCGATATCCGCACCGACGCGCTCGGCGATGTTGGCGATCTCGTTCATGAAGCTGATCTTGGTGGCCAGCATCGCATTCGCGGCGTACTTGGTCAGCTCCGCCGAACGCACATCCATCACCACGATGCGCTCGTGGTTGCGGTTGAACGGCGCGTACAGGCGCTTCATGCGCTCGATGGCCTTCGCGCTGTCGGCGCCAATCACGATGCGGTCGGGACGCATGCAGTCGTTGACCGCATCGCCTTCCTTGAGGAATTCCGGGTTGGAGACGACGTCGAAGGCGACCTGCACGCCACGCGCCTGCAGTTCGGCCGCGATCGCGGCACGCACCTTGTCAGCGGTGCCTACCGGCACCGTGGACTTGTTGACGACCAGGGTGGGTGTTTCGATGTTGCGGCCAATGGTCCTGGCGACCGTGAGCACATACTGCAGGTCCGCGCTGCCGTCCTCGTCCGGTGGCGTGCCCACGGCGATGAATACCACTTCGCCATGGGCAATGGCCTGCGCCGCATCGTTGGTGAAATCCAGGCGGCCCGCCGCATGGTTGGCCTTGACCATGGGTTCAAGGCCGGGTTCGTAGATCGGAATCACGCCACGCTTCAGGCCTTCAAGCTTGGCTGCGTCAATATCCACGCAGACTACGTCGTGCCCTACTTCCGCAAGGCATGTTCCCGTCACCAGACCGACATAGCCGGTTCCGAATATCGCCACCCGCATGTTGTGTTCCCCGTGCCGGTTCCAGCGTTACTGCAGGATGCCCAACAGCTCGACATCGAAGGTGAGCGTCGCATCCGGGCCAATCGGCCCACCCTGCGTTCCGGCCGGGCCGTAGGCGAGGTTGGAAGGAATCCAGAAGCGGTATTTCGAACCGACCGGCATCAGCGAAACACCCTCGGTCCAGCCCTTGATCACTTGACCCAGGCTGAAATCCAGCGGCTCGCCACGCTGATAGGAGCTGTCGAACACGGTACCGTCCAGCAACTTGCCTTCGTAGTTGACGCGCACGCGGCTGGCAGGCGTGGGCCGGGCGCCGTTGCCCGGCCGCAGGACCATGTACTGCAGGCCACTCGGCGTGGTGACCACGCCTTTTTCGGATTTGTTCTTGGTCAGGAACGCAGCACCTTCCGCACGGTTGGCCGCACCGGCACTGCTCTGCTTCTTGGTCATGTAGGCCTGCATGGTGGCCATTGCGTCCTGCTCGCTGAGCAGTGGCTGGCCTTTTGCAAGCCGGGTGCGCACGGCCTGCATGAATACCGGCAGGTCGATCTCATTCTTCAATGGCGCCAGCGACGGTCCCACCGCGAAGCTGCCCAGCATCAACCCGACCTTGTCCTTGGATACTGCAGGCGGCTGCGAACCAGGCGGCATGCCCGGAACCCCAGCGCCTTGCCGCACGGCAAGGTTCATGCGCAACGCTTCATCGGTCGCCTTGGCTTCAGCCTCGGTCATCAGGGGTTTCCCACCTGCGAACACATTGCCGATGGCGCGCTCGAATGCCGCCATGTCGATGAAATCCGCGACCGGTTCGAAGGACTTGCCCACGTCCATGCCTACCGCGTAACTGACTTTTTCGCGCTCGCTGACCAGCGCCGTCTTCGCGACTTTCCCGCCCGTCTGTGCCAAGACATTGCCTCCCAACATCGCCAGGGTTGCTGCTACCAGGGCGGCTACGCCGCGCATCGACCGCTTCATCAAAACACTCCTCGAATCAAGACTGGCGCCAATCAACCGGCGTGAAGGCTTTATTGTCGCATGCAGCAACGCCTTCTTACTCCTGCACTATTTGCCGGGACGCGCTGCCTTCAGTTCACGTTCGATCGCAGCCACCAGTTCGGCATCGTCGGGCTTGACCTTGCTGGAGAAATTCGCCACCACCTGGCCATCGCGACCGATCAGGTACTTGTGGAAATTCCAACCCGGCGCCACGCCGGTCTTGGCGGCGAGGTCGCGATACAGCGCGGTAGCCTCGGGTCCTTTTACATGGACCTTCTCGAACATCGGGAACTTGACGCCATAGGTCAGTGTGCAGAACTCCTTGATTTCCGCCTCGCTACCGGGCTCCTGCCCCATGAAATCGTTGGAGGGGAAACCAAGCACGGTGAACCCCTGTGCGGCGTATTGCTTCTGCAGGGCCTCCAACCCTTCGTATTGCGGGGTAAAACCACATTTACTGGCCGTGTTGACTATCAGGAGCACCTGCCCAGCGTAGGTTTCGTTCAGGTTTACCGGCGCTTTCCCGGCAAGCGGGCGATAACTTCTATCCAGCAATCCGTCTGCCCGGGCTGCGCCAGCCATCAGCAGGAGAACGGATAAAACAAGTATTTTCAATGACTTGAAGTTCATATACACCTCTATTTTCGGGAGCGCAGGCAGTATGCCTTCAGTTGGGTCACAAAGTTGTCATGACCTCTTGACGTGCCGTGTTTCGGTGTTATAGTTAAATACAACACCACTCACCCAACGCAGGGGGGTCCCATGAACCACAAACTGTTCACCACACTGTCGGGCCTGTCGGTCACCAGCACCTTGCTGGTCATCGGCATGATGACACCGGGCCAGGCTGCACGGCCGCCGGCTGCTACCAATGACAGTCCAATGGCCCGGACCCTCGACCCGGATGCCGCCATCGGCACCGGGGATGTGGCGGCACCGATCGAACGCAAGCAGCGCCGCCACCGCACCTCGCTCTCAATGCCTTATTTCTCATTTGCGCAATCACTGCGCCCGCGGGGCTGAACCATGATGACCTTGACCTCAATCCAGTGGACCGATGGCGCGCCCATCTACCGCCAGCTGAAGGATCGCGTGATCGCGATGATGCTGGACGGCGTGCTGAAGCCGGGCGATGCCCTGCCGTCCGTACGCCAGGTGGCGGCCGAATACCAGCTCAACCCGATCACCGTATCGCGCGCCTATCAGGAGCTGGCGGACGAAGCGCTGGTGGAGAAACGCCGGGGACTGGGCATGTTCGTCACCGACGAAGCATCCAAGAAACTGCTCGCCAGCGAGCGCGAACGATTCCTGCACGATGAATGGCCGGCCGTCGCCGAGCGCATCCATCGCCTGGGCCTTTCCACTGAAGAACTTTTGCGCCTTGGGGGTGCCAAATGAATGCCGTAGCGAACAACGTGATCAGCGCAAAGAGCTTGCGAAAGACCTACCGGGGCAAGCCTGCGCTGGACAACACCAGCTTCGAGGTCGAAGCCGGCAAGATCATCGGCCTCATCGGCCCCAACGGCGCGGGCAAGACCACGGCACTCAAGGCCATCCTGGGCCTGATTCCCTTCGAAGGTGACCTGAAGGTGCTGGGCCTGGACCCGCGCAAGCAGCGTGATGAGCTGATGCGCGAGGTCTGCTTCATCGCCGACGTGGCCGTGCTGCCGCGCTGGATGCGGGTCAAGGAAGCCATCGATTTCGTCGACGGCATCCACCCGCGCTTCGACCGCGCCAAGTGCGAGCGCTTCATCGCCAACACCAAGCTCAACCCCAACCTGCGCGTGCGCGAAATGTCGAAAGGCATGATCGTGCAGCTGCACCTGGCGCTGGTGATGGCCATCGACGCGAAGCTGCTGGTGCTGGACGAACCTACCCTGGGCCTGGACATCCTGTACCGCAAGCAGTTCTACCAGCGCCTGCTGGAGGATTACTTCGACGAACAGAAGACCATCATCGTCACCACCCACCAGGTGGAAGAGATCGAGAACATCCTCACCGACGTGATGTTCATCCGCGACGGCAAGATCGTGCTGACTGCCGCCATGGATGAAGTGGCGGATCGCTACACGGAAGTGCTGGCCTCTGCAGAACACATCGATACCGCCCGTGCACTGAAGCCCATCGACGAACGTGCCCTGCCCTTCGGCAAGACCGTGATGTTGTTCGATGGCGTGCCCAGGGAACAACTCGCCGCCCTGGGCGAAACCCGCAATCCCGGCCTGGCCGACCTGTTCGTGGCCATCATGAAAGGAACCTACGCATGAACGCCCTAGCCACCGCAAGCACGACCTCGCATAAAACCAATACGTTCAAATGGCTGTTGAAGCGCGAATACTGGGAAAACCGCGGCGGCTTCCTGTGGGCGCCCTTGATCACCGGCGGCATCGTCAGCGTCTTGACCGCCGTGCTGGCCGTGATCGGTGTCATCCGCTTCAAGCAGAGCGGCTTCGGCGACGACCTGCACCTGAATAGCGACTTGGCGGAACATGCGCGCCAGATCGGCGGCATCGGCGATACCGCCCTGCTGGTGGGCATCAGCCTGACCACGCTGGTGTTGGCGTTCGTGGTGTTCTTCTACGCCTTGGGCAGCCTGTACGACGATCGCCGCGACCGCAGCGTGCTGTTCTGGAAGTCGCTGCCGGTGTCCGACACGCAGATGGTGTTGTCGAAGGCCAGTTGGGCCTTGTTGCTGGCACCCATCCTGTCCATCGCAGCCGGCGTGTTGATCGGCGTGGTGCTCTGGATCATTGCCGGCATCAGCATGGCGGCGATTGGCGTGCCGGGCGCTTCGGCCATCTTTACCCAGGCACATCCGTTGCGCGTGATTGGCAATATGCTGACCGCCATCCCGGTGTACCTGCTCTGGGCCTTGCCGGCGGTAGGCTGGTTGATGTTGTGCTCGGCCTGGGCACGCAGCAAGCCGTTCCTGTGGGCCGTGCTGATACCGGTGCTGGCCTCCGTCATGGTCAGCATGATCGGCATCCTGCCCGGCTTCGACATCAACTATGGCAAGGTCTG
>CALCNV010000061.1 GCA_937897645.1 uncultured Lysobacteraceae bacterium
CCATGAACGATTCGCTGAAAACCCTGCTGATCATCGCCTTCCTGATTCTGATTTTCTGGAACCTGGGTGCCGGCCTGTACTACCTGCTGGTGGACAAGGGCCAGAGCAAGCGTACCGTCAACGCACTGACCTGGCGCATCGGATTATCCGTGCTGCTGTTCGCGCTGGTGGCGCTGGGCATCTACACCGGCGTGATCAAGCCGCATGGGATTGGTGGCTGATTTTTTGTTCCTTCTCCCATCGGGAGAAGGTGCCCGCAGGGCGGATGAGGGCATGGACTTTCAGATGAAGGACGGTTTCCGTACGCGGACTTCTCCCGCCCTCATCCGGCGCTACGCGCCACCTTCTCCCGATGGGAGAAGGAAAAAAGTTACAGCACGTAGACGAACAGGAACAGTGCCAGCCACACCACGTCGACGAAGTGCCAGTACCACGCGGCGGCTTCGAACGCGAAATGGTCGTCCTTGCTGAAATGGCCCTTGGCCACGCGCAGCCACATGATGGCCAGCATCAGCGTGCCCAGGAACACGTGCGCGCCGTGGAAGCCGGTCAGCATGAAGAAGGTCGAACCGTAGATGCCCGAACCCAGGGTCAGGTTCAAGGCCGTGTAGGCGTGGATGTATTCCTCGGCCTGGAAGAACAGGAACAGGCAGCCCAGCAGCACGGTGATGCCCAGCCAGATGAGTACCTGCGTGCGTTGCGCCGCCTTCAGGGCGTGGTGGGCGATGGTCAGGGTCACGCCGGAGGTCAGCAGGATCAGCGTATTGAGCAGCGGCAGGCCCCAGGCCGGGATGGTCTGGAACTCGCCACCCACCTGTCCCGGGCCAGCGGTCGGCCACGCGCTGTTGTAGCCGCCCCACAGCAACTCGTTGGTCATCACGCCGTCGCCTTCACCGCCCAACCACGGCAGTGCCAGATGGCGCGCGTAGAACAGCGCGCCGAAGAACGCGGCGAAGAACATCACTTCCGAAAAAATGAACCAGACCATGCCCATGCGGAACGACACATCGACCTGCTTGTTGTACTTGCCGCTGATCGATTCGCGGATCACGTCGCCGAACCACATGAACAGCGTGGTGCAGAGCATGAACAGGCCGGCGAAGAACACCCACTTGCCCCACGCCGTGTCGTTGAGCCAACTGGCCACGCCCAGCATGGTGGTGAACATGGCGATGGAGCCCACGAACGGCCACTTGCTCTGGTGCGGGATGAAATAGATGTTGGCGTCCGGCGAATGCGTTTGGGCCATGGCGGGCGTTCCTGTTCCTGGTTCCGTTGGAGACTACGTAAAAACTGGAGAAGTTACGGTGCCGCGAGCGGCTTGGGCGACGTCGTGCCGGCGCCGAGGCGCGCGGTCAAGGCGTCGTTCTTGAAGAAGGTATACGACAGGGTGATGGTTTTCACGTCGGCCGGCAGGTCCTGGTCGACGATGAAGCGCACCGGCATGTCCCGGCTTTCGCCGGGCTGCAGCGTCTGCGCGGTGAAGCAGAAGCATTCGGTCTTGGTGAAATGTCCCGAAGCCCGCGCGGGCGCGACGGACGGCACCGCGCTGCCGACGATGGCGCGCTCGCTGTCGTTGCGCGCGAAGTACAGGGCTTCGTTCACTTCACCGGGCACGACCTGCATGGTCAACTGTTCCGGATGGAAGGCCCACGGCAGCTTGGAATTCACGCCGCCGTCGAACTGCACGGTCACCGTGCGCGCCTTGGGCGCCAACGTCGCGGCCTTGGCTTCGCCCGGGCCTTGTTCCAGGCGGATGCCGAAGACTTTCTCGCAGGCGATGCGGTACAGCGGCACCAGCGAAAACGTCAGCGCGAACGCGGCCAGCGACACGCCGACCAGCTTCAGCAGACCCGATGCATTGGACGTGCGCCCGCTCACGCGCCGAGTACCCCGGACGCGATGAAGGCGATGTAGATCAGCACCGCGATGCCGCCGGCGATCAACGCCGTACGCGCCGCACGCTTGCGGCGTGCGGCCAGGTCATCGACGGGGCGCGGCGGCGTGGTCATGGACGACTCAGTGGGTGACGTCGTCGTGGGCCAGGTCGCCCGGACGGATCACCGGCGGCGTGGTGAAGGTGTGGTGCGGGGCCGGCGACGGCACCGTCCACTCCAGGCCCTTGGCGTGTTCCCACGCGCGCGCTTCGGCCTTGGCACCGCTGCGCAGCGAGCTGTACAGCACGGCGGCCATGATGAACGGCGTGGCGAACATGCCGAACGCGCCGATCGAGCTGATCAGGTTCCAGTCCGCGAACACCGGGTTGTAGTCGGGGATGCGGCGCGGCATGCCGGCCAGGCCCAGGAAGTGCTGCGGG
>CALCNV010000062.1 GCA_937897645.1 uncultured Lysobacteraceae bacterium
GCCTGCTGTTCCGCAACGAAAACAACCTGCAGGCCAACGGCTGGCAGATCGATGCGTACATGAAGGCGTTCTACTACGGCTTTCCGTGGAGCCGCCACGTGAATACACGCATCGGCATGGGCTTCGGCATTTCCTACGCCAACCACGTGCCGTGGACCGAAGTCACCAGCCAGGAACGGCGTGAACGGCCCACCTCCAAGCTGCTGAACTACCTGGACCCGACCATCGACGTGAACGTCGGTGACATCTTCGGTGCGGAAAGCTGGAAGAAGACCTACTTCGGCCTGGGCATTTCGCACCGTTCCGGCATCTTCGCGTCGTCGCGCCTGCTGGGCAGCGTCAACGGCGGCTCCAACTACATTTACGCGTACCTCGAATCGGCGTTCTGACGCCGCGTCCATCCTCCACCGCAAACCGGGAGTATCACCATGAAGAAACTATTGATCGCACTGGTCGCCGCGCTGGCGCTGGGCGCATGCGCAAGTGGCCCCAGCCTGAGCACCGCGGATCGCCTGGCGCTGTACCAGGCGCATGCAGGCGAACCTGTCCAGGGTTTCCAGCTGGCACGCAATTTCCGCTGGACCTCGTTGGGCGACCAGGCCGTTGCCGTTTGGGGAGTAGGCGCCCAAGGCCACCTGCTGGAAATGCGCTCGCGCTGCTCGGGCCTGGGCTTCGCCAGCCGTCTTCACATCACCAACTCGATGGGTCGCGTCAGCGCACGCTTCGACCGCGTGATCCCGCTCAATGCCACTGGCCAGAACACGCAGCAGAACTCCTGCACCATCTGGACCATCCGTCCTCTGGACACCGCTGCGCTGAATGATGCGAAGCGCGAAATGCGTGATGCGCAGACCATCGATCGTCCGGCGGACCTGGTCGAAGAAAAAGAATAAGACCTGGCGGCATTCCCTCCTGGCTTGGGCCAGGAGGGGTTTCCCGCGGCATTTCGTCGTGGGGGCGGCCCCCCGGTATTCGGCCAAGTAGCGGGCGGTATTCCGGTTCCGCTTACAATTCCGCACATGCCCAGTCCCGATTCCCTGCGCCTGTCCGTCGCCCCGATGATGGATTGGACTGACAGCCACTGCCGTGTCTTCCACCGGCTGCTGGCGCCGCATGCGCGGCTGTATACGGAAATGGTCCACGCCAATGCGGTGATCCAGGGCGATCGCGCGCGCCTGCTGCTGCGTGATCCGGTGGAGAACCCGGTGGCCCTGCAGCTGGGCGGAAGCGATCCGGATCTGCTGGCGCAAGCGGCGCGGGTGGGGCAGGAGCATGGCTTCGACGAGATCAACCTCAACGTAGGCTGCCCGTCCGACCGGGTGCAGGCGGGCCGCTTCGGCGCCTGCCTGATGAAGGAGCCGACGCTGGTGGCCGAATGCGTGGCGGCGATGGCCGCCGCCGTGGACATACCGGTGACGGTGAAGTGCCGCCTGGGCGTGGACGAGGAACACGAGTACGACCGTTTTGCGTCCTTCATCGACACAGTGGCCGCGGCCGGATGCGAAATCTTCTTCGTGCATGCGCGCAATGCGTGGCTGCAGGGTTTGTCGCCGAAAGAAAATCGCGACATACCGCCGCTGCGCTACGACTGGGCATATCGCCTGAAGCGCGAAAGGCCTGCGCTGACCATCGCGGTCAATGGCGGCATTGCGACGGTCGAGGATTCACTGCTGCACCTGCAACAGACTGATGGGGTGATGCTCGGCCGCGCGGCCTATCACGATCCGTACGTGCTGCATCAATTGGATGTGGCGTTGTTTGGTGGCGAAACACGTTCGCGCGGCGAGTTGTTGCGTGCACTGCGCCCGTATGTGGAAAGCAGGCTGGCGGAAGGCGTGGCGCTGAAGCACATCACGCGGCATGTGCTGGGCCTGTTCCACGGACAACCCGGTGGCCGTGGGTATCGCCAGGTCTTGAGCGAAGGCGCGCATCGTGCGGGCGCGGACTGGTCGCTGGTGGAGCAGGCGCTGGCGGTAACGGAGATGCAGGCGCGGTCTGCGGCGTGATGCTCAGGCCTGCGCGGGCTTATCGCGTTCGCGGCCCCAGAATTCAACCAGGGTGGTCATCAGGGTCCACACCACCAGGGTGGGACGGATCTTTTCCGGTACCAGCCCGTCACCCTTCAGCATGAAATCAATCAGCTCCGGGAGCGTGAGCGCGATGATGAGGGCGTAGATCGAATAGGCGAGGCGGCTCTTGCTGGATGAGATGAAGAGGATGCTGATGACGGCACTGGCCAGCATCATCAACACGAAGCCGAATTGCCAGGTATTGAGCGTCTCGGTTCCGGTCAGCACGAAGCCGAGTACGGCACCGAAGAACATGTTCAGGCCGTTCAAGTTCGCCTGGTATTCGCTGGCTGTCATCTTGCCCAGGCCGGTCTTGCCGAGGACGGCGTCGATTTTGTTTCCCACGTGGTGGGTTCCTTGTGTGCGGGCTGTTGTTTGAAACATTCCAATCAAGCGAGGATCGAAATGGACGTGAATACCGCCAAAGGCGGGTAATCACGAAAGTGTGCTGCTACAGATCCGGCTTGGATGAGCTGTTTGGCGGAAGCTCACGCATTCTGTAAAACTCCTTATATATCTCATGCACTTCTTCCAAAGAATCCTGGAGCAGTCCACGATTCTTCGCGCAACTCACCCATTCGTAGGGCTCTGTGCCATTCAGCCGTAACAGAAAAGCTTGACCTATCTCGATATGCTCTGTCTTGCTAAGCCTCACGCGAGTGGTGAACGTACTGTTCTTGTAGTGTCGTCCCTTCCAGCTTTCGTTGACTCGCCATAGCACTGTCTGTTCAAAAGAGTGATCGGCCCGTTCCAAAGATATGCCTTCGACGGTTGCTGCCACTACTACATCAGAAACCTTCAAGGATTCGGCAGGCGTAGAATCATCGCAGATAAATATTGATGTCGCCTCCGCCGATTGGCATGGAAGCGAAACCAACACAACGAATATGGTGATGATCAATCGCATAGGCTAACCATGAGTTGAATCATCTTGCCCCACCCACAACCGATTCCCATCCAGATCCTCCATCCGGAATTCCGTCATCCCGTAGAACGACACATCAAGGTCAGGAACGGCGATCCCGTTGTTCCGGATCAGCGCGTGATATTCGGTGATGTTGTCCGGATACAAATAGAGCACTGAAGTCTTGGGAATGCCGGGATGCATATGGATGGACTCGTCCACCATCAGGCGGCAGTCGCCGAAGGCCAGCATCGCCCAGCGCCACTCGTCAACACGCTTCTCCACGCTGAAGCCGAGCTTCCCGTAGAACTCGACGCTCGCCGGCATGCTGCTTACGGGCAACATCGGGATGATGCGGGCCACCTTCATGGACACCTCGGTCAAGTGGATTGCCAGCGGGAAAAATCATTCGCCCCGTTACCGCAGACGCCCTGAATAGTCGGGCCGCACCCGCGTCGCGTCAACGTCCGGCATGGGAACTCGCGCCCCCACCCCGTAAACTGTCACGATGAACCACGAACCTGCCATCGAAGTCGAAGCACTCAAGGCCGACAGCTTCGGGCGCATTGCCTTGATGCGCGGTGCCGACGGCCTCTTCGTGCGGCGTGACCTGTCCGCATCGCCCTGGTGGCTGCGCTTCCCCGCATGGCGGCTTGCCCGGCGCGAGGCGCGCGCACTTGAACAACTGGTCGGACAGCCACAAACCCCGCAGCTGTTGCGCTGGGATGGTACCTGCCTGGACCGCAGCTTTATGGACGGCGTGGCCATGTACAAGAACCCGCCGCGCGGCGACCTGGCCTACTTCCGCGCCGCGCGCCGCCTGCTGCAACAAGTGCACCGTCGTGGCATCGCCCACAACGACCTGGCTAAAGAAGCCAACTGGCTGGTCCGCGCCGATGGCCAGCCGGCCCTCATCGATTTCCAGCTCGCCGTACGCGGCAACCCGCGCTCACGCTGGATGCGATTGCTTGCCCGCGAGGATTTGCGCCACCTGCTCAAGCACAAGCGCATGTACTGCCGCGAACAAGTGACTCCGGTTGAGTGGCGTTTGCTGAAACGCACGTCGTGGTTGCGCGATGTCTGGTTCCGCACCGGAAAGCCCGTGTACCGCTTCATCACCCGCAGGTTGCTCAAGTGGGAAGACAATGAAGGGCAGGGTCCGAAGCCTTGAGGGTCAGGAGTGAGTGGAGAGGAGTGAGAAGTGAGTAAAATCCGGTCAGCTTTCCTTGCTCACTCCTCACTCCTCACTCCTCACTCCTCACTCCTCACCACTGACTCCTCCCATGACCACACTCGCAGGCAAAACCCTCTTCATCACCGGTGCCTCGCGTGGCATTGGCCTGGCCATTGCGCTGCGTGCGGCGCGTGACGGTGCCAATGTCGCCATCGCCGCGAAATCGGCTGTGCCCAATCCCAAGCTGGCAGGCACCATCTTCACTGCCGCCGAAGCGGTGACGGCGGCAGGCGGACAAGGCCTGGCGCTGAAGTGCGACATCCGCGAAGAAGACCAGGTCAAGGCGGCCATCGCCGCTACCGTTGACCTGTTCGGTGGCATCGACATCCTGGTCAACAATGCCAGCGCCATCTGGCTGCGCGGCACGCTGGATACGCCCATGAAGCGCTTCGACCTGATGAACCAGGTCAACGCGCGCGGCAGTTTCCTGTGCGCGCAAGCCTGCCTGCCGCACCTGTTGCAGGCACCCAACCCGCATATCCTCACGCTGGCGCCACCGCCTTCGCTGGATCCGAAATGGTGGGCGCCGCACACCGGCTACACCCTGGCGAAGATGGGCATGAGCTTCGTCACCCT
>CALCNV010000063.1 GCA_937897645.1 uncultured Lysobacteraceae bacterium
AAGAGCATCGCGGGCAGGGCCCGCTCCTACGGTGTTTTTATTGCTGTTGCCCGGAGGCGTCGCCCGGATCGGGTCGCGGTGCGACGCGGCGTGGTGGCAGGGGTGGCAGTGACGACACCGCTTCTTCCTTGGCGCGTGCGGGCTCCCACGGGAAGCGTGGCAGGCTGTGTACGGCGGCTTCCAGTTTGCGCGACCAGGTTTCGTGGATTTCCGAATACAGCGGCGTGTCGCCTTCCATGCGCAACTTCTGGGTGATCTTCAGGTCACCGGCGCGCACCAGCGCCATGTCGATCGGCAAGCCGACCGAAAGATTGGAGCGGATGGTCGAATCCAGCGACACCAGCGCGCAGCGCGCAGCGTCTTCCAGCGTGGTCTGTGGACGCAGGATGCGGTCCAGGATGGGTTTGCCGTATTTCGACTCGCCGATCTGCAGGTACGGGGTTTCCGGTGAGGTGGCGATGCAGTTGCCCAGCGGGTAGACCATGTACAGGCCGGGGCGCTCGCCCGCGATCTGCCCACCCAGGATCAGGGTGGACTGCACGCTGACACCACTCTGTTGCGCGTCATCGCTCATCTTCACCTGGCTGGCGACCAGCACTTCGCCCACGTACTCGGCCACTTCATACAGGTGGGTGAAGCTGCGCAGGCTGCGCGTGGCCTTGGGGTCTTCGGCGTCGCGCGTCAGCCGCGAAATGGTGAGCTGGGTCGTCGCCAGGTTGCCGGCGGACATGATGACGAACACGCGGTCGCCCGGGTATTCGAAGATGTGCATCTTGCGGTAGACACGCACATCGTCGAACGAGGCACTGGTGCGTGTATCCGCCGCGAAGACCAGGCCTTCGTCTGTTTCTATGCCGACGCAATAGGTCATTTCGCTGCCGTTGTGCTGTGCACCAACGATTCTAGGCGCGCCCCGGACCCTTGGCTAGCACTGGATTGCGAACCGTCACAACCCTTGACCACAAGAGGTGGTACTTTCGCCCCGGCTTGGAGTGATGCATGCAGGCGTTTGCCCCCGCAGGGCCTGTCGTAGCGCGCAATCCCCAAGCTGGGCAGTCGCCTTAGGGCACATTAAACTGCCGTCTCACACTTTCCCCTGACGTGGAGTGCCAACCATGAAGTCCCAGATGTCCGTTTTGCGCGTGGTGCCGATTGCCCTGGTTTCCGTTCTGCTGGTCGCTGGCTGCAGGAGCACCCCTGATCCTGGCAACACCTTCAGCCGCAGCGGCACGCAGCAAGTGAATACCGTCACTCCCGGCGTGGTGGAAAGCGTCCGCGTGGTCACCATCGAAAGCAGCCGTCGCCTGACCCCGACGGGCCAGGGCCTGGAAGTCATCGTGCGCCAGGACAACGGCCAGACCGTGGCCATCGTGCAGGAAGGCCCGATCGATGCGTTCCGTGCCGGCGACCTGGTCAACGTGACCAACGACGGTTCCACGACCCGCGTCAGCCGTCGCTGATAACGACAGGTTGATGTGACTGACAGGCGTCCGTGGCCCAAGCCGCGGACGCCTGTCTGCTTTTGTGCGCTGCGGTTTGTCTCCAATGCGCATGTCTTGCTGCCGCGGCATGAATGACCTCGGCTAAGCTTCCCGCTGTTCCCGCCACGGCAGTCCCGATGCAAGCCGAGTTACCCCCGCCCGATGCCGATGCGCTGCTGCACAGCGCGCAACTCAGTGCGTTGATTCGCGAAGAGATCCGCACGTCCGGCGGCAGCATCCCGTTCTCGCGCTTCATGGAGCGCTGCCTGTATGCACCGGGCCTGGGCTATTACAGCGCTGGCAGCACCAAGTTCGGCGCAGCCGGTGATTTCGTCACCGCGCCCGAGATCGGCCCGCTGTTCGCCAGTTGCGTGGCCGAAGCGGTGGCGCCGGTGTTGCAGGAACTCGGACCTGAAGCGGAGTTCGTCGAGATTGGTGGCGGCAGCGGCGCATTCGCCGAGGTCATGCTCAAGCGTCTGCTCGCACTGGATGCATTGCCGGCGCGTTACGCCATCCTGGAACCCAGCGCCGACCTGCGTGAACGCCAGCGCGAACGTCTGGGTCGCAGCCTGATTCCGCCGGTGTTCGACCTGGTCGAATGGCTGGATGGACCGCCGGATGAAAACTGGAACGGCGTGCTGTTCGCCAATGAAGTGATCGATGCGCTGCCGACACCGCGCTTCACCTTGCGCGAAGGCGAAGTGTTCGAGGAACACGTGGCGCTGGACGAGCAGGACGGCTTCATCCGCAGCGACCGGCCCGCCGATCCCCTGCTGGCCGCCGGCGTACGCCATGTCGAGCGCAGCCTGGAAACCGCTTTCGTGGACGGTTACCGCTCGGAACTGTTGCCGCAGTTGCCGTACTGGATACAGGCGGTGATGGGCGGCCTGCAGTCCGGGGCCATGCTGTTCGTCGACTACGGCTATCCACGCCGCGAGTTCTACCTGCCGCAGCGCGATGAGGGCACCTTGCGCGCCTTCTATCGGCATCGCACGCATAACGATGCGTATGCGTGGCCGGGTTTGCAGGATCTCACTGCATCGGTCGACTTCACTGCGTTGGCGGAGGCTGGGACGCAATCCGGTTTTGATCTCGCCGGCTACTGCAACCAGGCCAGTTTCCTGTTCGGCAATGGCTTGCAGCAACGGCTGGAGGAAGCGGAAGCGCGTGCTGACGAAACCCGCATGCAGCGTTTCCGCAACGAAGCCAGGCACCTGACCTTGCCCAGCGAAATGGGCGAGCGTTTCCAGGTGATGGGCTTCTCGCGCGACGTGGAGTTCGGCGCGGCGTTCCTGCTCGGTGACCAGACATGGCGGCTGTGAACCGCGCGACGTGGTTGAAGCCATTGCGCTGGCCGCGCCTGTGGCTGTCGCTGTGGGGAGTGGCGATCCTGGTGGTGATCGTGGTCTGCCTGATGCCGATGCCGGCGATGCCGCCGTTGCCGGACAACAGCGACAAGATCGAACACCTGCTCGCCTATTTCTTCCTGGCTGCGTTGGCAGTCCAATTATTCCAAGGCCGTCGCGCGCTCTGGATCATCGCCATGGCCCTGGTAGTGATGGGCATAGGCATCGAAATTGCACAGGGCGTGTTGACGGCGCATCGCGCGGCGGATCCGCGCGATGCGCTGGCCAACACCATCGGCGTGCTGCTGGGCATGGCCACGCTGCTCACGCCGTGGCGGGATTTGCTGCTGCGCCTCGAGAGGCGCCTGTCCTCATAACTGCACTCACATTGGTAGGAGCGCCCATGGGGCGCTCCTACCGTAGGGTCGCGTCGTACAGGATTAGTTGGGTTGCAGGGTCAGCGAGTCCAGTACCCACATCGCGGGACGTGTGTCGCCGGTGAAGAACACGCACAGATCCTTCGGCGAATCGGTGGGTGTGATCGGGGCGTCCAACGTCACGAAGCCATCCGCATCCGGTGCCGCCGGCAACGGCACGCTGGCCAGCACGGCACCCTCGCAACCCGCGCGAATCTGCAGCTCACCGTGTGCCGAGGCCGCAGGCTTGAAGCCGCGATGCGACTCGTCATGCGCCAGTTGGAAGTAGTACGGCATGCGCCCTGCACGCACCTTGATCGAGGCAATCCCCGCCAGGTCCGCGGCTTTCCATTCCCAGCACGGATTGAAGATGTCCGCGTTGAATATCGCGCGATCACCCTCGCGCGGGCCGTCGTCTTCCAGCCGCAGCATCAGTGCGCCCGTGCACATGGCCAGTGCTTCGTCCGTGCGATGCAGCAGTGAGCCGGTATCCAAGGCCCACGAGTTCGCCGGGACCAGCGGCTGGCCATCGACGAACACGGCCGCACGCAACTTGACCGGGAGTTTTACTTCAAGCGGAGATGAATATGCACGGCCGTCTGCGCGAGGTTCACTGCCATCCAGGGTGTAGCGGATGTCGCGGTATCCCAGGTGATTGGACAGGGCGACCGTCGCCGTGGCCGCCGTGCGATCGCCCGTCGTGGCGGCAGTGACTTCGAAGGGCGTGGTGGCGTACGGCATGCCGAGCAGGCGATAGCGCTGCAGCTGCACGGGCAGGCGCACCAGGAAACCATCCCAGTCTTTCTTCTCCTGCGGCGACCACGCGGTTTCCGCCAGCGCGGCAATGCGTGGAAATACCGCGTGCTGCACGCGCGCGAAGGTACGCATGTGCTCCGTCCACACGTTCGCCTGCACACCGAGGATATGTTCGCGCTTGTCTGCTGCCAGCGCCGCCGGCACCGGCTCGAAGGCATACACCTGCTTGAGCGGGATGGTGGCGGGCCGTCCCGGCGGTTCGTTGGGTGAACTGGTTTGCAGGTAATCGAGGTACAGCTCCGAGGACGGCGACATCACCACGTCGTGGCCAAGGGTCGCGGCGGTGATGCCGCCTTCGATGCCGCGCCATGACATCACGGTCGCTTCCGGCGGCAGGCCGCCGTCCAGGATTTCATCCCAGCCGATCAGGCGGCGATCGTGCGCTACCAGGAATTTTTCCAGGCGCTTGATCAGGTAACTCTGCATCTGTGCTTCGTCCTTCACGCCCAGTTCGCGCATGCGTTCCTGCACCCGCGGCGAGGCTATCCACTCGTCCTTGACGGCCTCATCGCCACCGACGTGGATATAAGTGCCGGGAAACAGGTCGATCACTTCGCCCAGCACGTTTTCCAGGAACTGGAAGGTGCTTTCCTCCACGTTGAACAAGGTGGTGTTGACGCCCCATTCGTTGAGCACGTGGACTTGCTTGCCGGTCACGCCCAACTGCGGATAGGCGGCCACGGCAGCCTGTGCGTGGCCGGGCACGTCGATTTCGGGTACGACGGTGATCTGGCGCATGGCGGCATGGGCGACCACGTCGCGGATCTGTTCCTGCGTGTAATACCCGCAATATTGTTTCGGCTTGCCCTGTGCATCCACCCCTGCATCGCCCGCGGGAATGCGGCAGCCGCCGATCTCGGTCAGGCGCGGGTACTGCTTGATCTCGATGCGCCAGCCCTGGTCATCGGTGAGATGCCAATGGAAGGTGTTGAGCTTGTGCAGCGCCATCGCATCCAGCAACTGCTTGATTTCTTCCACTGACTGGAAATGGCGTGCGGAATCCAGCATCAGTCCGCGCCATGCAAAGCGCGGTGTGTCGTCGATGTGCACGGCTGGCAGGCGCAGGGCCGCAGGGTTGTCCAGCGAGAGCAGTTGCCACAGCGTCACCGCGCCATAGAACAAGCCGCGAGGCTCGCGCGCTGACACGACGACTTGCTTCTCACCTACGTCCACCGTGTAGCTTTCTGGTGAAGTGCCTTTGGCATCCGCATCGATACGGAACTGGATCGTGTTGTTGCGTGTTCGTGTTCGTTCAATGATTGCCGGTGTCGACCCGTGCGTCCTGGCGGCGAGGCCGGCGAAAATCTCGGCAGCGCTGCGTGACTGCGCATCGCCCGCGACGATCCTTGTCTCTGCGGTCACGGTGAAATGGCCATCACCGCGCTGCATCGCCGCGGGTGCAGGAATCAGGGCCTGCGCCACGGCAACGGGTGACGCACAGGTGAATCCTGCAGCCAGTGATGCCAGCATTATTGCGCCAGCGATTCGCCGCGAAAAATTCGAAACCATCATCAGGTCATCCCCGTCTCGGCATGGAAATCATCCCCAACTAAAACGGGCCCGGACAAGTCCAGGCCCGTTGAGGGAAGCACGTCACTTCAAGCGTTTCATCGCGTGAAGGTTTACCTCACTTGCAGCCTTGCATCAACTCAGAACTTGAAACGGAAGTTCAGGTAGTACTGGCGGCCGTTCTCGTAGATCGAGCGCGGCTGGTCCT
>CALCNV010000064.1 GCA_937897645.1 uncultured Lysobacteraceae bacterium
CCTGAGTGCGAAATTCGGAAAGAAACGCGGATAATCCGCACCCCATCCATTCCCGCCGGCGCGCACTGCGCCACGGGCACAGCGCAGGAGTACAGGCACGATGGACGAGCTTCTGATCGTCACCACCGGTGGCACGATCGACAAGATCTACTTTGACGACAAGTCCGACTTCCAGGTAGGCGATCCGCAGATCGGGCGCATCCTGCAGGAACTGGGCGTAGCGTTCCGTTTCAACGTGATTCCGATCATCCGCAAGGATTCGCTGCACATCAGCACCGCCGACCGCGAACTGGTGCGCGACACTATCGCCGCGCAATCGGCCAAGCATGTGTTGATCACCCACGGCACCGACAGCATGGTGGAAACCGCGCGCGTGCTGTCCAGCATCGAAGGCAAGACGATTGTCCTGACCGGTGCGTTGAACCCGGCGCGCTTCCGCGGTTCGGATGCGGAATTCAACATCGGTTGCGCGGTGGGCGCGGTGCAGTCGCTGCCGACCGGCGTATACATCGCCATGAACGGCCGTATCTGGGACCCGGCCAAGGTGCGCAAGAACGTAGCCGCCAACCGATTCGAATCCGCCGAGTAACCACGCACCGGACACCGGTAGGAGCGCCCCATGGGCGCGAGCTCTTGAAGCCGTTGTAGCGTGCGCCATGCGCACGATCACGTGATGTATCAGACTCGCATCGAGTTGTTGTGCAGGGTTGCCAGCTCCGCGTCGTGCGCATGGCGCACGCTACCTCGGAGCTCGCGCCCATGGGGCGCTCCTACCGTGGGTATCAGAGCATCCCGGTTTCGAGCTTGGCTGCTTCGGACATCATGTGCCGGCCCCACGGCGGATCGAACACCAGGTCCACGTCGGCCTCGGCGATGGTGGGGATGAGTTCCAGCTTGTTGCGCACGTCGTCGACCAGGATCTCGCCCATGCCGCAGCCGGGCGCGGTCAGGGTCATCTTCACGTCGACTTTGCGCTTGCCGTCTTCGCGCACGCTGAGGTTGGCTTCGTACACCAGGCCCAGGTCGACGATGTTGAACGGGATCTCGGGATCGAAGCAGGTACGCAGCTGGCGCCACACGAGTTGTTCCACTTCTTCGTCGCTGGCGTTCTCCGGCAGGCTCAGCGATTCCGCCGGTTCCTTGCCGATGGCGTCGCCGTCCTGTCCGGCGATGCGGAACAGGTTGCCTTCCACGAACACGGTGTAGCTGCCGCCCAGCGCCTGGGTGATGTAGCCATAGCTGCCCGCCGGCAAGGTGACGCTGTCGCCCTGTGGAACCAGGACGGCGGCGCAATCGCGCTCGAATTGGACGGGTTCGCTGCTGCGGGAATACATATCAACCAGATGGGGGCAGCGCCGACTCGCGCAAGCCGGCATTTTAGCCCGCCAGGCCCGTTGGCATGCGTGGCTGTGGGATCAGCAGGGGGAACGAAGCGTTCCGCACCGGGTCCGGGACTTCCTGCACTGGGCCAAACCCATGCGCACGGTATCCTGTGCGCCCACGCCGGAGCCCTGATGGCCGTCATTTCCCCCGCTGCACCCCGATCCCGCTGGCTCGCACCCGTGCTGCTGCTGTTGGGCAGCCTGTTCTTCGTGCTGATCTGGATCCTGTTGTCGTTGTACACAGGCAAGACATCCAGTTGGATGGCGGTGCTGGGTGCGATTGATGCGGCGGTGATCCTGCGTTTCAGCGGCATGCAACCCGGTTGGGCACGTGCGACGTGGGCCGTGCTGGCCACGCTGGCGATGATCGTGTTGGCCAACTGGGGCATCGCCGCGGTGCAGATGGGCATCACCATGGGCCTGAACCCATGGGATTCAGCGCTGAAGCTGGGCCTGGACCACGCGTGGACGTTGGCGGGGCTGGCCAACCAGACGATTGATCTGGTGTGGATGGCGGTGGCGGTGGTGGTAGCGGCGATTGCCGCCCGCTGAAACCAAACGTAGGGTGGGCCTTGGCCCACCATCGCCATCTGTCAGTTCACTTGGCACGGATCGTAGAGCGGCGGGCTTGAGGCCACCCTATGAGCTCTCAATACATAACCAACCTGTGCCAGTAGGGCGCAAATGGAGGCACTGGGAATACAACGCCGAGGTAAGTGTTACTCCAGCATTGGGATCTACCGTTGTCCTTGTCTGCGAAGTAACCAACTACCTTGCCCATAGCATCAATCTCAAGAATCTGAGTCAGCTCGCCCTCTTCCTTGAAATAGCAGCCATCTCGCTCGTCGAGATGATTCAGATTGTTGAACTCTGCCCAAGCATCAGCATAAGCAAGAGTGGCCTCGCTCTTGGCCTGTGCATCTGCTTTGGCATTAGCTTCAGCAAAGTCGCTCGCTGATTGCGCGAAGGCATGTGACGCTAGCGCAAGGCAAGCTGCAAGAACGGCTACTCGAATCATATTGGAACTCTTCAGTGAGACCTAACGCCTGAGTTAAGCCGGGCCGCTGCGCGGCCACGGCAGGGTGACAATGTTACGGCGCTCTGCCGTAGCCGCGAAGCGGGCTCGGCTTGAACGAATTGTTAGGCCGCACCCAGATGCTTTGGCAGAGCCCTGTTGATTACCTAAAAAGCCTCAAAGAAGGCTCCAGGCCAACATGTACCCGGGGCCAGTTGGCTCATATCGAGCCGTCCCGTCGATGTGAGTGAGCTGAGCAATGGCCCGTCTAGCCTGCGTGGGCACTTCAGCCCGGCTTGCCTTTAGCAATGACTCAATCTCGTCCCATCTCTTGCTAAGGCCTCCATGCCCAGGATGTGAGTCCGTAGCTGCCTCACCGGCCTCGTATAGAAAATTCCATTGCACGAAGATGCGCCACTGCTCGATCTCCAACTCTACGGCTTCTTTCTCTATTGGCCAAAGAAGGAATGTGCCGAGGTACTCGTCCTCTTTCTCATCGAAAAGGGACTTAAAACGATGGGGAAATCCGTTGACATCCGCCACGCCGGCGCGTGGTCCGTCGTACCACTCGTTCTCAACGTAGACCTTTTCCGGAGGTCCGTATTTCAGCGCCATTGGAGTCTCCGTGTGCGGCCTAACGCCAGAATTAAGCCGACCCGCACTGGATAGGCACCGAAGCCGATAGTACCCAGAACGACCCGAAGTTAGCGAACCTGATGCGGGTTCGGCTTGAATGAATTGTTAGGCCGCTACTTAGTGAACTTTGTTTCGAGAACAACGCCTGTAACGTGATCTAGGCGATAGCTCTCTCCGCACCAAGATCCGGCCCATAATTCGCCGCCCTTTATCCACACATTCACGATGTAGTCCCCATTCATCTGCGATTGCGGTGCGAGACGCCAAGCGAGCGTCAAGCCTTGCGTCTCGAACGCCAAGAGCTCCGAGCACCATGGTTCTGGCGTTTCTGAGCTAGGCAACACTAAAAACACACTCTCAAAGAGAAGCTCCCATCGCTTTAATCCATCTAAGTGTCGAAACTCTCGAATTTGCATAGCGGCCTAACTAGTAAATAGCCATGCATGAAGTCTGACAACTACTCCTCCCTCAATGCCCACCCTCCAACGCCTTCAACTCGCTCACCAGCGCACTCGCCATCTCCGCACCATCGCCGTAGAGCATGCGCGTGTTGTCCGCATAGAACAGCGCGTTCTCGATGCCCGCGAAACCCGTACCCTTGCCGCGCTTGATGACGATGGTGTTCCTTGAATCCACCACGTCCAGGATTGGCATGCCGTAGATCGGGCTGGCCGGGTCCGTCTTCGCCACCGGGTTAACCACGTCGTTCGCGCCGATCACCAGCGACACATCGGTGTTGGGGAATTCCGGATTGATGTCGTCCATGTCCGCGATCAGGTCATACGGCACGCCCGCTTCGGCCAGCAGCACGTTCATGTGGCCCGGCATGCGGCCCGCGACCGGATGGATGGCGAACTTCACCTTCACCCCACGATCCATCAGCTTCTGCGCCAGCTCCCAGATCTTGTGCTGCGCCTGCGCCACCGCCAGGCCGTAACCCGGCACGATGACCACGCGCTCCGCGAACGCCATCATCGCGGCCACGTCGCCGGCCTCGATGGGCTTCTGCGCACCGGTGATTTCCTGCATCTCGCCGGTGCTGCCACCAAAGCTGGAGAACAGCACGCCACTGATCGGCCGGTTCATCGCCTTGGCCATCAGGCGCGTCAGCAGGATGCCGGCGGCGCCGACCATCATGCCCGCGATGATCAGCGTCTCGATGCCCAGCACATAGCCTTCGAACGCCACCGCCAAACCGGTCAGCGCGTTGTACAGCGAGATCACCACCGGCATGTCCGCGCCGCCGATTGGCAACGTCATCAACACGCCCAGCGCCAATGCGGAGATGAAGAACGCGATGATCCATGGCACGCCCAGCGTGGTGATGGCCATGATGCCCAGCACGACCGTCAGCACCGCGACGCAGGCATTGAAAATCTGCATGCCCGGGAAGGTGTAGCGCTTGTCCATGCGCCCGTCGAGCTTGGCCCACGCAATGATGGAGCCCGACAACGACACCGCGCCAATCAGCGAGCCGACCATGGCCAGCACCAGGATCGTGCGCGACGGCGCCACGCCTGCGGCCGAGAAGCGCAGCAGTTCCACCGCACCGATGGCGGCCGCCGAACCGCCGCCCATGCCGTTGTACAGCGCGACCATCTGCGGCATGTCGGTGATCGCCACGCGCTTGGCGGATACCCACGCCGCGGTGGTGCCGATCAAGACCGCAAGGAAAATCAGCAGGTGATTGTGCAGGCCGGGCAGCAGGAACGTGGCCGCGGTCGCCAGCACCATGCCCACGCCGGCCCAGCGGATGCCACTGCGCGCGGTCATCGGCGACGCCATGCGCTGCAGGCCGAGCAGGAACAGCGCGGCGGCGACCAGGTAGCTGGTCTTCACCAGCAGGTTGAGCAGTTCCACCGACGTGCCGCTCATGACTTGGCTCCCTGCTTGTCGGCAGGCTTCTTGGACGTCTTGAACATGTCCAGCATGCGTTCGGTCACCACGTAGCCGCCGGCGGCGTTGCCCGCGCCCAGCAGCACGGCGATGAAGCCGATGACTTTCTCCAGCGTGGTATCCGCATGCCCCAGCACCACCATGGCGCCGATCATCACGATGCCGTGGATGAAGTTGGAGCCCGACATCAGCGGGGTGTGCAGGATCACCGGCACCCGGGAAATGATCACGTGGCCGGCGATGGCCGCCAGCATCACGATGTACAGGGCCACGAAAACGTCGTCGGTCATCCAGTCTCTCCCCGGGCACCGTGCCCTGCCGCATCATAACCGTCCCCTGAATTTGTGGGCAGCGCGGTCAACCGGCGGCCAGCTCCTGCGTTTGTTAGCGGGCACCACCCACCCATTCGAGGACAACGCCATGAAGAACATGCATCTGCTGGCCCTGGCCGTGTTGCTGCTGGGAACCGCGGGCACCGCGATAGCTGCTGACCGGGGCGACCGCGTCGACCGCCGCCTGGATCACAAGGGCAATCGCATCGAGACCCGGCTGGACAACAAGGGCGACCGCATTGACACCCGTTACGAGGCCCGCGCCGACCGTGCCGACAGCGCGGGACACGAACAATTGGCCAATCGACTGGACGCCAAGGGCAATCGCATCGACGCCCGCCTGGACCACAGGGGCGAGGTGGCCAGCAATCGCCTGGATCGCATCGGCGACCGCTTTGACCGTCGTTGGGATCGCAGGCACTAAGCTGTGCTGGTGAGCACCGCCGCCAGCCCAGAACTGGAAACCCCAGCGATGCCGCCACGCGCGGTGTCGCTGGAGTCGTTCCTGGCGGACATCGGTACCCGTGCCTTTCGCTTCGCCGAAGCCGGCCTGCGCAACCGCGACGATGCACTGGACGCGGTGCAGGACGCGATGATGAAGATGCTGGGCTACCGCGAGCGTCCGCCCGCCGAATGGACGCCGCTGTTCTGGAGCATCCTGCGGCGCAAGATCGTGGACGTGCAGCGGCGTGGTAATTTCCGCCTGCGCTGGCTGTCGCCGGCCAGCGAGCGCAGCGAGGACAGCCAGATCGACTGGGCCGATTCCGCCGCAGGTCCGTCGCAATCGCACGACCAGCGCGAGGCCTATTCGAAACTGACCCTGGCCTTGCGCACGTTGCCGGCACGCCAGCGCGAAGCCTTCACCCTGCGCGTGCTGGAAGAACTGGACGTGGCCGATACGGCACGCGCCATGGGCTGTTCGGAAGGCTCGGTAAAAACCCACCTGTCGCGCGCGCGCGATGCTTTGCAGAAACAACTGGAGGATTTCCGATGAGTTCGGCAATCGACAAGAACGACACCTTCGACCGCGACATGCAGCAGTTGCATGCCACGGCCGTGGACAATATTTCCCCGCAGACGCTGGCACGCTTGCGCGCCGCACGACATGGATTGGAGAAGGAAATCGCTCCCCAGCGCGGACATGCGTGGCGCTGGATGACGGCGACGGCGTTCTCGGCAGTGCTGGCGGTCGCGATCGGTATGCAGTTCCTGCCCACCGCGCAGCCGGTCGCTCCCGCATCACCGACCGTCGCGACCGTCGTCGCGGATGAATACACCACCGGCGTCACCGCGCTGGATGAAAACCCCGACCTGTACGTGTGGCTGGCCTCGTCCGAAGCCGAACCGCTGGCCATGGAGTAATAGAATGAAGACCTTTGTTTCCCGTTCCCTGCTGCTGTCCCTGTTTCTGTTGAGCGGACAGGTGTTTGCGCAATCGCAACCGGTCGCGACGCTGCCCGAGTGGGACAAGCTGACCCCGCAGCAGCGCGAGGCGCTGATCGCGCCCGTGCGCGAGCGCTGGAACAGCGAGCCCGCCGAACGCGCCCGCATGCTGGAACGCGCGCAGCATTGGAAAAGTTTTTCACCGCATGAGCGCGGCCAGGCCCGCAAAGGCATGCGCCGCTTCGAGAACATGACCCCGCAGCAACGCGAGGAAGCACGCGCCCTGTTCGACCGCATGCGCCAGATGCCCCCAGAAGAACGCAAGCAACTGCGCGAGGAATGGAGCCGGATGACGCCGGAACAACGCCGCGCCTGGGTGCAGAAGAATCCGCCGAAGCAGATGCCGGAACCGCAGCCGCCGCGTTGATGCGTGACGGTTGCCATGGAATATCACAGGCGGAAGTAGGCTGGGTTGGCTCCATCAACCCAGCATCACGCCAGCTGCGGCAAACGGCGCTGGGTTGATGCGGCCAACCCAGCCTACCCCCGTTCTGACGTCATCCCGGCGCACGCCGGGACCCAGCGTGAACCAATAGACCTCGTAAATCACTTATCGGAACGTCATCCCAGCGAACGCTGGGATCTATCTTGATCTTGATCTTGATCTTGATTTTTGACCTCCGAAACGAAGATCAAAATGGATTCCAGCGTTCGCTGGAATGACGAATCGGGTTTTCCCAGATATCAGGCGTAGACCTGCCCTGCAAATCGATTATTGAACAGCAGCAGCCACTTCCGGCCACCGCGTCTTCGCCAACAGCTCATCATCCCAGTCAAAATTGATCGCCCCATCCTTCACGAACAGTGCGACGAAGTTGTAGACGTTGCGGGAATACATTTCGCTGGCATGCACCGCCCCCATGCTGGCGAGATTGAGCGGCCCGGCCACGGTGACGCCATTGTGTTCGATGGTGTTGCCGGGTTGCGTGGCCTCGCAATTGCCGCCGGTTTCCGCGGCCAGGTCCACGATGACACTGCCGGGCTTCATCGCTTCCACCATCGGCATGGTGATGATCTTGGGTGCGGGACGACCCGGCACCGCCGCCGTGCAGACGACCACGTCGATGCCCTTGAGATGTTCGGCGAGGCGGCGCTGCTGTTCAGCACGTTCTTCATCAGTGAGCTGGCGCGCATAACCGCCTTCGCCCGCGGCGCTGACGCCCAGGTCCAGGAACTTGCCACCCAGCGATTCGATCTGTTCGCGCGTTTCCGGGCGCACATCGAAACCTTCCACCTGCGCGCCGAGGCGCTTGGTCGTCGCGATGGCCTGCAAGCCGGCGACGCCGGCGCCCACGATCAACACTTTCGACGGACGAATGGTGCCTGCGGCCGTGGTCAACATCGGGAAAAAGCGCGGCGCCAGCTGCGCGGCGATCAGCACCGCCTTGTATCCGGCCATGCCGGCCTGCGAACTCAACACGTCCATCGCCTGCGCACGAGTGGTGCGCGGCAGTTTTTCCAGCGGGAACGCGAGGATTCCTTTCGATTGCAATGCCTCGGCGCGCGCGGCATCGGCCTGTGGCTGCAACATGCCCACCAGGGTCGCACCCTGCTTCAATCCGGCGATGACCGTTGCATCTGGCGGCTGCACGCACAAGACAAGGTCGGCCTGGGCACGCGCATCGGCGTCGGCGAGCTGCGCGCCCGCGTCGACGTACGCCTGGTCCACGAAGCTGGCGCTGAGGCCGGCACCACGTTCCACCCGGATGCTGGCACCCGTGGCCACCAGCTTCTTCACCGTTTCGGGCGTGGCCGCCACGCGGCGCTCACCCGGCGCCGATTCCTTCAACACCAGCACTTCGATCGCCATGTTTGCCCTCACCGGTCGGATTCCAGACTGCCGATGCTAGCAAAGCGTGGGGAGGGGAACGCATCCTGCAGTGGATTCACCCCTGCAAGGCAGGTCCACAACCATGTGCCTGCTCTTGTGGGAGGGGCTTCAGCCCCGACGCTCTACTGATTCCGCCCATCGGGGCTGAAGCCCCTCCCACAAGAGCCGCACCTCCGCCGGAATTAAGAGCAGGAGGAAAGCAAGGACAACCGCAAGATAAAGAGGGCTCCCAGCTTTCGCTGGGATGACGGGATGCGATCAAGCACTCGCCGTCGACTTCTCCGTATCCAGTCGCTCGATCACTTCCGACATGGCGCTGTCGAAGGCATCCTCGTCCTGGTGCGTGCGCAGGCGGCCCAGGCGCACCATCATCGCCAGCTCCTCCGGCGAGGCCACGCAGAAACGCACGCCGCGGCGGTTGACGAACAATAGGCGCGACGAGATCGGGCTGACCCACGACAGCTTGCCGGCCTGCATCTTGTTGTCCTTGTCGATGAAGTCCAGCCAGGTGCCGACGGGCAACGAGCGGAAGTGGTCGGCGTCGGTGCTGTCGAAATCCAGCGTATCGGTACCACCGACCAGCTGGATCGCCACGGAATCGTCCTCGATCACCTTCGGCAATACCACCTGCGGCAATTCCGGCAGGTTTTTCTCAAGGTCTGGACGCGACGCGGCCACCGCCTGCAGCGTGTCGTGCAGGGCATCCACCGCGGAACTCGCCGCGTCCGGGTTCATGCCCACGCTGGCGAACACCTTCTGCAGCGATGGACGCCAGGCCTGCAGCCACGGCTTGCCGATGATCTGGCGCTGGGCTTCGTTCAATTCTTCCATCACGCCGTCCGCCAATGCGAGCGCATCGCGCAGGCCGTTGCTGTCCTCGCCTTCGCGTAGCACGGTCATGGTGACGTGGTGCGCCCACGGCTGGCGCATGAAGTCATCGATCGCCTGCGGCACGCGACGGCCGTCCAGGCGCGAGGCAAGCTCGGTGCTGGTGCGCACGCGCGCGGTTTCCAGTCGTTCCTGGCCACTCTGTATTTCGGCGGCACGGCGTTCGGCGATTTCGATGCGGCGCTTGTGCTGGCCGAGGAAATCGCGGAACTCTTCTTCCAGCGTGAGGAAGATCGCAAGGTTCTCGTTGAACTCGCTGGTCAGGCGATCCACCACTTCCTCGACCTTGGTCATCAAGGTGCGTTCGGCCGCGCTCTCGCCGTTGTTGCCTTCGCAGGCCTCGGCCAATACGTTGAGCAGGCGGCGCGCCGGATGCGTCTTCTGCACGAACATGCGCCGGTCCAGCAGCGCGACCTTGACGAAAGGCACCACCAGGCGACCGATCAGTTCGCGCGGACGGCCTTCCAGGTCGCGCTCGTCCAGCATCACGTCGAACAGCATGCCGACCAGGTCGATGGCATCCTCATCCACCGGCGCCAGGCGCGCGGTGGACGGATCCATACCCAGCTGCGAGGCGCTGTTCAGCACTTCGCTCTTGAGGCGCTGCGCCAGCGACTCGCCGGTGTCGCCAATCGCCGCGCGCAGGGTGGCGCTGGGCGTGCTTTGCAATACCGACAGCACGGACAGCATTTCGCGCTGCGACATGGCGCGGTTTTCTTCGGCGGCGGACGCGCGCGGCACATGGCCTGCGTCGCGCCCGCGCTCACCACGTGATTCCTGCAGCAGGTGGTGCAGTGCTTCCAGCAGCACGCCCTGTGCACCGCCGGCATAGCCCGGCGGGCCATCACCCAGGCCACCCTGCCCCATCATCGCCGCCTGCATGCCGCCCTTCATGCCGGCCATGCGCTGGGTGAAGCGCGCGGCCCATGCAGGTGCGCTGGCTTCCTCGTCTTCGGCGGCATCCTGCTCGGCCTCGGCGGCGCGTGCCGGGGCACGCGCCGGGCTGCGTGCCGCCGGCATCTCGGGAATGACGCCCAAGGCCACCAGGCGCTGGTCCAAAGTTTCATAGAGCTTGGCGATGGCGGGCACCAGGTCGCGCTCGCACAGCTTGATCACCACCAGCCGCACTTCCATGCTCAATTCACAGCTTGCGAACGCCTCGTGGATGGCGACGCCGATGTGTTCCGGGCCGATGGGATTGTGGTCGTTGTCCAGCACCAGGTTGCCGGCGATCCAGCCCAGGCGACGATCCAGCCGTGCCAGCACCGGCTTGCAGTCGCGCAGGATCACGCTGGCCAGGTTGCGCGCGGCCAGGCGTGATTCCAGTTCCTGGTCGGTCACCAGGCTGAGCGTGTGGCTGGCGTCGGCCAACGCGCTTTCCACTGAAAGCGGATCGCCTGCCTCCAGCGATTGCCATGCCTTGGCGAGGTGGGCGCGGAAACGCGCGATGATTTCCTCGCGGCGGCGGCGCAGTTCGCGCATCGCGTCCAGGAACGCCATCTGCGTGTGCCCGGCGCGTTCGGCCCGATCGAACAGCGCGTCATCAAAACGCCCCAGTGCCACCGCAAAGGTATCCACCAGCGACGGGACGATGCTGTCACGGGTCTGCTCCAGCAGGCGCTGGTCGCGGCCACGGTGTTCGGCGGTTTGGGTGTGGATGGACATGCGTTGAGTTTCCCGCCAGGACAAAAGGTGAGCGCCTCGACATTGCGATGGCCATAGCTCCCCACGGGCCATGTTAGGAGCACACCCGTCCTGCTTCAGTGACTGTCTTGGCAGTTCTTCCGTACGGATGCCCGCGCATTGCCGAAAACGGGATGCAGGCAGGGTCCAGTCGCCGTCGAAACAGGCCTCAGGCGGCCACTGGCTCCAGGCGATCGATCACGCCCTGCATGGCGCTGTAGAAGGCATCGTCATCCCGATGCAGTCGAAGGCGGTTGAGCTTGACCATGATGGCCAACTCCTGCGCCGAGGCCACGCAGATGCGCGAGCCGGTGCGGCTGACGAACATCAGCCGCGACGAAATGGGGCTGATCCAGGACAGCTTGCCCGCTTGTGCCTTGTTGTCCCTGTCGATGAAGTCCAGCCACGTGCCCACGGCCAGGCCGCTGAAATAGTCGGCGGTGACATTGTCGAAATCCACGGCCTCCTGCAATTCCTCGGCCGTCAATGGACCGATCACGGAGGGTGCCGGCAGTTCCGGGTATGCCTGCCCAAGCCCGACCCTGTCCGACACGACCACGACGTTGGCCGCCACGTCAGCGGCCGCGGCCGGGATCGCCGCCGAGGGCGTGCGGCCCATGTGGTGCAGGGCCTCGAGCAGGGTCGTCCGTCGTGTCGCGATCTCCGCCTTGTCCTTGGTCGCCGCCATCCACACCGGCTGCATCCAGTCCACGGCCGTCTGCCAACCTGCGACCGCCGACGCATCACCTTTGCGGGCGGATTCCACCGCCTGCAGGAAACCGTCCATCAGCGACACGGCGGCCTGCATGCGGCCATTGACCTCCAATCCAGCGGCATACGGTACCCAGCCGTCATGCAGCAGGTACTTGACCGGCAAGGGCAGCGCGCGACCTTCGAGGCGCGCATCCAGCGCGGCGCGGGCGACCAGCCGGGCCTTTTCCAGCGCTTCCTCCTGCCGCTGGCGTTCGGCGGCCTCGCGCTCCGCAACTTCCGCCGCGCGGCGGTATTCCCCGTAGTAGCCGTTGAAGTCACCGCGCAAGGTGCGGAACACGGACTGGCTCTCGTTGAAATCCGCCACCAGGCGCGCCACCGTGGCTTCGACTTTCCGCAGCAGCGCCCTTTCCTCCTCGGTTTCGCCGCGATTGCCTTCGCAGGCCTCGGCCAGGATGTTGAGCAGGCGGCGGGCCGGATGCGTGGACTGCAGGAACAGCTGGCGATCCTGCAGCGCCACCTTGGTCATCGGCGCGATCAGCTTGCCCAGCACTTCGCGTTGCCCGCGGGTCAGGTCGCATTCGTCGAACATCACCTGGAACAACATGCCGATCAGGTCGACGATGTTCTCGTCGGCCTCGGCCAGCTTCACCGCGCCCGGCTCCACGCCCAGCAACCGGGCCAGTTCGAACATCTGTCGTTTCAACCGTTCCAGCAGCGATCCCTGCGGCTGGACGATGGCGGCGAGGGTCTGGTCCGACGCGATCTGCAGCAGGGTAAGGATGGAAATGAGTTCGCGTTGCGAGAGCGTGGTACGCGCCGTCGATCCTTTCGCCGCGCCCTGCGCATGCTCACGCACGGCGCGCGACTCTTCCAGCAGCTGGTGCAGGGCTGGCGGCAAGGTGGTGTCCGCGGTCTTGGCTGCCGCGGACTGCGCAGCGCCTGCCGGGTCGGCACCGTCGCTCCACTGGATGAAGAAGCGGGTGATCCAGTCCGGTTCCTGCACGTCTTCTTCGCTTTCCGAACTGGGAATGTGCGCAGCATGCCGCGAACGCGCCGAGAGTTTGTCGGGCACGCCGAACTCGCGCATCAGGCAGGCGTGCACGGCCTCGTAGATGGGGCCCACCAACTCCACCAGGTCGCGCTCGCAGCAGCGCACGGCCGCCAGGCGCACGCTCGGCACCAGCTTGGAGTGCGCGAAGCCGTGGTAGACGGCGAGGGAAATCTGCGCCGGGGAAAACGGATTGCTGTCCGCGTCCATGCGCAGGCCTGGATCCACCCACGCCAGGTAGCTGTTCAAGGACAGCAGTTCGGATTTCCACTCGCGTGCCAATACTTCGGCCAGGTGGTGGATGGCGAGTTGCATTTCCAGCTCATCGTGCTGGAGCAGGTCCAGGCCGGCGGCGCCGTCTTCGAAGCGCAGCTCCGCCGACAGCGGCGTCCCGGATTCCAGCGCCTGCCATGCCCGCACCAGGTGGGCGCGGTACGCAGCCAGCATCGCGTCACGCTGCTGGCGCAGGGTGAACATGCCATCCAGGAACGGCATGCGGTCCACTTCCAGCCGATCAGCCTCTGCAAGCAGGGGCTCGCGCAACCCGTCGATGGTGTCTGCGAATGCATCCAGCAGGGGCGACAGCACGGTTTCCCTGACCAGACCCAGCAAGCGCGGATTGGCGATGGAAAGTGCAGGTGGGGGTTGTGACATCGGAACCGAATCGCTTGTTGGGCTGGGGGGAAACGTACGGCGCTACACTAGTGTTGCAACCACGGGTCAGGAGGCACCCTGTCCGAAGGGTGACGCAATTGCTATTGCGTCACAACCTCGCCGTGACGACGAACTGATCTTATCGTGAGCCCATGAACGCCAATATCACGCTAGAAGCCCTCGATTCCCGGCGCTCCGTCCCCTCCAAGCAGCTGTCCGCGCCCGGGCCGGATGACGCCACCCTGCTGCGCATGTTGCAGGCGGCGGCACGTGTGCCGGACCACGGCAAGCTGGTGCCCTTCCGCTTCCTGCGCATCAGCGGCGACGCGCGCCACGCCCTGGGCGAAGCCTTGGCGGCACGGACGCTCGCCCTGGATCCGAACGCCCCGACCGCGGCCGTGGAAAAAGACCGCGCCCGTTTTTCGCATGCGCCGGTGATCATCGCGGTGATCGCGCGCCTCACCCCGGGCCACAAGGTTCCCGAGCAGGAGCAACTGCTCACTGCCGGCAGCGTGTGCTTCGCCCTGCTGCAGTCGGCGCAGGCCTTGGGTTTCGGTGCGCAATGGTTGACCGGCTGGGCGGCCTACGATGCGGCCATCCTGCAGGCGCTGGGACTGCAGGCCAACGAGAAGATCGCCGGTTTCATCCACATCGGTACCGCCCGGCTGGACGTGCCAGAACGCGAGCGCCCGGATGCGGGCACTCTGCTGAGTGACTGGAATCCGCCGGTGGTGAGCCCATCGAGTCCGTCGGTGGTGAGCCCGTCGAACCATGCCTGACCCGCTGACCCAGCCAGCGCCCAAGCCACCGCTGTACCTGGTGGACGCGAGCATCTACGTGTTCCGCGCCTGGCACTCCATGCCCAACGAATTCCACGATGCCGATGGCTGGCCCACCAACGCGGTGCACGGCTTCGCGCGCTTCCTGCTGGAGTTACTGGAGCAGGAGCGCCCGCGCCATATCGCGGTGGCCTTCGACGAAGCGTTGGACAGCTGCTTCCGTAACCAGCTGTACCCGGCCTACAAAGCCAATCGTGACCCTGCGCCGGACGAGCTCAAGCGCCAGTTCACCCACTGCAAGGCACTGTGCGCGGCGCTGGGCTTGAACGTGCTGGCGCATGGAGAATACGAGGCGGACGACCTGATCGGCAGCGCCCTGCATGCGGCGCGGCCGCGTGGGTTCCGCGGCGTGATCGTGTCGGCGGACAAGGACATGTCGCAATTGCTGATGGAGTCGGACGAGCAATGGGATTTCGCCCGCGGCCAGCGCTGGGGCATGGCCGGGGTGAAATCGCGCCACGGCGTGGAAGCCAGCCAGATCGCGGATTACCTGGCCTTGACTGGCGATGCGGTGGACAACATTCCCGGCGTGACCGGGATCGGGGCGAAATCGGCCGCGATATTGCTGGCGCATTTCGGCAGCCTGGATGTATTGCTGTCACGGATCGACGAAGTCGCCTTCCTGCGCCTGCGCGGCGCGGCGCAGATGGCCGTGCGCCTGCGCGAACAGCGCGAGCACGCGCTGCTGTGGCGGCAACTGGCGACGATCTCGCTCGACGCCCCCATCGACAGCATCGAACCCGACCACCAGCGCAGCAGCGCCGATCCCGACATGCTCGCCGGCCTCTCCGAATCCCTGCGTTTCGGCCCGATGACCCGCCGCCGCCTGCAGCAGGCCGCCGGCATCACCGTGTAGGAGCGCCCCATGGGCGCGAGCTTTTGATTGTTCGCGTGTAGAGCCTCAAGAGCTCGCGCCCATGGGGCGCTCCTACAAATACAGGGACGTACCGATTAGCATGGCCGCATGAACGACAAGACCGTTGCACCCCGCATCATCCATGAAGGCAAGTACCTGCGCATGCTGGAGCGCGGTACCTGGGAATACGTGGAGCGCACCCATGCCGGCGGCCTGGCCGCGATCATCATCGCGGTGACGCCGGAGGACAAGGTGGTCTTCGTCGAACAGTTCCGCGTACCGCTGCAGGCGGCGACCATCGAGATGCCAGCGGGGCTGGTGGGCGATATCCATGCGGACGAATCGATTGAAGTGTCCGCCATCCGCGAACTGGAAGAAGAAACCGGCTGGACCGCCGAGCATGCGGAAGTGCTGATGATCGGGCCGACTTCGTCCGGCATGGCAAGCGAGAAGATCGCCTTCGTCCGCGCCACCGGCCTGACCCGCATCGGTGCCGGCGGTGGCGATGGCGACGAGGACATCACCGTGCATGAGGTTTCTCGCACCGAGGCCGCGGCCTGGCTGGTGCAGAAGATGGCCGAAGGCTACGAACTGGACGCCAAGCTCTGGGCCGGCCTGTGGATGATTGACCACCACCTCGACGGCACGCCGCGTGGATGAACCTATGAAGCTGCTGGGCGCGGATGACCCCGCGCCGTTACAGGTCCATCGTGCGCATGGCGCCTCTCCCTTCATCTTGATCGCCGATCACGCCGGACAGGCGATTCCTGCCCGATTGGGTGACCTGGGCGTGGTGCAGGTGGAACGCGACCGCCATATCGGCTGGGACATCGGCATTGCGGGCGTTACCGAGCGCCTGTCGGACAGGCTGGATGCGTTCGCCATCCTGCAGGTCTATTCGCGGCTGGTGATCGACTGCAACCGGCCGCTGGATGCTGCTGGCTCCATCGTCACCAGTAGCGATGGCACGCCGGTACCAGGCAACGAGGGCATGCAGGAAGAAGAAAAAGTCGCACGCGCGCTTGAAATCTTCGCGCCCTACCACGCACGCATCACCCAGGAACTGGACCAGCGCAGCGCCGGGCCACAAGCACCGGTGTTGATTGCGATGCACAGCTTCACGCCGGTATTCGGCGGAGTGTCGCGTCCCTGGCATGTCGGCGTGCTCTATCACCGCGACACGCGTCTGGCCCATGCCTTGCTGGCCGCGTTGCGCGCCGAGCCCGGACTGGTGGTTGGCGACAACGAACCCTATTCGATCAGCGATGGCAGCGACTATGCCGTGCCGGTGCACGGCGAACAGCGCGGCCTGCTGCACGTGGAGCTTGAAATCCGCCAGGACCTGATTGCCGATGTGCAAGGCCAGCAGGAATGGGCGGAGCGCCTGGCCCGCATTTTGCCCACCCTTTTGCGCGAATTGACGCAGCACTAAGGTTCTTCTGCTACAACGGTGTCACCCCCACGTTGCCTGCAACGCCATCCGCCCGGAACACCGGTGCGGTGAAGCGGCCTGCGGGCGGCACGACACCGGAGTTGCGCGTGCTGATCCGCCTTGGTTTCGACATCACCTACAGCTTCCCGGAGCCCACTCCGATGCTGTTGACCTTGAACGTGCACGACTCGCGCCGCGCCGATATCGCCATCGCCAAGGAGCTGCAGACCTCGCCCGCGGTGCCGCTGCAGCAGTACCATGACGGGTTCGGGAATATCTGCACGCGACTGGTGTCACCGGCCGGTTTGTTCACCGTGTCATCCGATCTTGTGGTGCGCGACACCGGCTGGACCGATGCGGTGGTGCCCACGGCGCAGCAGGTGCCGGTGTACCAGTTGCCGGACGAGACGCTGGTGTACCTGCTGGGCAGCCGCTACTGCGAAACCGACAAGCTGGTGGAAAAAGCCTGGGACCTGTTCGGAACGACGCCCACCGGCTGGGCGCGCGTGCAGGCCATCTGCGATTACGTGCATGAACACATCCAGTTCGGCTACGAGTTCGCGAACGCGACCAAAGGCGCAGCGCAGGCACTGCAGGAAGGACGCGGCGTGTGCCGTGATTTCGCACATTCGGCCGTGACGCTGTGCCGGTGCATGAACATCCCGGCGCGCTATTGCACCGGCTATATCGGCGACTTCGGCGTGCCGCCGAGTGATGCGCCCATGGATTTCTCGGCCTGGTTCGAGGCCTGGCTGGATGGCCAGTGGTACACCTTCGACGCACGCCACAATTTCCCGCGCATCGGCCGCGTGCTGATCGCGCGCGGCCGCGATGCCGCCGATGTGGCCATCAGCAATACCTTCGGCCCCAACACGCTGGAGAAATTCGAAGTATGGTCGGACGAAACCTTCGTCGAAGCCCTGATCCCACGTGAATCAAAGCCCCGGTAGGAGCGCCCCATGGGCGCGAGCTCTTGATTGTTCGCGTGCAAAGCCCCGAGAGCTCGCGCCCATGGGGCGCTCCTACCGGGCGAATTGGTCGGTGGCGGTTACCAGCGCGTCCACGTGCTCGGCTTCGAATGCGGAATGGCCGGAGACGGGTGAAATCACCAGCTCGGCTTTTGGCCAGGCCTTGTGCAGGTCCCACGCATTGGCCAGTGGGCACACCACGTCGTAGCGACCGTGCACGATCACGCCCGGGATATGCGCGATGCGGTGCGCGTCGCGCAGCAGCTGGTCCTCGACTTCGAAGAAACCACCGTTGACGAAGTAGTGGTTCTCGATGCGCGCGAACGCGAGTGCGAACGCGGCGTCCTGGTGGCCAGTCACGAAATCATGGTCGACACGCAGGAAACTGGTGGCGCCTTCCCACACGCTCCACGCGCGCGCGGCCGCAAGTCGCGTGGCTTCGTCTTCACTGGTGAGGCGACGATGGAACGAGGAAATCAAATCGTGGCGTTCCACTACCGGAATGGGGGCAAGGAACTGCTCCCACGCGTCCGGGAACAGCCGTGAGCAGCCCTCCTGGTAGAACCATTCCAGCTCCCAGCGGCGCAGCATAAAGATGCCGCGCAGCACCAGTTCGGTCACGCGCTGCGGATGCGTTTCCGCGTAAGCCAGCGCGAGGGTCGAGCCCCAGCTGCCGCCGAACACCTGCCAGGTGTCAATGCCCAGTGTTTCGCGCAGTTGTTCGATATCCGCGACCAGGTGCCAGGTCGTGTTGTTGACGAGGTCGGCGTGTGGTTTGGAACGACCCGATCCACGCTGGTCGAACAGCACGATGCGGTACTTGGCCGGATCATGGAAGCGCCGCATGTTCGGACTGCAACCACCACCAGGACCGCCGTGCAGCATGACCACGGGTTTTCCATTCGGATTGCCACACTGTTCGTAGTACAGCGTGTGACGGTCATCCACCTTGAGGGCGCCGGTGTCGTAGGGCTGGATTTCCGGGTAGAGCTGGCGCATGGGTGCGGCCTTGGGTGTGGAATGCAGAGTTTAGCGCAGAGGCCAATTCTCCTCATTCAATATTCGACACCTTTACCCTCGCCCACCTATAGCGTCATCCCACCTTGACCGTCATCCCAGCGAACGCTGGGATCCATTTTGACTTTCGCTTCGGCTTCCAAAGCAAGATCAAGATGGGTCCCAGCGTTCGCTGAGATGACGATACGTGGGTGAACAGTGCCCCAGTCATGGCCAACGTCCGAACGTCACCCTGTCACGCGACTCCAAATCAAGTTCTGTTGTGACGTCCACGAATCCCGCCGTTTCCAGCAGAACTCGTATCAACGCACCCTGCTCCAATCCATGCTCCAGCAGCAGCCAGCCACCAGCAACAAGGTGCTCGCCCGCACCGGAGACGATCTCGCGAATATCATCCAGTCCATCACGACCTGAAGACAAAGCCGCCGCAGGTTCGAAACGCAAATCACCCTGCTGCAGATGCGGATCACCGTCAGCGATGTAAGGCGGATTGCTGGCGATCAGCTTGAAACGCTCACCCGCCAGCGGCGCAAACCAGCTGCCATGCCTGAACTCGACATTCGCAACACCATTGAGCGAAGCGTTGCCTACCGCCACGTCGAGTGCACCTTGGCTCGCATCGGTTGCAACGACTTTTGCCTGCGGACGCTCCTTCGCGATGGCCAGCGCAATCGCACCGCTGCCCGTGCCGAGATCCGCAACCCGCACTGGCATGCCTGCAGGAAGCCGTGAGAGTGCAAGCTCCACCAGCAATTCCGTTTCCGGACGCGGAATAAGCGTGTCTCCATTGACCTCGAGTTCCAGCGTCCAGAAGCCACGGCGACCGATGAGGTAGGCAACGGGTTCGCCTGCAACACGCGCTTCCACCAGTGCACCGAAGCTGCGCACGATGGAATCACCGATCTCGTCATCGGCATGCGCATACAGCCACGCCACCGGCTTGCCCAGCGCATGCGCCAGCAACAGCCGGGCATCTCCAGGTTCGATGCGTTCACAGGCCTGGCGCAGTACTGCATCCAGCCGGGGGTTTGGACTCGTAGTCATGGTGCACATCGTATCGGTCCACTGGCTGCAACGCTCCCACTCCTTCCCTGCACAGGTTGAATGCATGACCTCTCCCCGCTACCTGCGCGGCCTGCTGGCCGCTTCCGTCGCCTTGCTCATTTCAGGCTGCCAGAGCCTGGTGCTTGGCTACGCCAACCACGGCGTCAGGCCAGCGGATGCCAGCGTGGTCTATGACAGCGAGCATGATCTGTCGCTGGATATCTACAAACCAACCGACTCCAACACGCCGGCACCGGTCGTGGTCTTCTTCTACGGCGGAAGTTGGAAAACGGGCGAACGCGCGCAGTACCGTTTCGTGGGCGAACGCCTGGCGAAATCCGGCGTGATGGCCGTCGTTGCCGACTACCGTACCTACCCGCGTACCACCTTCCCGGGCTTTGTCGAAGACGGCGCACGCGCAGTCGCGTGGAGCCATAGGCATGCCGCCGACTATGGCGGCGACCCGAATCGAGTATTTGTCGCCGGACATTCCGCCGGCGCCCAGATCGCCGCCTTGATCGGCACCGATGCCAGCTACCTTGCTGCCCACGGCATGAAACCCAGCGATCTCGCGGGCGTCATCGGCCTGTCCGGCCCCTATGACTTCGTCATCAATGGCGGCTATGAGCAGGTCTTCGGCCCGCGCGGGCAATGGCCGCAGGCGCAGGCCGTGAATTTCGTGGACGGCGACGAGCCGCCGTTCCTGCTGGTCCACGGCATGGATGACCGGGTGGTGGAAGCCAAGGACAGCCAGGCGCTGGCCGACAAGCTAAAGCAGAACGGCGGCAAAGCCGAGCTGGTCTGGCTTGCGGATGCTGGCCATATCGCCCCATTGGCAGCGCTGCATGACCCCGCACGGGATCCGGCGGTCCTGCGGGCGATAGAGGCCTTTGTAAGGGGGCAATAGGCCGAAGGTTGCGGGCGATTGGGGGAACGCGCTATTTAATAGTCTTTGACTATCAAAATAATGAAGTCAATCGATTGGAATGATCAATAGAGCAGCCTTATCATTGGCCCGTCCTATCAAAACACCGGCTTCGAACCATGGAGCCTGTCACCCAGTCCCCACCACCAAGGAAGCATCGATGTCGCTCATCAACACCCACGTCAAGCCGTTCACCGCCAACGCGTTCCACAACGGCAAGTTCGTCACCGTTTCCGATACCGACCTGAAGGGCAACTGGTCCGTGGTCATCTTCATGCCCGCCGCCTTCACCTTCAACTGCCCGACTGAAGTCGAAGACGCCGCGACCCACTACGCCGAATTCCAGAAAGCCGGCGCCGAGGTCTACATCGTCACCACCGACACGCACTTCTCGCACAAGGTCTGGCACGAAACCTCGCCGGCCGTCGGCAAGGCGCAGTTCCCGCTGGTCGGCGACCCGACCCACCAGCTGACCAAGGCGTTCGACGTGCATATCGAAGAAGAAGGCCTGGCCCTGCGCGGCACCTTCATCATCAATCCGGAAGGCGTCATCAAGACCGCCGAAATCCACGACAACGCCATCGCCCGCGACATCAGCGAGACCCTGCGCAAGCTGAAGGCCGCCCGTTACGTCGCCAGCCACCCGGGTGAAGTGTGCCCGGCCAAGTGGAAGGAAGGCGAAAAGACCCTGGCGCCTTCGCTGGACCTGGTCGGCAAGATCTAAGCGCTACAAGGCAACACCGGGGCCCGGGCGCAAGTCGCCCGGGCCTCCACTCCCTACGTTTCACTGGACGCTTGCAATAGCGGCCTGGTCCATACGGAAACCCGCGCCGGTCCCCCTCCCTCCGCCGCGCTCCACGGTTCCAGACCGCTTCTACAAGTCTCTTTGAGCTTTGCTCACCTTTCAGTATTGAGGAGTGAGTGGGGAGGAGTGAGGAGTGAGTAAACGCAAAAGCTCCGGCTTTTCACTCACTCCTCACTCCTCCCCACTCACTCCTCGCTCCTGAATTTCCCGCCCCCGACCGGAACCCTAGTCATGCTCGATGAAACCCTCAAGACCCAGCTGCAGGCCTACCTTGAAAAAGTGACGCGCCCGATCCAGATCGTTGCGGCGCTGGATGACAGCGGCAAATCGCGCGAAATGCAGGAGCTGTTGGGCGAAATCACCCTGCTCTCCGACAAGATCACCTTGGTCGAACGCCACGATGCCGACGTGCATACGCCGTCGTTCGCCCTCAACAGCCCCGGCCACGACATCCACCTGCGTTTCGCAGGCCTGCCAATGGGCCATGAATTCACCTCGCTGGTGTTGGCCCTGCTGCAAGTCGGCGGCCATCCCTCGCGCACCGCGCAGGACGTGATCGAACAGATCAAGTCGCTCGACGGTGAGTACAGGTTTGAAACCTACTTCTCGCTCAGCTGTCAGAACTGCCCGGACGTGGTGCAGGCGCTGAACCTGATGGCGGTGTTGAACCCCAACATCCAGCACGTGGCCATCGACGGCGCACTGTTTCCGGAGGAAGTGGAAGCGCGCCAGGTCATGTCCGTGCCCACCATCTACCTCAACGGCGAAGTATTCGGCCAAGGTCGCATGGACGTCGAGCAAATCGTCGCCAAGCTGGACACCGGCGCTGCAGACCGCGATGCGAAGAAGATCGCGGCCAAGGCCCCGTACGACGTCTTGATCGTCGGCGGCGGCCCCGCAGGCGCAGCAGCAGCTATATACGCCGCGCGTAAGGGCATCCGCACCGGCATCGCCGCCGAGCGTTTCGGTGGCCAGGTGCTGGACACGATGGCCATCGAGAACTTCATTTCCGTGCAGGAAACCGAGGGCCCGAAGCTCGCGGCCGCGCTGGAGCAACACGTGCGCCAGTACGACGTGGACATCATGAACCTGCAGCGCGCCGAGAAACTGGTGCCGGGCAAGGACCTGATCGAAGTGCAGCTGGCCAACGGCGCATCGCTGAAAGGCAAGACCGTGATCCTGTCCACCGGCGCACGCTGGCGGCAGATGAACGTGCCCGGTGAAAACGAATACCGCAACAAGGGCGTGGCCTATTGCCCGCACTGCGACGGACCCCTGTTCAAGGGCAAGCGCGTTGCGGTGATCGGCGGCGGCAATTCCGGCGTGGAAGCAGCCATCGACCTTGCGGGCATCGTCAGCCACGTGACCCTGATCGAGTTCGACCGCCACCTGCGTGCCGATGCGGTGCTGCAGCGCAAGCTGCACAGCCTGCCCAACGTCACCGTCATTACCTCGGCGATGACTAAGGAAGTCACCGGCGATGGGCAGAAGGTCAACGGCCTGGTCTACGAAGACCGCGGCAACCACCAGACGCACGCGCTGGCGCTGGAAGGCATCTTCGTGCAGATCGGCCTGCTGCCCAACACCGAATGGCTGAAGGGCACGGTGGCGCTGTCACCACGTGGCGAAATCATCGTCGACGAGCGCGGCCAGACCTCGGTGCCGGGCGTGTTCGCCGCGGGCGACGTGACGACGGTGCCGTACAAGCAGATCGTGATCGCGATGGGTGAAGGATCTAAGGCGGCACTGAGTGCGTTCGATCATTTGATCCGCACCTCGGCGCCTGTTGAGGATGTTGTCGAAGAAACAGAGTCGGAAACCGCATGATGCGCTCCCCTTCTCCCGCCCGGAGAAGAGCCTGCCCCGTACTTGATCCGGGGTGGCGCGCAGCGCCGGATGAGGGCGTGGCAATCACGGTCACGGATAGGTGCATCGAACGCTAATAATCCACACCCTCATCCGCCCTTCGGGCACCTTCTCCCGGCGGGAGAAGGAAACGCATAGGACTAGCCATGAACCTGCGCGACCTCAAATACCTGATCGCACTGGCCGACCACAAGCATTTCGGCCGTGCAGCCGCTGCCTGCTTCGTCAGCCAGCCGACGCTGTCCACGCAGATCAAGAAGCTCGAGGACGAGTTGGGCGTATCGCTGGTCGAACGCGCGCCCCGCAAGGTCATGCTGACGCCCGCGGGTCGCGATGCCGCGGAACGCGCACGTCGCATCGTGGCCGAGGTGGAACAGATGAAGGAAGGCGCACGCCGCAGCCAGGATCCCGAGGCCGGCACCGTGCGCCTGGGCATCTTCCCCACGCTGGGACCGTACCTGCTGCCGCACGTGATCCCAAGCATCCGCGAGCGCTTTCCACAGCTGGAGCTGTTGCTGGTGGAAGAAAAAAGCGACGTGCTGCTGTCGCGCCTGCAGGAAGGCAAGCTGGACGCCGCCCTGCTCGCGCTGCCGGTACACGACGACCAGTTGCACAGCGAGTTCCTGTTCGAGGAGCCTTTCGTGCTGGCGGTTCCAGAGGACCATCCGCTGGCACGACGCGATTCGCTGAGCCTCGACGAACTTTCCGAGCAGAAACTGCTGCTGCTGGAAGACGGCCACTGCCTGCGCGAACAGGCGCTGGAAGTCTGCCGTCTGTCGGGCGCGAACGAGAAGTCCGAATTCCGCGCCACCAGCCTGGAAACACTGCGGCAGATGGTCGCCGCCAACGTCGGCATGACCTTGTTGCCAATGCTGGCCGTGAAACCACCGGTGGCGCAATCACGGAACATCCATCTGCTCGGCTTCAGCGACTCGCACCCCAGTCGCCAGATAGCAATGTTGTGGCGCCGGAGTTCGGCGATGGGCGGGTTCCTGCTTGAACTTTCCAGAGTGTTTTCCGCGCTTCCGGCCACGCTGCTTGAAGCAGGGCCGACACCCTCCGGCACCAAGCCCCGGGGGAACGAAGCAAGCTTGCCCCACGGGGCTTGAACCAGCGCCGCTTCCGGGCTACGGTTGGCCCACATGCAAGACTCTGACGGACGCCGCGGCAACGCAGCGTCCGTTTTCCTTTTCACGACATCAGCAGGATAAAACGACATGAACTCGATGCCCGTCAGCGGCTTGCCCCCTTCGTCCAGCGTGCCCTCCATCATCCTTACCACCCGCGACTTCAATCGCCTGGAAAAACTGCTGGATTCCCCCGCGCTGCGCCGCCATCCCGCCGCGATCGCGCTGATGGAAGAACTCAATCGCGCTGCAGTGCTGGCGCCGGAACACATCCCCGACGCCGTGGTGACCATGCATTCCACCGTGGAATGCGAGGAAGAGATCACCGGCGAACACCACACCCTGACCCTGGTCTACCCGAACGAAGCCAACGTAGGCAGCGGCCACGTCTCGGTACTGGCGCCCGTCGGCACCGCGTTGCTTGGCCTGTCGAAGGGCCAGTGCATCGACTGGTCCGCACCCGATGGCCGGCCGCTGCGCCTGCGCGTCACCGCCATCCGTTACCAGCCCGAAGCCAGCGGCGACTACAACCGCTGAGTGCTGCACCGAATTGCCGCGCGCGCAGGGCATACTTGCCCAGCGTTCAACCCCACAGGAAGCCACATGTCTCCCACGTCCACCCCACCCTCCAAACTCCAGCAATTGCGTGAACTCTCGGTCGTGGTCGCCGATACCGGCGACTTCGATGCAGTCAAGCGCCTACGTCCCGTGGACTGCACCACCAATCCCACACTGGTGCGCAAGGCATTGGACCTGCCGGTGTATGCCGATGCCATCGAGAAAGAGCTGGCGTGGGCGCGCACCCAGTCCGGTGATCGTGACGCCCTGGTGGAGGAAGTGGTGGATCGCCTGACCATCGCCGTTGGCACCGCACTGGCGGGACTGGTGCCCGGACGCGTCTCCACCGAAGTGGATGCCGACCAGGCCCATGACACCGCCGCGACGGTGAAGAAGGCGCACAAGTTCGTCGACATGTATGCCGAGCGCGGCGTGGGTCGCGAAAAAATACTGATCAAGGTCGCCGCCACCTGGGAAGGCGTGGAAGCCGCACGCCAGCTGCAACGCGACGGCATCGATTGCAACCTGACCCTGATCTTCAACCGCACCCAGGCCTTGGCGTGTTCGGAAGCCGGCGCGTTCCTCATCTCGCCCTTCGTGGGCCGCATCCTGGACTTCTTCGTCGCACGCGGCGAAGTGCCGGCGAGCATTGAGGAAGACCCGGGCGTGGTGTTCGTACGCGGCGTGTATGACGAATTCAAGCGTCGTGGTTCGCCCACGGTGGTGATGGGGGCATCGTTCCGCTCCACCGCACAGATCGAAGCGCTGGCCGGTTGCGACCGCTTGACCATTTCACCGGACTTGCTGGAAAAACTGGACGCCGACAGCGGCGAGCTTCCGCGCAAGCTTTCGCCCGGCAAGCCCGAAGCCGTTGCAGCCATTCCCATCGACGCCGCGCGCTTCGCAGCCGATCTTGCAGACGATGCGATGGCGACCGAGAAACTCCGCGATGGCATCGCTGCCTTCGCCAAGGATCTCGTCGGCTTGCGCCAGACCATTGCCGACCGGTTGTCCACTCCCGCTGCATGAACCTGCGTAATGCGCTCATCGCCTGCGTGCTGCTGGCAGTGCTGGGCTGGTGGTATTCGGAACATTCGCCGCGCAGGGTGGATGCGCCCGCCGGTGTTGCCACGGCATCCGGCTGCCCACTGCCGCCACGCGTCGGCGCGGACGAAGCGCCACTGCAAACCGATGTGCCGCGCGCGATGCCTGCCTTTGCGCTGCAGGCCGCGACGCTGAAGCCACTCGCCGGCTTCAGCGTCGATGCGCGCGTGCTGTCTCGCGAGGACTATCGCATGGGTCGCGAAGCCGACCTGTCGCCTACCGATCTCGCACTGGGCTGGCAACGCATGCGCGAGGATGGCGTGCTGTCGCAACTGGACATCAGCCAGTCCTCGCGCTGGTACAACTACCGCTGGCAGGACCAGCCGCCGCTGCCGCCCGATGAAATCGCGCGCAGCAGCGCCAACATGCACATGATCCCGGCCACTGACGAAGTCGCTGCCAGCTTGGCCGGTATCCGCGAAGGCGACCGCGTGCGCATCGACGGTTGGCTGGTGGAAGCCAATGCCGCGGACGGCTGGCGCTGGCGCAGTTCCACCAGCCGCGACGACACCGGCGGCGGTGCCTGCGAAGTGGTCTATGTGTGCGCGATCGCGCGTCTTTGATGCAGATCGACGAAGCGGCTCGTCGGAATCGCAGTAGCGCGACGCGGCCAAGCAGGTGATCATGCGGCTCATGAAATCCATCCCGCTCTTGCTTGCCTTGCTGTGGACAGGCGTCGCCGCCGCGGCGCCTGCCGTCGATGGCGAAGTGAACCTGGTTTTCGTCGGCGACGTCATGGTGGCCGAAATACCTGGGGAGTTGATCGCCAAGGGCATCGACCCGTTCAAGCCGTTCGAGTCCTACCTCGACGCGCAGGACCTGCGGATCGGCAACCTGGAATCCTTGGTCGCCACCACCGGCAAGGCCGAGGTCAAGCCCTTCACCTTCCGCGCCGATCCGATCACCATCCCGGTGCTGGCCAAGCATTTCGATGGCCTGTCGCTGGCCAACAACCACTCCGGTGATTTCGGCAAGGACGCGTTCGCCGAACAGCTGGTGCTGCTGCGGAAAGCCGGGCTGCCTTACTTCGGCGGCGGCGACAACGCGACCGAAGCGCACACGCCGTGGATCGTCGAACGCAACGGCCTGCGCATCGCCCTGCTCGGCTACTCGGAATACAAGCCGCGCTCGTTCGAAGCCAGCGCGACGCGTCCGGGCGTGGCGTGGAGCGGCGAAGACGACCAAGTGATCAACGACATCATCGATGCACGCAAGGTGCATGGCGCCGACCTGGTCATTCCCTTCATGCATTGGGGTTGGGAAGACGAACCGCAGCCCAGCCCACGCCTGCGTGAATTCTCCCAGCGCATGCTGGATGCCGGTGCCGACATGGTGGTCGGCAGCCATCCGCACGTGACCCAGGGCGCCGAGTACTACAAGGGCAAACTGATCGTCTACAGCCTGGGCAATTTCCTGTTCAACAGCTTCGATACGCCCGCCACCACCACCGGCTGGGTGTTGAAGGTGCGCATGGACAAGGACGGCATGCGGGACTGGGAAACACGCGTCGCACGGCTGGATGGCGATGGCGTGCCGCATCCCGACCTGAAGGCCTCCAGTCCCTGCGGCAAGGCCGGCGACACCGTCATTGCGCAGTGCACGGGGGAATGAGGATGAAGATCTCCCTGGCATTCGCCTTGATGTTGGCTTGCGGCAGCGCCAATGCGGCGACCGCGCGCTGCCATGTGATCTATGGCGGCGAAAACTGGACCATCGAGGCAACGCCCACCGACAAGCCTTACCTGGTCGAAGGCAAGAAGATCGGTCGTTATTTCGAATTCAAGCTGGCCTACGTCGACCTGCCGGCGACCGGCGCGGCGATCAAGGTCTATACCTACACGACCATCAGCGGCGAATCGGTGCTTGTGCATCAATCCACGCACAAGCCGCCCTTCGATTCCCGCAGCGAGCCGTTCGGTTTCACCGGCTTCAATTATGTGTACGAGCCAAGCAAGGGCAGCGAGCTGCAGTACTGGTGCGAACACCGCCCGTAGGCGGCCTCTTTCATCAGCTTCGTAGGAGCGACGTAAGTCGCGACTGAAAAAAGAACGCTGGACACGGATCAGTGCGGATGAAAATCCGATGAGGTTTGTATTTCCCCTGCTTCGCCGGCTCCGCTGTTATCCGCCTTATCCGTGTCCAACTGCTTTTCTTTCGCGACTTACGTCGCTCCTACGGCGCTCCTACATCGCTTTACCTCGTCCCCACCGGGTCGCCCAGCGCATCCAGATCGCCACCTTCTTCCGCCAGATCATCGGAAAGCACCTGCAGGCAGGCCGCAGCCTCTTCCTCGTACCCCTCCGGCACGCACACCCGCAATACGCCGAACAGGGGCAGCTCGCCGGCCCCGCCCAGCAAGGATTCACCCATCACGAAGGCCGGGATATCCGCTTCTTCCAGCAGGTGTTTGGCCAGGTGGGCATCGAACAGGTTGTGGGCACGGTAGGCGACCTGCATGGCGGATTCCCCTCGGAAAAAACCGGATTCGGAACCACTCTACCCGTGCGTCGCCCGGGTGAGCGCTTCGGTGGCCTCGACACGTTCGTTTTCCCGCGCCGCATCCTCGCGCCACTGGCGGAAAGCCGGCAGTTCCTGCAGGGTCGCCACGTAGTCGCGCGACGCGGCATCCATGGCCACGCCATAGCCCAGGAAACGGATCGCCACCGGTGCATACATCGCATCGACGATGCCGAAGTCCCCACACAGGAAACCCGCGCCACCGGCGTGCCGCGCGCGCAGTTCGCCCCACAGGCGCTGGATCCGGTCGATGTCGGCTTGCGCCTGTGCATCCCAGCGGTAGGCGTCGGGTTGGCGATGGCTGTTCATCGGCAACTGGGTGCGCAGGCCGGTGAAGCCCGAGTGCATCTCCGCCGCCGCGGCACGCGCCTGCGCGCGTATGGCGCGATCCCGTGGCCAGCCCGCGCCGTCCAGCCAGCGTTCGTTCGCGTATTCGCAGATCGCCAGCGAATCCCACACCGTCAACCCGTCGTCCACCAGCACCGGCACCCGTGCCGTAGGCGACCACAGGCTTGCTTCGTGCTGGAACCCGGGTGTGTCCAGCAACAGCCGGCGCTCCTCGAATTCCACCCCGAAATGGCGCAGCAGCAGCCACGGGCGCAACGACCACGAGGAATAGTTCTTGTTGCCGATGACCAGGGTCGGGAGTGCCATGCCAGTGCTCCGGGGGATGCTGCAAAGGATAGCCGCGGGCGGGTCGGCTAAACTATGCCCCCGATCGCCAGGCTTCCCCAACGCATGTCCGCCGTACCTCCCGCATCCGCTGACCATGACTCCCACGCAAGCCCGGCCGTGGCGGCCGAAAAGCATGACTTCATCCGCCAGATCGTGCGCGAGGACCTGGCCAGCGGCAAGCATGCGGTCATCCACACCCGCTTCCCGCCGGAGCCCAATGGCTACCTGCACATCGGCCACGCCAAAGCCATCTGCCTGAACTTCGGCATCGCCGGCGAATTCAGCGGCATCTGCAACCTGCGCTTCGACGACACCAACCCGGCCAAGGAAGATCCCGAGTTCGTCGCCGCCATCCAGGACGACGTGCGCTGGCTGGGCTTCGAGTGGGCGCAGTTGCGCCATGCCTCCGATTATTTCGAGGTGTATTACCTGGCGGCGCAGAAACTCATCCGCGATGGCTTGGCCTATGTCGACGACCTGGATGCACAGGCGATGCGCGAGTACCGCGGCACGCTGACCGAAGCCGGGCGTGAATCGCCGTTCCGCAATCGCTCCGTGGAAGAGAACCTGGACCTGTTCCAGCGCATGCGCGCCGGCGAGTTCCCGGATGGCGCGCGCACCCTGCGCGCCAAGATCGACGTCAGCAGCGGCAACATGAACCTGCGCGACCCGGCGCTGTACCGCATCAAGCACGTCGAGCACCAGAACACCGGCAACGCTTGGCCGATCTATCCGATGTACGACTTCGCCCATGCGCTGGGCGATGCCATCGAAGGCATCACCCATTCGCTGTGCACGCTGGAGTTCGAGGACCACCGCCCGCTGTACGACTGGTGCGTGGACCACGTGGCGCTGACCGAGCATCCGGAGCTGCTGCAGCCGCTGCTGGACCGCGGCCTGAAGAACGAAGCCGCCAAGCCGCGCCAGATCGAATTCTCGCGCCTCAACATCAACTACACGGTGATGAGCAAGCGCAAGCTGACCACGCTGGTCGGCGAGAAACTGGTGGACGGCTGGGACGACCCGCGCATGCCCACCCTGCAGGGCCTGCGCCGCCGCGGCTATACGCCCGCCGCGCTGCGCCTGCTGATCGACCGCGTCGGCATCAGCAAGCAGAATTCGCTGTTGGATTTCAGCGTGCTGGAAGGCTGCCTGCGCGATGACCTGGACGCCGCCGCGCCGCGCCGCATGGCGGTGGTCGAACCGCTCAAGTTCGTGCTGACGAACTTGCCCGAAGAGCACGACGAAACCCTGGTGTTCTCCAACCATCCCAAGGACGAATCCTTCGGCAAGCGCGAGATCCCGTTTTCGCGTGAACTGTGGATCGAGCGCGAAGACTTCGCCGAAGTACCACCGAAGGGCTTCAAACGCCTGGTCCCCGGCGGCGAAGTGCGCCTGCGTGGCGCGGGCATCGTGCGTTGCGATGAAGTCATCAAGAACGAGGCCGGCGAAATCGTCGAACTGCGCGGCTGGCTGGATCCCGAATCACGCCCCGGTATGGAAGGCGCCGAGCGCAAGATCAAGGGCACCATCCACTGGGTCAGCGCCAAGCACGCCGTGCCCGCCGAATTCCGTTTGTACGACCGCCTGTTCACCGTGCCAAACCCGGACGACGAATCGGAAGGCAAGACCTACCAGGACTACCTGAATCCGGATTCGCGCAAGTCAGTGCGGGGTTTCGTGGAGCCCGCCGCCGCCATCGCGGCACCGGAGCAGTCCTACCAGTTCGAACGCACCGGCTATTTCGTGGCGGATCGTCGCGACCACCGCGCGCATGCGCCGGTGTTCAACCGCAGCGTGACCTTGCGCGATACGTGGGCAGCGAAGGGCTGATGCTGTACGCGCAGGTCCACCTGACCCTGCCGGCATGGGTGCACGAATCGGTGGATGCATCGGCCGCGTACACGACCGATGCCGACAAGGTTGCGCTGGCAATCGAGCTGTCGCGCATGAATATCGAAGCGGCGAGTGGCGGGCCGTTCGGCGCGGTGGTGTTTGGTCCGGACGACCGCATCATTTCGATTGGCGTCAATCGCGTGCTGCCGCAGAACACGTCATTGGCGCATGCGGAAAACATGGCCTATATGCTTGCCCAGCAGCGCCTGCAGACCGCGCGACTCAATGAACGCGTCGGTGGCACCGTCACCCTGGCCACGTCTTCGCAACCTTGCTGCCAGTGCTACGGCGCGACAGTGTGGGCCGGCATCGACCGCCTTCTGATCGGCGCGCGCGCCGAAGACGTGATGGAGCTGACCGAATTCGACGAGGGCCCGCTGCCCGCCGACTGGATCGGCGAGTTGAACAAGCGCGGCATCGAAGTCGTGCGCGATCTCAATCGTGATGCGGCGCGCGCAGTACTTCGCAGCTATGGCGCACAGGGTGGAGAGCGTTATTGACGTTCCCCGCCTTGGTAGGAGCGGGCCATGCCCGCGAGCTTTTGCTTTGGCTTGCATGATGGGAAAGAGCTCGCGGGCATGGCCCGCTCCTACCAAGGCATGCTTATGAAAGGCCTGCTCTGCTACTGCCGCCAAGGCTTCGAACCGGAACTTGCCGCGGAACTGAGCGAACGCGCCGCCCATGCCGGCCATCCCGGCTATGCGCGCACGGAACGCAACAGCGCCTTCGTCGCCTTCATCTGCGACAACGGCGCGGCACTGTCGCGTGCACTGCCGTGGCGCGAGCTGATCTACGCACGGCAGAAGCTGCAGCTGATCGCGGAGCTGCGCGACCTCGATCCCAAGGATCGCATCACGCCCATGCTGGCCGCGCTGGCAGGCCACGCGCGCTTCGGCGACCTGTGGGTGGAGCATCCGGATTCGGACCTCGCCAAGCCGCTGGCCGGGCTGGCCCGCAGTTTCGGCAATGCCTTGCGCCCCGCCTTGCGCAAGGCGGGCCTGATGACCGACAAGGAAAACAACAAGCTGCCGCGCCTGCACGTGGTCTTCGTGGACGGCAACCACGCTTTCCTGGCCGTCGCCGATCCGAACGACAGTTCAAGCTGGCCACTCGGCATCCCGCGCCTGAAATTGTTGCCGGACGCGCCCTCGCGCTCCGCATTGAAACTGGACGAAGCATTCCTCACCCTGTTGACCCCCGAGGAACGCGAAATGCTGCTCAAGCCCGGCATGACCGCCGCCGATCTCGGCGCGGCGCCCGGCGGCTGGACCTGGATACTGACCCGCAACCACCTGCGCGTGACCAGCGTGGACAACGGACCGCTGCGCCAGAACGTGATGGATACCGGGCTCGTCGAACACCTGCGCGCGGATGGCTTCCAGTGGAAGCCTTCGCAGTCGCTGGACTGGATGGTCTGCGACATGGTGGAACAACCGCGCCGCGTGGCCGAGCGCATGGCCACCTGGTTCCGAGAAGGCTGGTGCAAGCACAGCGTGTTCAACCTGAAATTGCCGATGAAGAAGCGCTGGGACGAGACCCAGCTGTGCCTGGATCTTTTCGTCGAACAGAGCGAGAGGCCGGTGAGAGTGCGCGCAAAGCAGCTGTACCACGACCGCGAGGAGATCACCGTCTTCGCCACCACCCAGAAATAGCAGAACCCGGTAGGAGCGCCCCATGGGCGCGAGCTTTTGATCTTCGCGTGTAACGCTCAAGGAGCTCGCGCCCATGGGGCGCTCCTACCAAACCAATGCATTGAAAAGGACACCACAATGAACGTACGCGACAGCAACGGAACGCCGCTCAGCGAGGGCGATTCGGTCACCGTGATCAAGGACCTGAAGGTCAAGGGCACCTCGCTCACGATCAAGCGTGGCACCTTGATCAAGGGCATTCATCTCACTGATGACGAAGAAGAAATCGAGTGCAAGGTGGAGAAGATCAAGGACCTCGTGCTGAAAACCTGCTTCCTCAAGAAGGCCTGAGCGCATGGCGGCCACCTGGATCACCATCGCTGCACCCTACGTGCCGGAAATCATCCGTCTCGCCCGACCCTTGTTCACGCGCACGCCGGTAGCCACGGACAACACCCAGCAGATCCGCCTGGACGTGGTGACCGCGCAGATAAGCGAACTGCAGAACGCGGCCAGCCAGAATGCAGACTCCATACGCAAACTGGCCACCGACATGCAGAAGACGCTCGAAGTCCTGCAATTGGGCTCCGAGCGGATGGAGAAACGCCTGGCTTCCGCCAACCTGCTGGCCATCATTGCCACTACCGCCGCGTTGCTTGCCTTTGGCGTGACGGCCTACGCACTGGCGAGCTGAGGGACAGGCCATGCCCATCGCATCGAAGTTGCCCGTCGGTTGCCTTCTGCTAATTGCAACGCTCGGTTCGACACGCGTGCAGGGAGCGGAACCGTCGCCTGAAGCATTGTTCATGGCACGCGATTATGTGGGCGACGGCGTTTTCACCGCCGGCATCGAAGGCCCGGCGATTGGACCGGACGGCATCTTGTACGTGGTCAATTTCGGACGTGATGGCACGATTGGACGCGTCAGGGAGAATCCGGACGGCACCGGGACTGCTGAGCTCTTCCTGGAGTTGCCGGAGGGCAGCGTAGGCAACGGAATACGCTTTGATCGCAAAGGATCCATGTACGTCGCCGACTACATGGACCACAAGGTACTGAAGATCAACCTGCGAGATCGCATGGTCGAGCAGCACGCGCATCAACCCGCCATGCACCAGCCCAATGACATCGCCATCAGCGATGACGGCGTGATCTACGCCAGCGACCCGAACTGGTCGAACCACGGTGCCGGCCAACTGTGGCGCGTCGATCGCGATGGCAGCACGCACCTGCTGGAAAGCGGCATGGGCACCACCAACGGCGTGGAAGTCAGCGCGGACGGCAAGCGGCTCTATGTCAACGAGAGCATGCAACGCAAGGTCTGGGTGTACGACCTGCTGGCCAATGGCGGCATCACCAACAAGCGCCTGCTGGTCGAATTTGCCGACCATGGGTTGGATGGCATGCGTAGTGATGCCAAGGGAAACCTGTACATCACGCGCCATGGTGCCGGCCTGGTGGCCGTGGTCTCGCCGCAAGGTGATGTCCTGCGCGAGATAAGGCTGAAGGGCAGCAAGCCCAGCAACATCGCCTTCGGTGGCCACGACGGTCGCACGGCGTTCGTGACGCTGCAGGACCGTGGCGCCATCGAAACTTTCCGCGTGGACCATCCTGGCCGCGAATACGGCGCCCGCTGACCAGACCCACTGTTTTGTAGAGCCGAGCTTGCTCGGCTGCTTTTCGCCTGGATCAAGAGCAGTCGAGCAAGCTCGGCTCTACACAGGGCTTGCGATACGCGACCTTACTCGGTGGTCACGCCATCGAAATGTTCTTCGCTGGCATCGGCCCTGGTCGGATGGACGACGCCGTCCTTGTGTTCCGGCGGCGCGTAGAGGGTGTAGAGCTTGAGCGGTGAATCGCCGGTGTTGGTGACGTTGTGGCGTGCGCCTGCGGGCACGATGATGGCGTCATCGTCTTCGACGGGATGGCGGGTGCCGTCGATGAGCACTTCGCCCTTGCCGGATTCGATGCGGAAGAACTGGTCGTGGCCGGCATGCACTTCTTCGCCGATATCATCACCCGCCTGCAGGGTCATCAGCACCAGCTGCAGGTGCTTGCCGGTGTAGAGCACGCGCCGGAAGTCGGTGTTGTCCAACGTCAACTGCTCGATGTTCTCGACGAAACCTTTCACGGCGCGCTCCGGTAGTGGGAATGGAATGACGCCTATCGTAACCGAGCTGGATCACATGCACTGTCCGCTTGCGAAGGCTTACCGGACAACATGGCCTGGATCGCGGCAAGCGCCGTCTCACCCCCTGCAACCCCACGATGGCACACTGCCCACCTGACGAGGACAGCCACCATGCAACCCATCGAACTCAAGGACCCGGCCGGGTTCGCCAACGAATTCCTGCGCTTGACCCTGCTGCAGGGATTCCAGTCGCTGACCAAGCGCGATCTGGAACTGCTGATCTTCGTCCTGCTGGAACGCGATGGCGCCATCCTGCGTGCCGAATCCAACTTCACCGTCGCCTCGCACCTGCGCGTCACACCCGCCAAGGTCAAGGCCTTGCGCCGCGACGGCTACGCACGCTGGCGCGCCCTGGTGCCCGAAGAAAGCGAGGCCGCCCTGCAGCGCATCGTGGCGACCGTGCTCACCGAAACCAACCTGCGCTCCGGCGCCAAGCACGTCAGCGAACGCAGCCGCAAGGATGGCTTCCTCGCCATTCGCATCGAACACTCGGACGACCAGCAACAGTTCGAACAGGCCATCCTCGACGTAGGTGCCCTGCCCGTCTACGAACGCAACCGCGACGTGGTCGCAGTCCGTTTCGACACCCTGCTCAAGATCGCCGAGAAATGGGGCTACCTGCAGCCCGACCCTGGGGCGATCACCGCCGAACTCAAGAAGCTGGCACCGACCGCGGAAGAAGTTGCCGACCTGTTGAAGAAAGACGTGAGCAAGCTGCGCTGGATCGACGCTCGCAATGCACTCAACAGTTTGGGCGCTAAAGCGATTGCCAGCACGGCCGAAGGCGGGTTGAAGGGACTGTTGAAGATCGTATTTCCGTTTATTCCGGGGTGAGGTTGCGATTGGTCGGCCTTCCAGGAAATTATTCGACATCGAATTTTAAGGAATAGCGCCCCTCTCCCCTTGTGGGAGAGGGTGCCGCAGGCGGGAGAGGGGAAGGTCGGAGCCTGCTGCGTATCAAATTAAGTGGAAACATCGAGTGCAATCTTCCCTCAAAGAACACCTCACTCGACACAACCATGACGACGGAAGGGAAATCAGCTCCGGCACCCCTCTCCCGGCCTGTCGGCACCCTCTCCCACAAGGGGAGAGGGGCGCGATCTGGGTCGATGCGTGGAGGATTCGATATTGGCTTCGGATACCAAGAGATGGCGCATGCGAAAGCTACATCTTGACTAGACAACGAATATCGAGAATCGTGTACTCGTTAGCATTGGGCTGAGAGGTTGGATCCTATCAACCAATCTCCACCCGCCGGCCTTCCGCCACCGAACGGAAAATCGCATCGACCACGCGCATGTCGCGTAGCCCTTCTTCGCCCGGCACGCGCATCGGTGTTCCATCCATGATCGAACGCGCATCGTTGTCCATCTGCAGCGCCTGCTGGTGGGCCACGCGTGCATCCAGCACCAGGCCGTCGCTGGTGCTGCCACGGATGCCGGAATAAGCCTGGAACGGTGACAGTTCGTACCAGCCGCGTTGCGCCTCGGCGCGCAGCAGGTTCATGTTCTTGCCGAAGCTGGTGCTGCACTTGGCCAGCAAGCCGCTTGGGAACTCCAGGTCGAACTCCATGCTTTCATCGACCTGCGTGAAGATGTGCGGACGCTGCACGCTCTTGCGTGCCGTCACCGCGACCGGCTCTTCGCCGGAGGTGTAGCGCGCGGCATTGAGCGAATACACGCCCATGTCGTACATGGCGCCGCCACCGCGCGCAGGATCCAGTCGCCAGAGGTCCTGGCCGGCCGCGTCATCGAACGCATGGAAGCCGGCATCGGCTTGCAGGCTGCGCAGCTCGCCCCACGGTCGATCACGCGCAAACCCGATCACGCGCTGCGTGTTGGGTTCGTGCTGCATGCGATAGCCGATGGCCAGCTTGACCTTGTTGCGCTGGCAGGCGTCGATCATGGCCTGGCTCTCGGCCGCATCCATTGCCATCGGCTTTTCACACCACACATGCTTGCCCGCCGCTGCCGCGCGCAGGGTGAATGGCTTGTGCAGGTGGTTGGGCAGGACCACATAGACCACGTCGATGTCGGGATTGTCGGCGATGCGATCGAAGTTGTCGTAGTCGTAGATATTGCGCTCGGGCAGATCGTATTGGCGCTGCCATTCCACCGCCTTGGCCGGCGTGCCGGTGACGATGCCGGCGAGATGGCAGTTGCGCGTCAATTGCAGGCCCGGCGCGAGCAATTCGCGACTGTAGTAGCCCAATCCCACCAGCGCCACGCCCAGGCTGCGCTTGTCCGGCTGACGCGGCGCTGCGCATGCGGCAGGCAGGGATCCCACCAGGCCAGCTGCAGCCAAGGCCTTGATCAGTGCACGTCGTGATGGCGAATCCAAAGACATTCCGTTTACCTCGCGATCCAGCTAGAAATCAATCCACCCATCCGGAAGCACGCCTCCAGAACAGATTGGTCAGTCCGGGAAGCTTGCCAGCCAATCCCAGCAGCTTCCCGCGCAGCAGGGTCGCGTGCATCTCGTCGTTCGAGAACATGCGATTGATGCCGTCGAACGCATACGCCGCCGCCGCATTCGCGCTGCGGCATTCGCGCGCCCAGCGCGCGAGGCGATGCGCGCTGGCCCAATCTGCGCGCCGGGACTGCGCGTCAATAACCAGGTCACGCCACCGCGCCACGTCGCGCAGGCCCAGGTTGACGCCCTGCCCGGCCAGCGGATGCACCACGTGCGCCGCATCGCCCATCAGCAGGACTTTGCCGGCGATGTTGGACTCAGCCAGTTGCCGGCGCAGCGGGAAGGCGGCGCGCTTCGACACCACGCGCACTTCGCCCAAGCGGGCAGCGAAGGCAAGGGTCAGTTCACGGTTGAATGCGTCATCGTCCAGGGCCAGCACGCGTTCCGCCTCGCTGTCCGGCAAGGTCCACACGATGGAACTGCGACCATCGACGAACGGAAGGAACGCAAGCGGGCCGCTCGGCAGGAAGCGCTGCCATGCCGTGGCTTCATTCGACGCCTCGGTGTCGACGAACGCCACCACGCCACGTTGTGCATAGTCATGCGCGGAGACCTGCAATCCGGCAAGTTCGCGCAGCGTGGAATCCGCACCGTCCGCCGCGATGGCAAGGCGTGCATCCACCCGCGGGCCATTGTCCAGGCGCAGGCGCACGCCTTCCTCATCCTGTTCCATCGACTCCACGCGCGCCGGGCAATGCAGGCGCACGCCTGCGGCAGGCAAGGCCGCCCACAGGCGATCGACCAGCAGGTTGTTCTCGATGATCCAGCCCAGCTGCTCGCGACCAAGCGCGTCCGCATCGAAGGCAAGCTCGTCACCGCCTGCAGCGTCCCACACGCGCATGCGCCGGTACGCAGGCGCGCGTGCCGCGAGCACCGCATCCCACACGCCGCATTCCTGCAACAACGCCGCGTTGTCCGGCGCGAAGGCATACACGCGGAGGTCGGGATTTTCTGCCGACCATCGCGGCGGTTCGCGTCCTTCGACCAGCACGACCTCCAGGCCAAGCTTTGCCAGCGCAAGCGCACACGTTGCGCCAACTACGCCGGCGCCGACGATGGCGACATCCACCTGCCCGCGCCGGTTCATCGTGCGGCCTCACGGCACAGGGCAGGCACATCGCCACGGAACCCCATGGCCCCGCCCACCAGCATGGACTGCAGCGCGCCGGATGTGTCGGCTGCGAGCAATCCCACGCTGCGCAAGGGCCGCAGCAGCGGCGACGCGTTGCCGGTGATGCGCGCGAGCCCGTCTGAAAATTGCAGCGTGCGCTGGCGGTCTTCGCTGCGACGACGTGCATAGGCATCGAGCACGGAGGCCGCGCCGGGATCGTCCGCGTTTTCGATCAACTCCGCCAACGTCAGCGCGTCACGCAGGCCAAGGTTGAAGCCTTGGGCACCGATGGGATGCAAGGACTGTGCGGCGTTGCCTACCAGGACCGCGCGCGCCGCCGTCGTGCGTTCGGCGACCACCTTCGTGATGGGATAGGCGCTGCGTTCGCCGGTGGACAGGAAACGACCCACGCGCCAGCCGAACACGCCCTGGACGCGTTCGATCCATGCGGCATCGTCCAATGCGGCGATGGCCTCGGCTTCCTCGCTGGCCACGCCATGCACCACGCCGAAGTGGCGATCACCCCGCGGCAGCAATGCGGTCGGTCCATGTTCGCCGAAGCGCTCGTAGGCGGTGCCGTCGGGCGCGCGCTCCGTACGCATGCGGGCAACGAACAGGGTCTGTGCGTAGTCGTGTTCGCGTATCGCGATGCCAAGCGCCTCGCGCACGCCGCTGCGGGTGCCGTCTGCGCCGACCAGCAGGCGAGCGCCGATCTCGCGCTCGCCCTGCGCGTCGGCGATGCGGATGCTGCGTGTCGCTGCACCGGCCTCACCCATGCCGATGAAACGCGCGGGGCGATAGCGGGCCAGTCGCGTCAGTTCCGCCAGCCGCGCTTCCAGCGCCTCGCCGAAGTCACGTGCCACGACGACCTGGCCGAATGCCTCGCGACCGTAGTCGGATGCCTGCAGGCGGGTTCGCCCGAAGTCACCCTGCCGACTGACATGGATGCGCTGGATGGGCCCGGTAGGCGCGCGCAGTTTCGCCATCACGCCCAGCGCGGTCAGCGCGTTGACGGTAGCCGCGGCGAAGCTGAGGTTGCGCTGGTCGAATACCGCGGGCAGCGCGCCCGCAGGCGTGGCTTCCACCAGCCCCACGTCCATGCCCAACCGGTCGAGGGCGATCGCCAGGCTGGCGCCTACCAGGCCGCCACCGACGATGAGTACGTCATGTCGTTCAGTCATGTCGCCATGATAAGCCCCCGCCACGCCCCGTCATCCCGACGGCTCTCTCCGTTAGAATGGTCGCCTGCACCCCGGAAGCCGACCCGCATGAACAGCACCACCCAGCGCACGATCATCTTTACCCTGCTTGCCGCGCTGATGGTGGCGACGCGCCTCAACCTGCCGGCGTCCATCACCCATTTCGGGCCAGTGCCGGACGCGTCCTGGGCCGTGTTCTTCATTGGCGGCTTCTACCTGCGCAGCTGGACCAAATGGGCATTCCCCATGTTCATGGCGCTGGCGGTGCTGGTCGACTACGTGGTGATCACCGGCCAGGGCATGAGCTTCTGGGCGCATTACTGCATGTCGGCGGCGTACTGGTTCCTGGTGCCGGCGTATTTCGCGCTGTGGTTCGGCGGCATGCTGGTGCGTCGTTTCCATAGCGATGCCAATGGCAAGTCGCTTGCGATCTTGCTGGCCAGCCTGTTCGGGGCCGTCGTCGTGTGCCACCTGCTGAGCCAGGGCAGTTTCTACTGGTTGAGCGACAGCGTGCTGGAGCCGACCTTCGCCGGCTGGTGGAAGAACTATACCGACTGGTTCCTGCCCTACCTGCGTACGACGGCCATCTACGTTGGCCTGGCGGTGATCGTGCACGTCGGCGTACTGCAGGCCACGCGCCTGCAGGCACGGGCGAAGTCGCTGCGCTGATCGGGACGGGGAGGCAAGGCCATGGGAAACCGCCTCTCGAAGATCTACACGCGCACCGGCGATGACGGCAGCACCGGCCTCGGCGACGGCACCCGCGTAGGCAAGGATTCGGCGCGCGTCACGGCGTATGGCACGGTGGACGAAGCCAATTCCAGCATCGGCGTGGTGCTGGCGGCGCAGGTACCGGACGAAATACGCGTGCTGCTGACCCGCGTGCAGCACCAGTTGTTCGACCTGGGCGGGGAGCTCTGCATCCCCGGCCATGCGGCGATCACCACCGCGGATATCGACGCGCTGGAACAGCAGTTGGACCACTACAACGACCCGTTGCCGCCGCTGAAGGATTTCATCCTGCCCGCGGGCGGCGAAGCGGCGGCGCGCTGCCACCTGGCGCGCACCATCGTGCGCCGGGCCGAGCGCGAAACCGTCACCCTGGCCCGCCACGACGCCGTGCGCCCGGAAGCCATCCGTTACCTCAACCGCCTGTCCGACCTGCTGTTCGTGCTGGCCCGCGTGCTGGCGCGCGCCGACGGCCAGGGCGAAGTGTTGTGGAACCACGACCGGCGCCACGCCTGAGCCCGGGTGTGGTGAACCGCGCCCGATGATCATCTTCACCCACCCGGCCTGTTTGGCCCACGACCCCGGCCCGCAGCATCCGGAGCGCCCCGCACGCCTGGAAGTAGTGCTGGAGGGATTGCGCGCAGTCCATGCCGACCTGGACTGGCGCGAGGCACCGCTGGCCAAGCTGGGCGATCTGCGCCGCGTGCACCACGAACACCTGCTGCATGAGGTGCTGGAAAGCCAGTTCGACGGCTATCGCATGCTCGACCCGGATACGGTGATGTGCCCCGCCTCGCGCGCCGCGGCCCTGCGCGCGGCCGGCGCCGCCGTGGCGGCGGTGGACGCGGTCATGCTGGCCGACGCCAGGAAAGGCAGCCGCACCGCGTTCTGCGCCGTGCGTCCACCGGGCCACCACGCCACCGGCGACACGGCGATGGGGTTCTGCCTGTTCAACAACGTGGCCGTGGCCGCGGCGCACGCCTGCGACAAACACGGGCTGGAGCGCGTGGCGATCGTGGATTTCGACGTGCACCACGGCAATGGCACGCAGGCGATCTTCTACGACGAGCCTCGCGTGGCCTACTTCAGTACCCACGAATCCGGCATCTACCCCAACAGCGGCACACCCTACGAACGTGGCGTGGGCAATGTGTTCAATGCATTGCTGCCGCCGGGCACGGGCGGGTTCCGTTTCCGCAACGTCTGGGCCGACACCATGCTGCCGGCGCTGGACGATTTCCGCCCGCAACTGCTGCTGGTCTCGGCAGGCTTCGACGCGCACATGCGCGACCCACTGGCCGACCTGATGCTGGAAACCGAGGATTTCACCTGGCTGACGCAGGAATTGCGCGCCATCGCCACGCGCCATGCCTCGGGGCGGATCGTGTCGATGCTGGAAGGCGGATACGACCTGGAAGCGCTGCGCGAATGCAGCGTGGCGCACGTAGGCGCACTGCGCTGAAGGCATCCACGCCGGCCTGCTGCCGGGCCATGATGAACCCCACCCGAAACCACGCCCTGCTTTTCATTGCCCGCATGGCGGGGATACGGCAAGCTAGCGGCCGCTTTTGACCACTTCCCCTGACGGAGCCTTGCATCCGCGTGCGCCCAGTCCTTCGCCTGCTCCCGCTGCCGTTCAGTATCGCCTTGTGCCTGCCCGCCATGGCCGCCGGCGACAAACCCGACAGCTGGGCCCTGTGCCCGATCGAGGACGCCATCCCGGCGTTTGTCGACGCCCCTGCAGTCGCCGGCGAGACCGCGGCAGACCGTGCCGAACTGCCCACCACCATCGAGGGTGACGAGCAAACCGGTACCGACGTCAACATGGCCTACCAGGGCAACGTGGTCCTGCGCCGTGGCAACCAGTACCTCAATGCCGACAACCTGAAGTTCGACCAGGAACAGAACACCTACATCGCCGATGGCAACGTGCGCTACGAAGACGGCAGCATGCGCATCATCGCCAAGCGCGCGCAGGGTGACCAGAGCACCGACACCCACGTGATCGAGGACGTCAGCTACCAGCTGGTATCCCGGCGCGGCAGCGGCGGCGCCGACAGCCTCAACCTGGTGGGTTCGCAAGGCCAGCTGCACGGCTCCACGTACTCCACCTGCCCGCCTGACCAGCGCGCGTGGGAACTCAGCGCACGCCGCATCGACGTGGACACCGATGAAGGCTGGGGCGTGGCCCGCGGCGCGACCATCCGCATCGGCCGCGTGCCGGTGCTGTACGTGCCGTGGATCAAGTTCCCGATCGACGACCAGCGCCATACCGGCATGCTGTACCCGACCATCAGTACTTCCGGGCGCAACGGTTTCGACTACCGCCAGCCGGTCTACCTGAACCTGGCGCCGAATTACGACGCCACCCTGACCCCGCGCTTCATGAGCAATCGCGGCTTCTCGCTGGGCAGCCAGTTCCGTTACCTGTATGAAAACGGCCGGGGCGTGCTGGACGCCAACTGGATGCCGACCGACGACCTGGTCAAGGACCGCGCTCGCGACATTGCCAATGGCGAACCGGACCCGTACAACGACCCGCTGCGGAGCGACAACCGCGGCATGTTCCGCTACGTCGGCTTCCACAATCTCAACAGCCAGTGGCAGGCACGCGCCAGCGTGGCCTGGGTCAGCGATACGCGTTATGTCGAGGACTTCAGCAACTCGCTCTACGGCGCCTCGTCCACCTCGCTCACCAGCACGGTGGGCCTGTACGGCCGTGGCCGTTACTGGGACGCCGGCATCATGGCCGACACCTGGCAACTGACCGATTACACCGTCGCCGATGATTCGCTGCCTTACAACCGCTTGCCGCGCCTCTACCTCAACTGGAACCAGCCCCTAGGCGAATGGTTCACCGCCGGCGTCCAGGCCGAGACCGTGCGTTTCCAGCACGATGACTTCGGCGACGGCAGCCGCCTGGACCTGAAACCCTACATTTCCATGCCCTTGCAAGGCGCGTCCTGGTACATCACGCCGACGCTGGCCTGGCGTTACACCAGCTACAAACTGGATGACCAGCTGGCCGCGACCTTGCCGGGCGGCGATACCGCGCCTTCGCGCAGCCTGCCCATCGCGTCGCTGGATGCAGGCCTGTTCTTCGACCGCGACACCGAGATCAAGGGTCGACGCTTCCTGCAGACGCTGGAGCCACGCCTTTACTACCTGAACGCGCCTTACCGCGACCAGGATGGCCTGCCCCTGTTCGACACGCGTCCCTTCACCTTCAGCTGGGGCCAACTGTTCCGCGACAACCGTTATTCCGGTCCTGACCGCCAGACCGACGCCAACCAGCTCACGGTGGCCATGACCAGCCGCCTGATCCGCCAGTCCGATGGCCACGAGCGCTTGTCCGCCAGCCTGGGGCAGATCTTCTACTTCGATGATTCACTGGTGGTGGCGCCCGGTGAAACGCCCGTGCCCAGCGGCAAGTCCGCGTGGGTCGCCGACGCCAACTACTCGCCTACGGACCGCTGGACCATCGGCGCGTCCTACCAGTGGGATCCGAAGTTCCGCCGCGAGGATCTGGCCAGCCTGCGCGCACGCTACATGTTCGACAACGACGGCATCGTCAACATCAACTACCGTTACCGCCGCAACCTGCTGGAGCAGGCGGACGTCTCGTTCCTGTATCCCATCAACCCCACCTGGAGCGCGGTAGGTCGTTATTACTACTCGATCCTGGACAGCAAGCCACTGGAAGCCATCGCCGGCGTGCAATGGGACAGTTGCTGCCTGGCGGTGCGCGCGCTGGTGCGACGCTACGTACGCAATCGCGAAGGCGACTTGAACAATTCGTTCCAGGTTGAATTCGTACTCAAGGGTCTCGGCTCGGCCGGCCAGAACACGGAGCGCACTTTGCGCCGTGCTATCCTCGGCTACTACCGCGACGACCTCTATCTCGTCCCGCCAAGCAACACCACGCCGGACCCCGACGACAACGCCTCCGGCCCGGACACAACCCCATGATGACTATGAAAATCCGACTGATCCTTGCCGGCATGCTTGCCGCGATGATGGTGGCCACGCCCGTGACTGCCCAGACCCTGCAACCGCTGGACCGCATCGTGGCGGTGGTGGACGAGGACGTGATCCTGCAGAGCGAACTGGACCGCGCCGTGGCCAACGTGACTGCGCAGTACGCGAAGAACCCGGAGCGCCTGCCCCCGCGCAACGTGCTGGAGCGTCAGGTGCTGGAGCGCCTGGTGCTGGTCAAGCTGCAGGTGGCGCGCGCGGCCTCCACCGGCATCCGCATCAGTGATGACGAACTCAACAACGCCATGGGTGCGGTAGCCCAGCAGAACGGCATCAGCGTGGAAGCACTCCGCCAGCGACTTGCCGCCGACGGCCTCTCGGTTGCCGAATTCCGCAACTCCATCCGCGATGAGATGACCGTGCAACGCCTGCGCCAGAGCTTTGGCCAGAGCCGCGTGCAGGTCAGCGAATCCGAAGTCGACGCCGCCTTGGCCACCCAGGCCAACACCGGCGCCCAGTACCACCTCGCCCACATCCTGGTAGGCCTGCCCGAAGGCGCCACCGCCGACCAGATCGCCACCGGCGAGCGCAAGGTCGAAGGCGTGAAGGCGCTGATCGACAAGGGCGAACTGGACTTCGCCGCAGCGGCCGTGCGCTATTCCGACAGCCCCAATGCACTGGAAGGCGGCGACCTGGGCTGGCGCAGCCTGGATGAAATCCCGGTCGCATTCGCCAACCTGCTCAAGGACATGAGTGCCGGGCAAGTGGTCGGTCCGCTGCGTGGTCCCAGCGGCTTCCAGTTGCTGAAACTGGTGGAAACCCGCGACGGCAGCCAGGCCGCGGCGCGTACCGTCACCGAATACAACGCACGCCACATCCTGATCCGGGTCACTCCGGTACAGGATGCCAATGCGGCCAAGGCCAAGATCGATACGCTGAAGGCACGCATTGCAGGCGGTGCGGATTTTGCGGCCGTGGCGGCGGAATCTTCCGAAGACGCCAACAGCAAGGGCGAGGGCGGCGACCTGGGCTGGTTCGAGGCGGATGCCTTCGGCCCCGTGTTCGGCAAGCAGATCTCGGGCCTGCAGGATGGGCAGGTCTCCGCTCCTTTCCGCACCGAAGCGGGCTGGCACATCACCCAGCGCGTCGGCTCGCGCCAGACCGACGTCACCAACGCCAACCAGCGCGCACAAGTGCGCGAAACCATTGGCCGCCGCAAGCTGGAAGACGAATACAACCGCTACCTGCAGGAACTGCGTGGCGAAGCCTACGTAGACTTCCGCACCGGCGCCAACGCAGCCCCTGCCAACGGCGGCTGAGTGATCCCGCGGCTCGCGCTGGTTCCTGGCGAGCCGGCCGGCATAGGACCGGAGCTGTGCGTGCGCCTGGCGCAGGTGCCACGCACGGATTGCACCCTGCTCGCCTATGCGGATCCCGAGGTACTGATCGCCGCGGCACGCGCGCTTGACCTGCCCCTGCGCCTGCTGGGTGCAGGGGAAATTGCAACCCTGCCCGGCGACCTGCGCCTGCATGCGGTAGCGAACGCAGTCGCAAGCCATTTCGGCACTACCGATGCCCGCAATGCGCATGCGGTGATCGACGCGCTGCAGCGTGCGTCGGATGCCTGCCTGCGCGGCGAACTCGATGGTCTGGTCACCGGGCCGGTGCACAAGGCCGCGATCAACGCCGGCGGGATCGCCTACACCGGCACCACCGAACTGTTGGCGGCGCGCGCCGGCTGCGACGTGGTGATGATGCTGGCCAACGACATCGTGCGCGTTGCACTGGTCACCACCCATCTGCCTCTTCGACATGTGGCGGATGCCATCACTGCAGACACCCTTGCACGCTGCCTTCGCATCACTGTGCGGGCGCTCAAGCGCGACTTCGGTATCGCGGAACCGGTCATTGCCGTACTCGGGCTTAATCCGCACGCGGGCGAAGCAGGCCACCTCGGCCATGAAGAGATCGACGTGATCGAACCGGTGCTGGCCGCGCTGCGCAGCGAAGGCATGCAACTGGTCGGGCCCTTGCCCGCCGATACCGCGTTCCTGCCGCAGAAGCTCGCCGGCTTCGATGCCGTGCTGGCCATGTACCACGACCAGGGCCTGCCAGTGCTGAAATACAGCGGTTTCGAGCGCGCCGTGAACCTGACCCTGGGCCTGCCCTATCCGCGTGTCGCCGTCGACCACGGCACCGCACTGGAGCTCGCAGGCCAGGGCATCGCCGATCCCTCCAGCCTGTTTGCCGCCGTGGACACCTGCGCACGAATCGCACAACGCAAGCCGTAGGAGCGGGCCCTGCCCGCGATGCTCTGCTGGTTCGGAACACGCAAAAGCATCGCGGGCGGGGCCCGCTCCCACGGCTATCGCGCATAATGCCCGCATGTCGCATTTCAAAGCCCCGCCCAAGAAATCCCTGGGCCAGCACTTCCTGGTTGATCGCAACATGATCGACATGATCGTGCTGGCGGTGAATCCGCAGCCTGGCGATCACCTGGTGGAAATCGGCCCTGGCCAGGGTGCCATCACCCTGCCGCTGCTGCGCAAGCATGGCGAGTTGACGGCGATCGAATTCGACCGCGACCTAGTGGTGCCGCTGTCGCAGACCGCGCATGGCGTGGGCCAGCTCACCGTGATCCACAAGGACGTGCTGGAAGTCGATTTCAGCAAGCTGGCCGGTGAAGGCAGGCTGCGACTGGTAGGCAACCTGCCCTACAACCTGTCCTCGCCGATCCTGTTCCATGCACTTGACCATGCCGCCGTGGTGCGCGACATGCACTTCATGCTGCAGAAGGAAGTGGTGGATCGCATGGCCGCGCCGCCGGGCAGCAAGGTCTATGGCCGCCTCAGCGTGATGCTGCAGGCCTATTGCACGGTCACTGCATTGTTCGATGTGCCGCCGGACGCCTTCAGGCCGCCGCCCAAGGTGGATTCGGCGGTGGTGCGGCTGGTGCCGCATGCCGCCGCCGACGTAGGCATCCACGACCACAGGCGTTTTGCCGAAGTCGTGCGCGCAGCCTTCGGCCAACGCCGCAAGACCTTGCGCAACGCGCTGTCCACCGTCTGCGACGCCGCGCAGATCGAAGCCGCCGGCCTGCGCCCGGACCTGCGTGCGGAACAGGTGGAAGTAGCGGCTTTCGTGCGTCTGGCCAACAGCCTGGGTGCAGAGGAGTGAGTGGAGAGAAGTGAGAAGTGAGGGGAGTCGATCTGCTCTTGCTGACTCCTCACTCCTCACTTCTCTCCACTCACTCCTGCCTTTTGCATACACTGTCCACATGAGTACCGACGACTACGCCATCGACATCGACGTAGCCACCCGCTTCCTGGCCGAGGAGTCGGTACCCGAGGACGGGCGTTTCGTGTTCGCCTACACCATCCACCTCCTCAACCGCAGCAAGGTAGGCGCACGCCTGCTGGCACGCCACTGGATCATCACCGATGCCAACGGCAAGGTGCAGGAAGTGCATGGCGAAGGCGTGATCGGCGAACAGCCCTGGCTGCGTCCGGGCGAGGACTTCGAATACACCTCGGGTACCGTGCTGGAAACCGCGCACGGCACCATGCGCGGCGGCTACGACATGCTGGCCGACGACGGCACCCACTTCCATGCGCCGATCGCTTCCTTCACCTTGTCCATCCCGAGGACACTGCATTGAAGGGCGCACACGCATGAGCGTATGGGCCATCGGCGACCTGCAGGGCTGCTACGACGCGACCCAACGCCTGCTGGAACGCGTGCGCTTCGATCCTGCCGTCGACAAATTGTGGTTCTGCGGCGACCTGGTCAACCGCGGCGGCCAATCGCTGGAGACTTTGCGCCTGGTGCATTCCCTGCGCGCGCACAGCGTAGTGGTGCTGGGCAACCACGACCTGTCGCTGCTGGCCATCGGCGAGCGCACGCCGGACGAACAACGCAAGGTCAACGCCGACCTGCAGCGCATCGTGCTGGCCGATGACCGCGACGAATTGCTGACCTGGCTGCGCATGCAGAAACTGGCGCACGTGGACCGCGAACTGGGCTGGATGATGATCCATGCCGGCCTCGCGCCGAAATGGACCACTGCACTCGCGGAAAAGCATGCGAAGGAAGTGGAGCAGCAACTGCACGGCGACGGGTATCGCCGGCTGTTCCGCAGCATGTACGGCGACAAGCCCAACTGGTCGCCACAGCTGGCGGGCCCTGATCGTTCGCGCGCCATCATCAACCTGTTCACGCGCATGCGTTACTGCACGCCGCGCGGACGCATGGCCATCGAAGAAAAAGGTGCGCCAGGCACCCAGGCGCAGGGCTTGTATCCCTGGTACGAAGTGCCGGGCCGCGCGCAACGTGATTTGAAGATCGTATGCGGGCACTGGTCCACGCTGGGCCTGATGATCGGCCACGGCGTGCACGCTATCGACACCGGCGCGGTGTGGGGCGGCAAGTTGACCGCGCTGCAACTGGACACGGATGACGTGCACCTGGTGCAGGTCGCCGGACGTGACGTAACGCCTCCGTAATGCACTCCGCACGTATCCTGTGCGTGGCAGCCAGCGCTGTGCTGGCCGCATGCCATGCGATCACGCCTGCACAATCACGCGCGGATGCGAAACCGGATCGGGCTTTGGCGCCGCACGCGCATACACGACCTCTCCCCTCGCACGGTTCACCACCACTGGTGAGTGCCGCGCGCGCACAGGTAGGCGTGACGCGCACTTACGATCCCGCCTACGTCGAACTGCCTTATCCGGGCGGTGACGTTCCACTCGACCGTGGGGTCTGCACGGACGTGGTCGTACGTGCCTTGCGCACGCAGGGCCTGGACCTGCAACAAGCGATGCACGAAGACATGCGGGCGCACTTCGCCGAGTACCCGCAGCAATGGGGACTCACCGGCCCCAACGCCAACATCGACCATCGCCGCGTGCCCAACCAGATGCACTGGTTCCAGCGCCAGGGCTGGTCGCGACCCGCCAGCACGCAGGCCGCGGACTACGCCGCTGGTGACATCGTGGCCTGGAAGCTCAACAGCGGCCCACTGCACATCGGCATCGTCTCCGACCGCAAGGCCAGCGACGGCACGCCGCTGGTCATCCACAACATCGGCAACGGCACGCAGGAAGACAACCTCCTGTTCCAGCACACCATCATCGGCCATTACCGCCCCGCGTTGTTGTAGGAGCTGCGCAAGCTGCGACCGGGAAACAGTCGCTTGCTGAAAAAAGGTCGCCAAGCAAGCATTGAGGTCGCAGCTTGCGCAGCTCCTACAGACGCACGTAGTCCACGAAATCGAATGCAACAGCATGACGGGTATCGGCAGCATGCGACTCATGCGCTACCGCGTCCCACCGTGAAGGGTCGAACACAGGAAAGAACGCATCCGCACCTTCCACCACCGTATCCACGTGCGTCAGGTACATGCGTGTCGCCAGCGGCAAGGTGAGCGCATAGATCTCCGCGCCTCCAATGACGCACAACTCGCTTGCGTCATCGCCATCCGCCGCCGCCTGCGCCTCCTCGACCGACGCCACCGCCTGCATGCCCTCGAACGGCACGCGACCCGAACGTGTAAGTACCAGGTTCCTGCGCCCGGGCAACGCACGTCCAAGCGATTCCGCCGTCTTGCGACCCATCAGGATCGGCTTGCCGAGCGTCAGCGCCTTGAAACGCTTCAGATCATCGGGCAGGCGCCACGGAAGATCGTTGTCACGCCCGATGGCGTAGTTACGATCCAGCGCGGCGATCAGCGAAATCAGCACCGGGTCAGACCGCTACAGGCGCCTTGATCGCCGGAGCCGCGTCGTAGCCGAGTATCTCGATGTCGTCGTAGGTGAAGGCGAACAGGTCGGTCACGTCCGGATTCAAGCGCAAGGTGGGCAGCGGTCGCGGTTCGCGCGCCAGTTGTTCGCGCGCCTGTTCGTAGTGATTCGAATACAGGTGCGCGTCGCCGAAGGTGTGCACGAAATCACCGACACCGAGGCCGCAGGCCTGCGCCACCATGTGCGTCAGCAAGGCATAGCTGGCGATGTTGAACGGCACGCCGAGGAAGATGTCGCCGCTGCGCTGGTACAGCTGGCAGCTGAGCTTGCCGTCGACCACGTAGAACTGGAACAGGCTGTGGCACGGCATCAAGGCCATCTGCGGCAGCTCGGCCACGTTCCACGCGCTCACGATCAAACGACGCGAATCCGGATTGCGCTTGATCTCATCGACGACCCATTTGATCTGGTCGATCTCGCCGCCGTCGGCCGTGGCCCAGTGCCGCCACTGCTTGCCGTAGACCGGGCCGAGCTCGCCGTTTTCGTCGGCCCACTCGTCCCAGATGCTGACCTTGTTGTCCTTCAGGTAGGCGATATTGGTTTCGCCTTTCAGGAACCACAGCAATTCATGGAAGATCGCGCGCAGGTGCAGTTTCTTGGTGGTGACCAGCGGGAAACCTTCGTTGAGATCGAAGCGCATCTGCCAGCCGAACACGCTGCGCGTGCCGGTGCCGGTGCGATCGGATTTTTCAGTGCCGTGTTCCAGCACGTGGCGCAGCAGGTCGAGGTATTGCTTCATGCGGCATCCTTCGCAGGCACAACCGGCTGCAGCGTGGGCGAGCGACGCGACAGCCAGAACAGGAACAGGCCCAGTGCGATCAGCGGCAGGCTCAGCACCTGGCCCATGGTCAGCCAGCCAAACGCGAGGTAGCCGATGCCCTCATCCGGCACGCGCACGAATTCCACCAGGAAACGGAACACGCCATACAACAATGCGAACATGCCGGACACCGCATAGCGCGGGCGCGGCTTGCTTGAGAACCACCACAGGAGGGCGAACATCAGCACCCCCTCCAGGAACGCCTGGTAGAGCTGCGACGGATGGCGTGCGAACTGATCGAGTGCGCCGGCTGCGTATTGCGCCTGCAGTTGCGCGGCGTCCAGATTGAGATCGCGCACGTTGGGATCGGTGCTGGGGAAGATCACGCCCCAACCCGCTTGCGTGTACTTGCCCCACAACTCCGCACCGATGAAATTGCCGATGCGACCGAACCCAAGGCCCAGCGGAATCAGCGGCGCTACGAAATCCATGGTGTCGAAGAAATGCAGCTTCTGTTTGCGCGTCCACCACAGCGCCGCGACCATCACGCCCAGCAGCCCGCCGTGGAAACTCATGCCGCCTTCCCACACCCTGACGATCATCAGCGGGTTGTCTAGGAAAGCGCCGAACGAATAGAACAGGATGTAACCGATGCGCCCGCCCAGCACCACGCCGAGCATGCCGTAGAACAGCAGGTCCGAAAATGCATTCATGTCCGTGCCGGGCAAGCGCCCAGCGCGGATGCGCTGGCGTCCCAACCACCACGCGCTGACGAACGCCAGCAGGTACATCAGGCCGTACCAGTGGATCTTCAGCGGGCCTGCGAACAGTGCGATCGGGTCGATCTGGTGAAGGTAGGTCATGCGGCCTGCAGTCGGTGGGGCGAGCTTCTATTTTGCCCGACTGCGGCCCTTGCCGCTCGCATGTGTAGGAGCGCCCCATGGGCGCGAGCTCTTGAATGAATGGTCGACAAGCTCGCGCCCATGGGGCGCTCCTACCGGATCCTCAGTTCAGGATCAGCGGCTGGTTGGGTAGTTCATCGCGGTCTGGCGTGCCGTCACTCTGCGGGAAATGCTTGGCCAGCAGGTCGGACACGGCATCGATGCCACGCACCACGGCCTGTTCAGGCTCACCGGCCTGCATGCGCTCCTCCATCAGCAGGCACACGCCACGCCATTGCTCGGGACTGACCCGGCCGTTCAAGCCGCGGTCGGCGACGATTTCGATGCGGTGGTCGGCCAGCAGCAGGTAGACCAGCACGCCGTTGTTGGCTTCGGTGTCCCAGGCACGCAGGCGTGCGAACGCCGCCTCGGCACTGGCCCTGGCTTGCACGCCGCGCAGGACCGCGCCTACCGGCAATTCCGATTCCACCGCGAACAGGATTTCGCCGCGATGGCGAGCCTCGCCCGTGGCAATCGCATCGGCAATGCGCTGCAGGCTGTCCTCGGGGAACAGGTGCTGCGCCGAACGCGCGAAGACATGGCGCAAAAGTCGCATCACCATCCTCCCGAAGCGCCGCCGCCGCCCGACATGCCACCACCGCCGGACCAGCCGCCACCGCCACCGCCTGACCAGCCACCGCCACTGCTTCCACCAAAGCCGCCGCCGCCGCCAAACCCGCCCCAGCCGCCGTGGCGCGCGTAACGGCCGGCGGATACCGACATCAGGCCATAGACCAGTCCGATGACTGCAGCGACACCGGCCAACGGGATCATCGAAGAGAACAGCCAGGCCACGCCACCCGCCGCGCCGCCCGTGAACAGGCTGCGCATGCCCTTGGGCGCCTTGCCGAACATGCCGCGCACCATACTGGCCGCGATGAACGCCGCGAACAGGGCGAAGATCCAGTCACCACCGTTGCCAGGGTCGCCACGGTTGTCACTGACCGGTGCCGGCAGCGGCTCGCCGTCGATCAGCTTGGTGAGCTGCGCGGTCGCGTCGAGGATGCCGCCGCCGTAGTCGCCCGCACGGAACTTGGGGACCAGGTATTCCTGGATGACGCGATTGGCGATCGCATCGGGGATCGCGCCTTCCAGGCCATAACCGGGCTGGATACGCACGCGTCGGTCGTCCTTGGCCACGACCAGGATCACCGCGTCGTCCACGCCCTCGCGACCCAGCTTCCACTGGTCGAACACGCGCTGCGTGTATTGCTCGATGGTTTCCGGCTGGGTGCTGGCGACGACCAGCACCTGCAACTGGCTGCCCTTGCGCTGCTGCAGCGCCAGCGCCTGCTGTTCCAGCTGCTGCGTTTGCAGGGCATCCAGGGTGCCGGTGGTGTCGACCACCGGCGAGGTCAGCGCGGGAATCGCAGCGCCTTGCTGGGCGAACGCTGGCACGCAGGCCAGCAGCAGCGCCAGCTTCAGCAGCAAGCGCTGGAGCCTGGCGAGCGCGGACGCGCGTCGCGGCATGGTTTCAGCTACCCAAGCGGATCAATTGCCGGGTGCCGGCGGTGGCGCGGGCGGAGTGGGCGGGGCTGGAGCGGGCACTGCCGGCGCAGAGGTTCCGAAATCCACGGCAGGCGCTTCCGAAATCTGCGCCTCGTTCTCGACGGTGAAGTTCGGCTTCTGCTTGTAGCCGAACATCATCGCGGTGAGATTCTGCGGGAACGAACGCACATAGGTGTTGTAGCCCTGCACGGTTTCGATGTAACGGCCACGCGCCACGGTGATGCGATTCTCGGTACCTTCCAGCTGCGCCTGCAGGTCGCGGAAGCCCTGGTCGGATTTCAGGTTGGGGTAGTTTTCCGTCACCACCAGCAGGCGCGAGAGCGCGCTCGACAATTCACCCTGCGCGGCCTGGAAGCTTTTCAGCGACTCGGCGTCGTCGGCATTGACGTTGATCTGGCCGACACGCGCACGCGCGTTGGTCACGTCGGTCAGCACCTTGGCTTCCTGGTTGGCGTAGCCCTGCACGGTCTTGACCAGGTTGGGAATCAGGTCGGCGCGACGCTTGTACTGGTTGAGCACCTCGGACCAGCCCGCCTTCACGGCCTCGTCTTTCTGCTGGATCGAGTTGTAGCCACAGCCCGACAAGAGCGTGGCCAGGGCAAGGATGAGGAAGGAACGCGGAATCAGGCGCATCGTGGAAGTCCTCCAGGTTGACGGGCCGCATTGCAGCACCACACCGTCGCCAGCGCAACTAACAACTGCCAAAGTCGACTGTCGACAGCGCCGGGGTTGCCCGGCGCTGCAGGTGCGCGTGTCAGGGCACGATGGGATGGTGGTGCTCGGCGCCACGGCGGCGCATCAGCAGGTTCAGCCATTCCACCGCCACCGAGAACGCCATGGCGAAGTAGATGTAAGGCTTGGGCACGTGCACTTCGAAACCATCCAGTATCAGCACCACGCCGATCAGCACGATGAAGGCCAGCGCCAGCATCTTGATGGTCGGGTTGGCATCGATGAAGCGGCCCAGCGGATTGGCCGCGAACAGCATCACCGCGACGGTGAGCAGGATCGCCGCCACCATCACCGGGATGTGCTGGGCCATGCCGACGGCGGTGATCACCGAATCCAGCGAGAACACGATGTCGATGATGGCGATCTGCAGGATCACCATGCCGAACACCGCCGATGCCTTGGTGGTGTTGGGGTCCTCGTCTTCGCCACCGGTGATCAGCTCGCGGATTTCCATGATGCCTTTCACCAGCAGGAAGATGCCGCCGAGTATCAGCACCAGGTCGCGCACGGAGAAGCCCATGCCGTAGAACGCAAACAGGTCGTTCTGCATCTTGGCCAGGAAGGCGAGCGTCAGCAGCAGGCCGATGCGCGTGATGCAGGCCACCGCGATGCCGAACTTGCGGGCCACGTCGCGCTGGTGTTCCGGCAGCTTGCCCACTGCGATGGAGATGAACACCAGGTTGTCGATGCCCAGCACGATTTCCAGGGCACTCAGGGTGACCAGGGTCAGCCAGACATTGGGGTCGGCAAGAAATTCAAAACTCATCGTCGATCAATCCTTCAAATCAGAAAATTCGCGGGCCCAGGATCAGGCTCCAGCACAACAGCACGTTCATCATCAGCACGAACACGGCCGCCGAGCCCATGTCCTTGGCACGCCCGGCCAGTTCATGGTGTTCGGGGCCATAGCGCTCGATCACCGCTTCCACCGCGGAGTTGAGCAGCTCGGCGGCCAGCACCAGCAGGCAACTGCCGATCAGCACGGCGCGCTCCAGCCCATTGTCGCCCAGCCACAGTGCGAGGGGCGTCAAGACCACCAGCAGGTAGACCTCGAGGCGGAAGGACGACTCGTGCAGCCAGGCCGCGCGCAAGCCCTGCCATGACCAGACCGTCGCTTTGAGGATGCGCCCGGGACCGCGCGGCAGGTGCCCCATCTCATCGGCCATGGGGAAGATGCTCGATGAGGGTGGGCATGGGTGGCGTAGCTCGTTCAACGGAGGGCGTGATTTTGCCACATGGCGGCAACAGCCACCCGTGGCCCGCGGTTTGCACTCGCCGAGGCGGGCTGTTCCACTACGGAAAACGCGCACGGAGCCTGCTGCATGCCACTGCCACGCCTGTATACCCGCATCTTCCCTGCAATCCTGCTGACCACCCTGCTGTATGCCTGCGCCAGCGTGCCGCCGGCCCAACCCGGGCCGCCCCGCGTGCCCGCACAGGTGTCGAGTGCGGACTGGGAACAGGATATGCAGCGCTTCGAAGCCCGCGATGCAGAGGAACCACCGCCCCGGGGCGCCGTGTTGTTCATAGGCAGTTCCTCGATCCGCTTCTGGGACAGCCTTGCGGCGGATTTCCCCGGTGTCGACGTGATCAACCGTGGCTTCGGCGGTTCCGAGATCCGCGACAGCACGTGGTACGCGGACCGCATCGTGATCCCGTACCAGCCGCGGCAGATCGTGCTGTATGCCGGCGACAACGACCTCGGCAGCGGGCGCTCCCCTGCACAGGTGCGGGAAGACCTTCACGCGTTCGTCCAGCGCGTGCGGCGCGAGCTTCCAAACGTGAAGATCGCCTACATCGCCAACAAGCCCAGCCCCGCCCGTGCGCACCTGCTGGATGCACAGCGGCAGTCCAATGCATGGATCCAGGCAGATGCCCGGCGCCTGCGCACCGACTACATCGACGTGTTCACGCCGATGCTGGATGCACACGGCCAGCCACGCACGGATCTGTTCGTGGAAGACCGCCTGCACATGAATCGAAAAGGCTATGAACTCTGGCGTGACCTCATCGCCCCGCATATCCAGTAACAAAAAAGCCCGGCGTGAGCCGGGCTTTCCTGTATTGCAGGTGTTGCGAACGCGGATCAGAAGCCAGTGGTATTCAAGCGACCACCGGTGACCGTCTTGTTCTGCAGCGAGGTAGTCGGCACGGTGTTGGCCAGCACGGCCGCCTTGATGTCCGCCGCGCTCGCGCCCGGTCGCGTAGAGGCATACAGCGCCACGGCACCGGTCACGTACGGAGTGGCCATCGAAGTCCCGCTGTAGCTGGCATAACCCGATGCCAGCTTGCCTTTGGAACTTACCGGCACTGTCGACCAGATGCCCGAACCCGGCGCGCCCAGGTCCACGGTGGTCCGGCCCCATTGCGAGAAGCTGGACAGTGCCCCGGTGTTGGTGATCGAAGCCACCGCGATCACGTTCGCATTGGGGTAGTTGGACGGATAGCTGGCCGTCGCATCGTTGTCGTAAGCGTCATTGCCGGCCGCCGCCACGAACAGGATGTTCGCCGTGTTGGCGCGGCCAATCGCATCCTGCAGCGCTTGCGAGAAGCCACCACCGCCCCATGAGTTGTTGGTGGCGACGATATTCAGGCCGTGGCGGGTCTTGAGATCGGTGAAGTAGTCGATGGCCTTGATCGCGTTGGCCGTGCTGCCGCCGCGACGGCCAAGGAACTTGCCGCTGATCAACTTGATGCCGCTCCAGCACACGCCCGCAACACCCTTGCCGTTGCCACCCGCACCCGCGATGGTGCCGGACACATGGGTGCCGTGGTCATCGTTTGCACCACCGGAATTGATGTTGTTGCTGTTGCCGTCGAAATCCCAGCCACGGATGTCGTCCACGTAACCGTTGCCGTCGTTGTCGATGCCGTCGGCTGCATCGTAGGGATTGGTCCAGATATTGGCCGCAAGATCTTCGTGCTGGTAGTAAATGCCTTCGTCGATCACGCCGACGATCACGTTGCCACACGAGGTGTGTCCACCCGCCCAGCTCTCGCCGGCCTGCGAACCGTACTGGTTGGCCGGCGTGGAGCCATCGCCGTACATGCCCCACAGCGAACCATTCGTGTAATAGGTGTCGTTGGAAACCGCCTGGTGCTGGTAGGTCCAGTTGGGTTCGGCGTATTCAACCGCCGGATCGTCGTTGATGGCGCTGATGGCAGCGGCCAGGTCCATGCCCTTCGGCAATTTCAGCAAGGCCAGCTCGCCCTTCTTGGCATTGCCGTGACGCACGGTCTCCAGCTTCTGCGCACCCAGGCCCTGGTTCACCGCCTGCCTGTTGCTGGCACTGGCGCCGTCGCGGTACTTGACCAGCAACTCGCCATCGGCGTGCGCACGGCCATTGCCAAGTGCCTTCAATACCAGGTCCGGCCGCCCGCCTGCCTGTGCCGCGAAACTGGTACCCAACGCAATCAGAACCGCACCCGCCAACAGACCAAAACGATGACTGCCATTCATGCAAGACACTCCGTGGTTGTTTGAAGGCAGTCCGGAAGTGGGCTGCCGAACCGCGAAACTAGACGATGCAGTAGCGCCTGCGCAATAGCGTTGCAACTAATGTTCCATCACGTGCATTGGCAGGCACGTAATGCAATTTACAGAACTCATCCGGATGAACACGTGGGCCTTGCGCGTACCCACGGTTACACCGGTGTCATCACTCGGATCTGGATGCTTGAGCCGCATGCAGGCGTCATTGTTCCAGTAACGAATCCGTAACCGCCCCCGGAATAAATTGAATGCCCACTTCCTTGGAGCGCCCGCATGCCAGTGAACCACACCCCCGACGGATACAACACCGTCACGCCCTACCTGATCGTCGATGACGGTGCCAAGGCGCTGGATTTCTACCGCGATGCATTCGGCGCGAATGAACTGTTCCGCCTGCCGATGGGCGACAAGATCGGCCATGCCGAAATCATGATCGGCGACACCCACCTGATGCTGGCCGACGAATTCCCGGACATGGGCGCGTTGAGTCCGAACTCGCGTGGTGGGGCTACCGCCAGCTTCATGATCTACGTGCCGGATGCGGACGCCGCCCATGCGAAGGCCATCAGCGCCGGCGCCAAGGCGGATCGACCGGTGACGCTTGAATTCTGGGGTGATCGCATCGGCACGGTGATCGATCCCTTTGGCCACAAGTGGTCACTGGCCACGCACGTCGAAGACGTGGAGCCTGCCGAGATGGAGAGGCGGATGGCGGAATGGAGTTCGAAGGCTTGTGCGTAGTAAGCATCACTTTGGAGCCGCGCTTCAGTTGTTGAATATTGAAACTAGCTCCTAAGCTTGAACATGCGCTTCGGTAACAAACGGATCCTGCATGCTCTCGGGGATTTCGAGCTGATGCGTCCCTCTCCCCTTGTGGGAGAGGGTGGCCGACAGAGCCTGCCCCGTACTTGATACGGGGCCGGGAGAGGGGTCGCCGGAGCCAGTCTACGGCCCGCTTTCTGGTGTATCGAGTGTAGGAATCCTCGCGGGGAAATCACACTCGACCATTCCAGAGCATCTGACAAGTCGCAGGCTCCGGCCACCCCTCTCCCGCCTTCGGCACCCTCTCCCACAAGGGGAGAGGGACCTGATCTGAGAGAGCTTGTGTCGGACTAGGTAACCCGCGATTTGATTTGCATGCAAACGCGAACCGCATGCATGCCGGACTCAGTCATTCTCACCAAAGATCGCAACGCCCCGCGTCCCATCCGGCTTCACCCAGCCGCGATACATACCCGACGTGCTGAACGGCATCGCGATGTTGCCATCGCTGTCCACCGCGATCGCACCGCCGTCGCCACCCAGTTCCGGCACGCGCTGCAGGATCACGGCATCCGCGGCCACCGCCAGCGTGTCGTCGCGGTACGCCATGCGCGCCGCGATGTCATGCGCTACGACATTACGGATAAAGAACTCGCCCCAGCCGGTTCCGGACACCGCGCAGCGTTCGTCGGCCCAGGTGCCTGCACCGATCAAAGGTGAATCACCGACGCGCCCGTAGCGCTTGTTGGTCATGCCACCGGTAGACGTCGCAGCCGCCAGGTTTCCGTGTGCGTCCAGCGCTACGGCACCGACGGTTCCAAAGTACTTTCCACGCAGGTTGTCTGCGTCGGCTTGCGTCGCGCGTTCGCGGGCCTGTTCAATGTCCAGTTGGGCACGACGCGTATCGGTATCGAACCACTCATTCGCCACGCGCTCAATCTGCGGTTGCGTATCGGCGAACTGTTCCGCACCCGCGCTGATCATCATCACGTGCGGCGAGTGTTCCATCACCACACGCGCCAGCTTCACCGGGTTGCGGATGGTTTCCACGCCGGCCACTGCACCTGCGCGGCGGGTGTGGCCCTCCATGATCGACGCATCGAGTTCGTGCCGACCTTCCGCGTTGTAGACCGAACCTTTTCCGGCATTGAAGCGCGGCGACTCCTCCAGCGCGACGACCGCGGCTTCCACCGCGTCGAGTGCCGTGCCGTCGCTGGCGAGGATGGCGTGGCCTGCTTCCAGTGCACGCTCGAGATCGGCGCGTATCGATTGCTCATCCGCTGCGGACAGCTGGTCGCGTTCGATCACGCCGGCACCGCCATGGATGACGAGGGCGAAGGGCTTGGCATGGGAGGTCATGGAAAATAATCTTGGGAAATCAGGTGCAAAGGATAGCCGATGCCCACGCCACTGTAGGAGCTGCGCAAGCTGCGACCTGGCGCCTGTCGCGCACACTGGCTATCCGGAAGGCCCACCCATACGGTCGCAGCTTGCGCAGCTCCTACAGTCGCAGTCACTGCTGGCGGAGTGCCTCGATCGGATCCAGCTGCGAGGCCTTGCGCGCTGGGTAATAACCGAAGAACAGCCCGGTACCGATGGAGAAACCCGCCGCCAATGCGATCACCTGGCCGTTCAGGGCCACCGGCAGCGAGCCGAACTTGCCCACCAGCAGGGCACCGACGATACCCAGCGCAATGCCTATCGCGCCTCCTATCAACGAGATGAGCATTGCCTCGGCGAGGAACTGGCGCTGGATGTCACCCGGTCCTGCACCCACTGCCATGCGCAAGCCAATCTCGCGGATGCGCTCTGTCACAGACACCAGCATGATATTCATGATGCCGATGCCGCCGACGATCAGTGAGATGGTGGCCACCGCGCCGAGCAGCAACGACATCAGGCGCGTCGTGGCAGTGCGCGTGGCGACGATCTCGGAAATATTGCGCACGTTGAAATCATCATCTTCGCCAGGCGCGATCTTGTGGCGCTGGCGCAGCAGGGCTTCCACTTCACCCTGCGCATAGGAAAGATCTTTTGCATCGGTGACGGTCAGCGCGATCTGCATCACCGCGCTGGGCGGCAGACCCATCGCACCGAGCAGGCGACGGCGCGCGGTTTCCAGCGGCACCATCA
>CALCNV010000065.1 GCA_937897645.1 uncultured Lysobacteraceae bacterium
TGCGCGCGCTCCACGCCTGGATTCAAGGCCAACTGCAACAACCAGTCGCTGCCGTGTGCCACGCCGTGGCGCCAGCCTTCCGCATTGTCGAATCCGCGGTAATCCGTGACCGAACCCAGGTACTGCGTGGCCGCCTTCACCATTGCCACGCGCTCGGCGGGTGACATCCATGGGCTGATGCGATCCGTGCGCGCCACTTCCGACAGCACCAGCGCCGCGAACGGCTGGCGGAAACCACCTTCGTCCGTTTCCTTCAGCATCTTGTAGAGACGATCACGCAACTCCGTGCGCACCTCCGGCTGCAGCTGGTCGTTGCGCAACCACTGGGTGAAAGCCTCGTACGCCATGCCGTCGCGCAGCGCGGGATCCGGGCTGGACAGACAACCCAGCAGGCCCATCGCCAGCGCATCGCGCACGGCGACATCATCGATGGCGAAGCGCTGCTCCTTCAACAAGGCCAGCGAACTGGCATCCGTGCCTTCCGGCGGACAGGCGTCCTGCGCCCATGCAGACAAGGGAAGCAGGACGGAGATACCAAGCACTGCGCGTTGCAGCCATCGGTTGCTTGTCTTCACAGCTTGGCTCCGTCGTACTCGTGCACGGTCAACGCTTTCAGGTCCACGTCCGGTAGGCAGCGCACGTTGACTGCCAGCATGCGTGCGCCTCCCTTGGGATTGTCGCCTTCGCCAAACGGTGAAATGCCGCAGGTCGTGCAGAAATGGTGCTGGATGTGGTGCTTGTTGAACGTATAGGTGCCCAGGTCGGACTCGGGGGTCGTCAGCACCAGCGCATCCCGCGCGCCGAACCACAGCAGTCCACCGCGACGGCGGCACAACGAGCAATTGCAGTCGATGACTTCCTTGATATCCCCTTCAAGCTCAAACGCGATCTTGCCGCAATGGCAGCTTCCCGAATGCTTCATGGCCGGTCCCGTGCTGGTGGTGGCGCGAGCATAAGCCATCGGCACATGCATCGGCACCCGGTTTTGCCTATGCTCGGCAGCTTCGTGCAATGCCGCACTGCAATGGGAACCCCTGATGCGCCACAGCCTGCTCGCCCTAGCCCTGCTCTCCGCCCTCGCCGCCTGCCAGAAGGCGGAAGCGCCCGCCGCCCCCACTGAGGCAACGCCGGCTACCACGGCGGCTGATACCGCTGCAGCGGACGCGAAATTCGCCGACCTGTCCAAGCGTGCACTGGACGGCTGGCTGCAACTGTCGCCGATCAGCGCCACCCAGATTGGCGAGCACAAGTACGACGGCGAGATCGATGACCTGAGCGCGGCCGGACGCCAGAAGAGCCTGGATTTCAGCAAGAAGATCCTGGCGGAACTGGATGCGATGGACGCCAGCACGCTGTCGCGCGAGAACCAGGTGGATGCCGCGATCCTGCGCAACCAGCTGCAGTACGACATCTGGGGCAGCGAAACCCTGCAGGGCTGGGCCTGGGACCCGCAGGTCTACAGCGGCCTGGCCGGCAGCGCGGTCTATGGCTTGATGGCGCGCGAGTTCGCCCCGCTGCCGCAGCGCCTTGGCGCTGCGATCACGCGCATGGAAAAGATCCCGGCGCTGCTTGCACAGGCGCGCGAGAACCTCGACCCGGCCCGCGTGCCGCAGATCCATGCGCAGACCGCCGCCGACCAGAACAAGGGCATCCTGAGCATCGTCGACACCTTCATCACCCCCAACCTGAAGGACCTGCCGGACGCCGAGCGCGCGCGCGCGGAAAAAGCCACCGCCGCCCTGAAGGTCGCCGTGACCGAGCACCAGGAATGGCTGGACAAGACCCTGGTGCCGAATGCCAAGGGTGACTTCCGCGTTGGCCAGACCCTGTACGACCAGAAGCTGCAGTTCGCCCTGTTGTCATCGCTGTCGCGCACGGAGATCAAGCAACGCGCGGAAGATGAAATCAAGCGCGTGCGCGCGGAAATGTACGACGTCGCCCGCACCGTGCTGAAAGACAAGCCGAACGCGCCCGACATGCCGGATGCCCCGACCGCCGAACAACAGCAGAAGGCGATCGAAGCCGCGCTTGAACTGGCGTACGCCGACAAGCCCGCACGCGACAAGGTGGTGGAAGCCGCCGAAAGCGCGCTGGCGTCGGCCACCGATTTCGTGCGCGAGAAAGACCTCGTCACCCTGCCCGACAGCCCGGTGAAGATCATCACCATGCCGGAGTTCCAGCGCGGCGTCGCGGTGGCCTATGCGGATTCACCCGGCCCGCTCGACAAAGGCCTGGACACCTTCTACGCGGTATCGCCGATTCCGGAAGAATGGGATGACAAGCAGGTGGATTCGTTCCTGCGCGAATACAACAACCGCATGATCCACCTGCTCAGCATCCACGAGGGCACGCCGGGCCATTACCTGGAAGGCTGGCATTCGGCCAAGTTCCCCTCGACCCTGCGCGCGGTATTGCGCTCGGGTCCGTTCGCCGAAGGCTGGGCGGTTTACACCGAGGACATGATGGCCGACGCCGGCTACATGGACAGCGATCCGTTGTTCCGCCTGGTGCAGCAGAAGTTCTACCTGCGCGCGGTGGCCAATGCGCTGCTGGACCAGGGCGTGCACGTCGACAACTGGAGCAAGGAACAGGCCATGGACCTGATGGTGCGCCAGACCTTCCAGCAGGAGCGCGAGGCCGAAGGCAAGTGGAAGCGCACGCAGCTGACGTCCGCTCAGTTGCCGACTTATTTCGTCGGCGCGCAGGAACACTTCGACACGCGCAAGGCCATGGAAGCCAAGCTGGGTGACAAGTTCAACGCCAAGGCCTACCACGACCAGATGCTGTCCTACGGCGCGCCACCGGTGCGCTTCGCACGCCAGCTGATGATGGACCAGCCGATCCAGTAAGCCGCAGCTCGCTGTGTAGGAGCGACGTAAGTCACGATGAAGCCTTCCCATGAAAGCGCCATCGCGACTTACGTCGCTCCTACACGGATATTGTGGAAATCAAAGATCGGCGGCGACGAAGCCGCCAGTCTGTCGCTTCCACAGGCGAGCGTACAGGCCGTCGCGCGCGATCAGTTCGGCATGGGTGCCGGTTTCCACCACGTCACCACGATCCATCACCACCAGCCTATCCATGCGTGCAATCGTGGACAGGCGATGGGCGATGGCGATGACGGTCTTGCCTTCCATCAGCATGTCCAGGCTGTCCTGGATGGCGGCTTCCACCTCCGAATCCAGCGCCGACGTCGCTTCGTCCATCACCAGGATCGGCGCGTCCTTCAACAGCACGCGTGCGATCGCGATGCGCTGGCGCTGGCCGCCTGAAAGCTTGACCCCGCGCTCACCCACGTGCGCGTCGTAGCCACGCCGGCCCTCGCCATCGACCAGTTCGTCGATGAAGCCTTCGGCACGCGCACTGCGCACTGCGGCGACCAGCTCGTCCTCGCTTGCATCGGGTCGCCCGTAACGCAGGTTGTCGCGGATGGAACGGTGCAACAGCGACGTATCCTGGGTGACCACGCCGATCTGCCCGCGCAGGCTTTCCTGTGTAACGTGCGCGATGTCCTGACCATCGATGAGGATGCGCCCCGCCTCCAGGTCATACAGGCGCAGCAACACGTTCACCAGCGTGGACTTGCCCGCGCCTGATGGCCCGACCAGGCCGATCTTCTCGCCCGCGCGCACCTGCAGGTCGAGGCCTGCGATCACGCCGCCGGCTTTCCCGTAATGGAAATGGATGTCCTGGAAATCCACGTCGCCACGCGTGATGGCCAGCGGGACTGCGCCCACGGCATCCACGACGCTGTGCGGCTTCGCCACGGTCTCCATGCCGTCCTGCACGGTGCCGATGTCCTCGAAGATGCCGTTGACCACCCACATGATCCAGCCGGACATGTTCTCGATGCGGATCACCAGGCCGGTGGACAGCGCGATCGCACCGGCGCTGATCGCGCCCTGCTGCCACAGCCACAAACCCAGCGCCGCGGTGACCGTCACCAGCAGCCCGTTGAGCACGGTCAGGCTGACGTCCATGCCGGTGGTCATGCGCGTCATCCCGCGCACCTTGTCCACGTTTTCCTGCACGGCCTCGGCGACGTACGCATCTTCCTGGCGCGTGTGCGAGAACAGCTTGAGCGTGGCGATGTTGGTGTAGCCGTCGACGATGCGGCCCATCAGCCGCGAACGCGCCTCCGATGCCTTCCATGAGCGATCCTTCACCCGCGGCACGAAGTACGCCAGCGTGCCGATGTACAGGAACACCCATACGATCAGCGGAATCATCAGGCGCTTGTCCGCCTGCGCGAACAGGAACAGGGCGCTACCGGTATAGATGGTCACGTACCACAACGCGTCGATGATCTGCACCGCCGATTCACGCAGCGACGCGCCGGTCTGCATGATGCGGTTGGCGATGCGCCCGGCGTAGTCGTTCTGGAAGAAGGACAGGCTCTGCCGCACCACGTACTGGTGCTGTTGCCAGCGAACGCGTGCGGTCAGGCCCGGCGTGACCGCCTGGTGCATCAACAGGTCGCTGAGGGCAATCAACACGGGGCGGGCGATCATTGCGACGAAGGCCATGAACAGCAGCTCGCGGCCATGCACGGCAAAGAAGTCCGGCGTCGGCGCCTGGACGGTCAAATCGACCAGCCGGCCCAGGAAGTCGAACATCGCCACTTCCACCAGCGCCACCACGAATCCCAGCACGCCCATCACCGCCATCACCGGCCACACCTGGCGCAGGTAATGCAGGTAGAACGGCACCACGCCACGCGGCGGCATGCCGGGTTCGGGGGTGCCGAACACATCGATCAAGGATTCGAACCAGCGGAATATCATGCGTCCATTATCGCACCGCAGCCCTCGCAGGAGCTGCGTAAGCTGCGACGGATACCTGTGCGTATCAAGGGATCACCGCAGGCCAAAATGTACGGTCGCAGCTTACGCAGCTCCTACACGCTACCATCCACCCATCCATCGTGAGGAGCCCGCCATGTCCCTTGCCGCCAACACCACCAGCACCATCATTCCCTGTCTGCGCTACCGCGACGCGCTCACCGCCATCGAGTGGCTGTGCAGGGCATTCGGCTTCGAGGCGCATGCGGTGTATGCCAACGGCGACCTCGTCCACCACGCGCAACTGACCTTCGGCAACGGCATGGTCATGTTGGGCTCGGCGGACAACAGCAGCGAATGGGGCAAGCAGGTCGTGCAGCCGGACGCCATAGGATTGCGCGAAACCCAGAGTCCCTGCGTGATCGTCACCGACGCCGATGCGCATTACGCACGCGCGAAGGCTGCAGGCGCGACCATCGTGATGGACATCAGCGACCAGGACTACGGTGGACGCGGCTATTCGTGTCGTGACCTGGAAGGACACCTGTGGTGGTTTGGCAGTTACGATCCGTGGAAGGCCTGACCGATGGCGCGCACACCTGACCCGTCCATGGACCTGTTCGCGGGCACGACCGCCCTGGAAGCCACGGGCTCGACCGCGATTCGCGTCGGCATCGGCGGCTGGACCTACGCACCATGGCGCGGTGGCATGTTCTATCCGGCGGGGCTGGTGCAGCGGCGTGAACTGGAATACGCGAGCCGGCAACTCACCTCCATCGAGATCAACGGCACCTATTACGGCACGCAGAAGCCGGCGACCTATGCGAAATGGCGTGACGAGACGCCAGAAAGCTTCGTGTTCTCGGCGAAGGCACCCAAGCGCATCATGGAGTCGCGCACGCTGTCGAAAACCGGGCCGCAGATCGAAGACTTTATCGGCGGCATCAGCGAACTGGGCGACAAGCTGGGGCCACTGGTGTGGCAGTTCGACAAGGGCCAGCAGATCGACGCGGCCGCATTCGAAGCATTCACCGGACTGCTGCCGAGCGAGCACAACGGCCGCAGGTTGCGCCACGTGCTTGACGTGCGTGATCCTGCTTTCATAACGCCGGGCTATCTCGCCCTGGCGCGCCGGCACGGCATGGCGACGGTGTTCACCGATTCCAGCGAGTACCCCTCGTTTGCCGACCTGACCGCGGATTTCGTGTACGCGCGGCTGATGCGTTCGCAAGCGGACATTGGTAGCGGCTACGCAGCAGCTGATCTTGATGCATGGTCGAAGCGTGCACGCGAGTGGTCTGCGGGCGGTGATCCCGCTGATCTTGCACATGTGGAAAGCGTGCTCGCCGCAACCGCACCGCGCGACGTGTTCCTCTACTTCATCAGCAGCGCGAAGGAGCGCAACCCGGCGGCCGCGATGGCTTTGCTGGAGCGCTTGGGCTCAGTCCACTGTTGATCCAGCCCATGACTTGTGGGAGCGGCTTCAGCCGCGACGCTACTGCACGACCCGCCGCGGCTGAAGCCGCTCCCGCAGTGGAAATGTTTGTGGGCCGGATGCGTCGATACACATGGAAGTGTCCGGGCAGCGCGCCCACGCGGCTTCAAGATTTCCTGGCGCGGGGAGTCTTCATCGGCTTGGCCGGTTTAACGCCTGCCGGCTTGCGCAGAGCCGCTTCCCAGGCCAGTCGCGCCCACGGCTGCATGGCGTGCGCCGATTCCATCGCCTCGGCCGGTGGCGACAGGTAACTGGTCACTACCGGCTTGTCCTTGCCTTGGTAGGTAAATGGCTGGCCACCGGCTTGCTCGAAGGCGTTGCGGGTAACGGCATCGGTCTTGAGGAAGAGCTCGTCGCCAATCACCAACCCTATGATGATGCCGTCGTGGTACAGCCCCTGCCCTCCGAACATCTTGCGCAACGTGACCGGACCCAACTGCGCAAACAGCTCGCGCAAGTAAGAGGTGAACGATTCGCCCATCACGATTCCATGGCAGGGTTGGCCAGCACACGCCGGCATCGGCGACAATAGTGCCATGCCGATGACGCCCACCAGCAAAGCCCAGCTGCAGATTCATTTCTGCGTACTGCTATGGGGCTTCACCGCGATCCTGGGCAAGCTGATCACCCTGCCCGCGTTGCCGCTGGTATGGTGGCGCATGTTGCTGGTGGTGGCCGCGCTCGCCTTCGTGCCCAGCGTCTGGCGTGGCCTGCGTGCGATGTCGCCGCGCCTGATGCTTGCATACAGCGGCATCGGCGCGCTGGTTGCTTTGCATTGGCTGACCTTCTACGGCGCCATCAAGTTGTCCAATGCGTCGGTGGCGGCGACCTGCATCGCGCTGGCGCCGGCGTTCACGTCCATCGTCGAACCCTGGGTTGCACGCCGCCCGTTCGCCCTGCGCGAACTGGCCTTCGGCCTAGCCGTGTTGCCCGGCGTCGCTCTGGTCGTGGGTGGCGTGCCGGATGGCATGCGCATGGGCATCGCGGTGGGCGCGCTGTCGGCGCTGCTGGTCGCGTTGTTCGGCTCGTTCAACAAGCGCCTGGTGGACGGCGGCGATCCCCTGACCGTCACCGGCCTTGAACTGGGCGCAGGCACCCTGCTGTTGACCTTGCTGGCACCGGTGATGCCGATGATCTTCCCGTCGTTCGCGGGTGACCTGCTGGTCCTTCCCGGCCTGTATGACGGCGCGTTGCTGCTGGTATTGGCGCTTGTGTGCACGCTGCTGCCGTTCGCGCTGTCACTGGTCGCGCTGCGCCACCTGAGTGCGTATGGCGTGCAGATGGTCACCAACCTGGAGCCGGTATACGCCATCGTGCTGGCCATGGTGCTGCTGGGCGAACAGCGCGAACTCACGCCGGTGTTCTACCTGGGCGTGGCGATCATCCTGGCCGCGGTGTTCCTGCATCCGCTGCTCAATCGCAGCAAACCTGTCGGGCATCCCGAGATGCTCGGCACGTCGGAAGCCAAAGGCATGGTCGAGTAAACCTGAAGCTTAACGTAGGAGCGACGTAAGTCGCGACCGAAACCCAAGATCAAAACCCTTCGCGACTTACGTCGCTCCTACGATGCATCAAGAGCGTGGCGATCATCCTGGCGGCGGTGTTCCTGCATCCGCTGCTCAATCGCAGCAAGCCTGTCGGGCATCCCGAGATGCTCGGCACGTCGGAAGCCAAAGGCATGGTCGAGTAAACCTGAAGCTTAACGTAGGAGCGACGTAAGTCGCGACCGAAACCCAAGATCAAAACCCTTCGCGACTTACGTCGCTCCTACGATGCATCAGGAGCGAGTCGAACTACTCATTCGACTGAGACCTGCGTGGGAGCGACGTAAGTTGCGATGAGGCTGTACCGATACACCGTTGAGAGCTTCGCGACTTACGTCGCTCCCACAATACATCGATGATGCATCACCACTCGGTGCGTTGCGGCAGCAGGCCGCGCAATTCCACTTCGGTCAGGTTGCGCCATTGGCCGGGCTTCAGGGCGCCCAGCTTCAGGTTGTCGATGCGCACGCGGCGCAGTTGCTTGACGCGGTAATCGAACGCCGCCGACATCAAGCGGATCTGCCGGTTCAGGCCCTGGGTCAGCACGATGCGGAACCCGTACTTGGCCAGCCTGCCGGTCTTGCACGGCAAGGTCACTTCGTCGCGGATGCGCACGCCGCGCGCCATGCCGCGCAGGAACTCGTCGGTGACCGGCTTGTTCACCGCTACGTGGTATTCCTTCTCGTGCTTGTTTTCCGCACGCAGGATCTCGTTGACGATGTCGCCGTTGCTAGTCAGCAGGATCAGCCCTTCGGAGTCCTTGTCCAGGCGACCGATCGGGAAGATGCGCTGCTGGTGGTCGATGAAATCGATGATGTTGCCTTCCACCGCCTGTTCGGTGGTGCAGGTGATGCCCACCGGCTTGTTGAGCATGATGTAGACGTGCTTGCGCCCGCCGGCTTTCTTCTGCCGCACCTGCAGCACCTGGCCGTCGACCTTGACTTCGTCACCCTCGCCGACCACGGCACCCATGCCGGCAGGCAACCCATTCACCGTGACCCGGCGCGCCGCGATAAGCCGATCCGCTTCGCGACGCGAGCAGAAGCCGGTTTCGGCGATGTGTTTGTTGAGGCGGGTGGTGTCGTCAGTCATGGGTAATTGTTCGTCAGCGCGTTAACAGAGGTAAAAACCGCGGGGTGTTCGCAGGCGATGCTCACGCCATAAAGAAGAAGCCGTCATCCCGGCGAAAGCCGGGACCCATCTAACAGGGGTCGGATAGTTGGGTCCCGGCTTTCGCCGGGATGACGGCTTCATTTTTTAACTTGTCACCACGCATCACCGTGATTTCCCGGCAACCGACAAGCAATCCAATCACTCGCGCGGCTTCGGCGGTCCCTTGCGGTGCAGCTTGCCCGGCGGACCCGGCTTGAAGCCGGACGGCTTGCCGGTACGCGCACCCGCGGGCTTGAAACTGCGTGGCGGTGCATCGCCAGCATCGCCCTCGCCCACCTTGTGGATGCGCAGTTGCTGGCCGGAGACCCACACCTTCTTCAGGTGCATCAACAGCTCTTTCGGCATGCCTTCCGGCAGGTCCAGCACGGTGTAGTCGTCCTGGATGTCGATGCGGCCGATGTACTTGCTGTCCAGGCCTGCCTCGTTGGCGATGGCGCCGACGATGTTGGCCGGCTTCACGCCGTGCGCGTGGCCCACTTCGATGCGGAAGGACTCCATGCCCACGTCGGGCTTCTCGCGCGGCGCCTTGTCGATGCGCGGACGCTCAGCCGGTGCGCGCTCGAACTCGGGACGCTCGATCCGTGACGTTTCGCGTGCGGGCTTGTCGAAACTGCGCGGTGCGGCAGGCGCACGTTCGAGCGAAGCCGGAGCCTCCTCATGGCGACGCGCCGGGCGCTCGTCGCGTGCAGGACGCTCGCTGTACGCCGGACGTTCGCTGGATGACGCACGTTCGCTACGCTGCGGACGCTCGCCACGCGACGGCCGTTCCGCGCGCTCGTGGCGTTCGTTGCGCTCGAAGCTGGCGGGCGGTGGCGCGGCGCGGTCCGGGCGCAGCAGCAGTGGCGTATCGCCCTGCACCATGCGCGCAAGCGCGGCGGCGATGTCCACCATCGGCACGTTCTGTTCCTGCTCGTAACGTTCTACCAGCGAACGGTATTCCCCCGCCTCGTTCGACGCCAATGCATCGGTGATGCGGCCGAGGAATTTTTCCACCCGCTTGTCGTTGACAGCTTCCACGCTGGGTAGCTTCATTTCGTCGATCGGCTGGCGGGTGGCGCGCTCGATCGAGCGCAGCATGCCTTTCTCGCGCGGAGTCACGAACAGGATCGCGTCACCGCTGCGACCGGCGCGGCCGGTACGGCCGATGCGGTGCACGTAGCTTTCGGTGTCGTAGGGGATGTCGTAATTCAGCACGTGGCTGATGCGCTCCACGTCCAGGCCGCGCGCGGCCACGTCGGTGGCGACCAGGATGTCGAGCTTGCCGTCCTTGAGCTGCTGGATGGTGCGTTCGCGCTGCTGCTGCTGCACGTCGCCGTTGATGGCGGCAGCGGCCAGGCCACGGGCCTGCAGTTTCTGCGCCAGTTCCTCGGTACCCAGCTTGGTGCGGGCGAAGATGATCATGGCCTCGAACGGCTCGGCTTCGAGGATCCGGGTCAACGCATCCAGCTTGTGCATGCCGCTGACGAACCAGTAACGCTGGCGGATGTTGGTGGCGGTGGTGGTCTTGGCGGTGATGGTGACTTCCTGCGGCTCACGCAGGTAGGTCTGGGCGATGCGACGGATGACCGGCGGCATGGTCGCGGAAAAAAGCGCGACCTGGCGGGTCGGCGGGGTCTTCTTCAGCACCGCCTCGACGTCGTCGATGAAGCCCATGCGCAGCATTTCGTCGGCTTCGTCCAGCACCAGCGTGGTCAGCTCGGACAGGTCCAGGGTGCCGCGATCCAGGTGGTCGATGACGCGACCGGGCGTTCCCACCACCACGTGCACGCCGCGCTTCAGCGCGGAGAGTTGCGGCGCATAGCCCTGGCCGCCGTAGATGGGCAGCACGTTGAAACCGGGGATCTTGTTGGCGTAGCGCTGGAAGGCCTCGGCGACCTGGATGGCCAGCTCGCGGGTCGGCGCCAGCACCAGCGCCTGTGGCTTCTTCTGGTCCAGTTTCAGGCGGGACAGGATCGGCAGGGCAAACGCGGCGGTCTTGCCGGTGCCGGTCTGGGCCTGGCCGAGTACGTCCTTGCTGGCCAGCAGCGCCGGGATGGTGGCGGCCTGGATGGGCGAAGGCGACTCGTAGCCGACTTCGGTGACCGAGGCCATGACCGGCGCGGACAGGCCGAGATCGGCGAAAAGAAGGGGGGAATCAGGTTCGTTGGACATGCGGGAAACTCCGGGCGCCACCGTGATGGACGGGCGCGACCGAGTATTGTGCGCCCTGCGACAAGAGCTGTCGCCCTAATCCCGCCCCAGACCCTCGGCGGTAGCGTGCGCCATGCGCACGAAGCGCGGTGTCGGCGGCCCGAGGACTGTTCGGAGGGGATGTGCTACCCGAGGCCCCGACCATCGTGCGCATGGCGCACGCCACCTCGCTTTTTGCTTCGATCCGGGCGGTTACGCCAGCGTTTTGCGGTAGCCGAAGCCGACCATGCGCTGTGACTGTTCGTCCCACAGCTTCAGCCGTGCCGACTTGAGGCTGGACCACAGGGTCAGGCGCGGGGCCGACTGCAGCAACTCGCTGGACTCGAAGGCCTCGCGCAGGCGGTAGTTGGGGATCCGGCTGGCCAGGTGGTGGATGTGGTGGTAGCCGATATTGCCGGTGAACCAGTGCAGCACGTGCGGCAGGTCGAAATACGAGCTGCCCACCACGGCCGCCTTGCCGGCGTCCCAGTTTTCCTTGCGCGCCCAGTACGCGCCTTCGAAGGTGTGCTGCACGTAGAACAGCCACACGCCCATCGCGCCGGCCAGCAGCACGATGGGCAGGTGCACCAGCAGCACGGTGTGCCAGCCGATGGCGAAACCGAGTGCGCCACCCACGACCAGCAGCATCAGGTTGTTGAGCATCACGCTGGCCCATTCCTTCTTCCAGGTGAAGGGCAGGTCGAACGGGAAACGGTGCTTGATCACGAACTGGTACAGCGGGCCGATGCCCAGCAGCACCGGCGTACTGCGGTAGAAGCGGTAGGCGAAACGCCCGAACCACGAACGCGCCTCGTATTCCGCTACGGTCAGGGTTTCGATGTCGCCCATCTCTCGGCGATCCAGGTTGCCGGAGGTGCCATGGTGGATCGCGTGGGTCTTCTTCCAGTAACCGAACGGGAACAGGGTGATCAGGCCCAGCGTGGCACCGACGATATGGTTGGCACGCTCGCTGGCGAAGAACGAGCCGTGGCCGCAGTCGTGCTGGATGATGAAGAGGCGTACGTAGAAACCGGCGGCGGGCACGGCCAGCAGCAGCGTCCAGCCATAGCCCCACTCGCCGACCACGCTCCAGGCCATCAAGGCCCACAAGGCCAGCAGCGGCGGCAGGGTGTTGAGCAATTGCCAGACCGCGCGGCTCAGGCGGGGCTTGGCGAACTCGGCGCACAACTTGCGGAGCTGGGCGGCCGGTGCGGACGCCTGGGGGCTGGAACTCAAGAGACATCTCCCGTCAGATGCGCTGATTGTCGGGGACAGCCCAAGTCAGTGCAATGACATGCGCCGGCGTATGGCCTGTTTCGTTCATTCCGGCCAGTTTTTTTACGGACTGCGGTCGCAGCCGCTGTGATTTTTCGGCCGCCGGTGCGAATCATGGGGTACACAGGCATTCGGACTCAGGCATTGGAATGGGGCACCACAGCGCAACCATGGCAAGCGATACCACCCGGCAGGAGCAGTTCCGCGCGCTGATCGAACGCCATCGCGGGATCGTCTTCAAGGTCACCAACACCTACAGCTTCCATGCCGATGACCGCGCCGACCTGGCCCAGGACATCACCACCCAGCTGTGGCGCGCCTTCCCCGGTTACGACCCGCAACGGTCGTTCTCCACCTGGATGTACCGCATCGCCTTGAACGTGGCGATCTCGCACGTGCGCAGCACCACCCACATCAACCGGCATGCGGTGCCGCTGGACGAAGACCTGCACGACATCGCCGATGAGAACGGCGTCGACCACGAAGCCGACCAGCAGGTACGCGCCCTGCACCGCTTCATCGCGCAGCTGGACGCGCTCAACCGTGCCCTGCTGTTGCTGTATCTCGAAGACCAGGGTTATCGCGAGATCGCCGACATCCTGGGCATCAGCGAAACCAACGTGGCCACCAAGATCAGCCGACTCAAGCAACGCATCCGCAACGAAATCTGACCCGACAAGACACTTATGGAAACCATCATGGAACTCGACGAACTGAAAGCCACCTGGCAGGCACTGGATCGCAGGATGCAACAGAGCAATGCGATCCAACTGCAACTGTTCAAGGACGGACGATTCAAGAACATGCGCGCCGGGCTGCGACCGCTGTTCTGGGGACAGATCGTGCAGATCCTGTTCGGCATCCTGACCATCCTGATTGGCGTAGCGTTCTGGTCCAGGCATGTCGACGTCGCGCATCTGTTCGTCACCGGGCTGATCCTGCACGTCTACGGTGTCCTTGCCATCCTCACGGCCGGCATGACGCTGGGCAAGATCCGTAGCATCGACTATTCCGCACCCGTGCTGAGCATCCAGAAGCAGGTCGCTTCGGTGCGCCGCGTGTACGTGGGCAGCGGCATTGTCGTGGGCCACTCGTGGTGGTTGATGTGGATTCCGTTTGCGGTGGTCGTGTTCGATTACCTGGGCGTCGACATTGTCACGGTTGCACCCGGATTCATCGGGATCAGCGTCGCCATTGGCATCGCCGGGCTGCTGGCCATGTGGGGCTTCCATCGCTGGGCGAGCAGTCCGCGCCGTCCGAAGTTCGGCCAGCGCTATGCTGAAGCCCTCAGCGGCGGCAGTTTGCGCAGGGCGCAGCGCGTACTGGACGAAGTGAAACAGTTCGAGACGGAGTGAGCGGCGGCGCTGGCCGATGGATCCCGCACTGATCGCTCGATCTGTATCGGGCGACGCACCGGAGACCACATCAACAGGCTCGAAACGCGGCGCACGCGGTACCCTAGTCGCGACTCCACCATGCGGAACAGCCGGACCATGCCTGCCCTCGAATTCGAACTGGAAGCCGACTACGTCGAACTCAACCAGCTGCTCAAGCTGGTTGGCCTCTGCGACAGCGGCGGTGCCGGCAAGGCACTGGTGGCCAGTGGCGCGGTATCGGTGGATGGTGCCGTCGAACTGCGCAAGACCTGCAAGATCCGCGCGGGAAGCCGGGTCACGCTGGATGACATCGAGATCCACGTCATCCAGGTCGAAGGCTGACGAGACGAGCACGGCCACTGCTTGCAAGCGCCAGGCGAGCCATCGACCACCCCCTCGTACATAATCCGTCCCGGGATGCAGCGGCTCCACGCAGGTGGATCCGGCCCGCCCGTTCCGCCTTCGCAAGGACGTAATGCATGAGCCTGTTCGCCGCCGTTACCCTGGGCATCCTGCTGGCCATCGGCCTGTGGGCCGTCTTCGCCTTCAATCGCCTGGTCCGCCTGCGCAACCAGGTGCGCACGGCCTGGGCCGACGTGGACGTGCAGTTGATCCGCCGCCATGATCTTGTGCCTTCGCTGGTGACCGCGGTGCAGGCGTATGCCGGCCATGAGCAGGCCGTGCTGACGGCCGTGACCGAGTTGCGCACGCAGGCGATGCAGGCGCAGGAGCCGGGCGCGCTGGGCGGCATCGAGTCCGCGCTGCAGGATGGCATCGGACGCCTGCTGGCACTGCGCGAGGCCTATCCCGATTTGAAGGCCAACGAGAACTTCGCCCAACTGCAGCGCGACCTGGTCAACGTGGAAGAACAGCTGCAGTACGCCCGCCGCTTCTACAACGGCGCCGTGCGCGACCTCAACGACGGCGTGCAACGCGTGCCCGACGTGCTGGTGGCGAGCAGCTTCGGTTTCCATGAAGCGGAATTCTTCCAGGCCGACGACGGCGGCCGCGCGGCAGTGAAAGTGGAGTTGGGCCGATGAAACGCCTGCTGCTTGCACTGTGCTGCCTGTTCGCATTTGCTTCGCTGCACGCGCAGGAACGCATCCTGTCCTATGACAGCCAGGTGGACGTCAATGCCGATGGCAGCCTGGACGTCACCGAGCGCATCGTCGTGCGTGCGGAAGGCAATGCCATCCGCCGTGGCATCTACCGCGATTTTCCCACGCGCTACAAGGATCGCGCCGGCAACCGCGTGGTGGTCGGCTTCCAGATGATCGAAGTGCTGCGTGACGGAGCGACGGAGCCGTGGTTCACCGAACGCAAGGGCAACGGCATCCGCATCAACACCGGCAACGATGACTTCCTGCCCACGCCCGCGCAATTCGCTTACACGTTGCGCTATCGCACCACCCGCCAGCTCGGCTTCTTCGACACGCATGACGAGCTGTACTGGAACGCCATTGGCACCGGATGGGACTTCCCGGTGGAAACCGGCAGCGTGGAAGTACGACTCCCACAGGCCGTGTCCGCGGACCGCATGCAGGCCGAAGGCTATACCGGCGCGCAAGGCCAACAGGGGCAGGACTACGACGCGCGCATCACCGGACCCGGCACGGCGCGCTGGCTGTTGACCAGGCCGCTTGCACCGCGTGAAGGATTCACCGTCGTACTGGGCTTCCCGAAAGGGCTGGTCGTTGAACCCACCGCAATGCAGCGCTGGACGTGGCTGCTGAAGGACAATCGCGGCGTGTTGATCGCGCTGGCCGGACTGGTGGCGCTGCTGTTGTTCTGCGTCCGCCGCTGGCACCGCGTGGGTCGCGATCCCAAGCCCGGCATCATCATCACCCGCTACGATCCACCTGCTGGCTACTCGCCTGCAGGACTGCGTTACATGAAGCGCATGCACTACGACACGCGCTGCTTCTCGGCCGATCTGTTGTCACTTGCGGTGGCCGGCGGCCTGCGCATCCACCGCGAGAACGGAATACTCAAGGACGCGTGGGAACTGGAAAAGGTCGATGCTGGCCAACTTGGCAGCGCTGAGCAGCAGGCATTGCTGTCGAAACTGTTCCCCGGCAACACGCGCACGCTGGAATTGAAGAATACCAATGCAGCCAACGTGTCCGCTGCGCAGCTGGCGCACTCCAGCCTGCTGGAGAAGCGATTCAAGCCTGCACTGTTCAAGCGCAACGGCAGCAGCATCGTCATCGCGTTGTTGATCGTCATGGTGAGTGCGGCGCTGGCATTCCTGTTTGCCGGTGGCGCTGGCGTGCCGTTGATCCTGGTCGTCCTGGCGATGATGGTGGCGACACTGATCACCTTCGCCTTCCTGGTACAGGCGCCCACCGCGGAAGGACGCAAGCTGCTGGACGAAATCGAAGGACTGAAGCGCTACCTCAGCGTTGCCGAGCGCGACGAGTTGAAGCAGCTTCCCGGACCGGATGCGCCACCGGCGCTGGATGCCGGGCGCTACGAAATGCTGTTGCCGTATGCGGTCGCGCTGGAAGTCGAGGATGCATGGACGAAGAAGTTCACCCTCGCCGCCGGTGCCGCCGCCGTTGCAGCAGCAACCGCGGGCATCGCCTGGTACCGCGGCAGCCACATCGGCGACCTCGGCAGCTTCAGCAAGGCAATGGGCAGCAGCCTCACCTCGCAGATCGCCTCGTCCTCGCATGCACCCGGCAGCTCCTCGGGTGGTGGCGGTGGCGGATCATCGGGAGGCGGTGGCGGTGGTGGCGGCGGCGGTGGACGTTGAACGCAGCGGCATGTTGGTACGTCTACGTAATTGAGTGCCGTGACGGCAGCCTCTACACCGGCATCACCACCGACGTGGCGCGCCGCTTCGCCCAGCATCTCGCGGGAACCGGCGCGCGTTATACGCGCTCGCATCCGCCATCACGCCTGCTGGGACACTGTACCTATCCGGATCGCTCGCAAGCCAGTCGTGCGGAACATGCGATCAAGCAGTTGAAGCCAAACGAGAAACGTGCGTTATGCGATTCCTGGAAGTCGCAGGCATAGCAAGGTAGCGGTAAAAGTTATTTCCCGGATCGAGTGCCATGATGTGCCGCACGCGCTGTTCGGAGCCAGAAAATGTAGGGGCAAGAATCACCGCTGCATGATGAGGTCGTCATCCCGGCGAAAGCCGGGACCCAACTCCATGCGCACGGATAGTTGGGCCCCGGCTTCCGCCGGGATGACGCACCTATTTTTTGGATGTGCTCGAAAGATGCGAGCCCCCCCAAGGAATCCGGAAGCGATATCTGTCTTCTACTTCGTTGTAGAGCCGAGCAAGCTCGGCTCTACAACGAGGAATGCTTAGTGCGAAGAAGTGAGCAGTCCATTTGCGACGCGTATTATCCCAGCCATCTAATCTGTGGAATGCAAAACCAGACAGCATCAGCCGTTCAGAGCAGTGCCCACAGCAGTTGCAGCAGTCCCCATAGCGAAGCGGTCCACACCAGCGTGCGCACATACGGAACACCCGCGGCGTATAGCGGCACATAGGCGAGCCGCGCCCAGAAATAGACCTGTGCGCCGAGTGCGGTTTCGGGGCTGGTGCGCTGGGTCAGCACGACTGCGAGCACGGCCGCCGCAAAGAATGGGAAGGTTTCCAGGAAGTTGCGCAACGCGCGGTCCACGCGTGCGGCGACGCCGGTTAGCGGTTTCGGTTCGCCATCGCGTGCGCCGGTGTTCCATTTCAGACCGCGCTGCGCGGTCATCAGCGTGGCGCCCAGCAATACATGCACCAGACCCAGGGCAATGGACCAGGCCAGCATCTGGAGTTCAATGGTCATCGGCGTTTCACTCGTGGCGAATGGAGTGGCTAGGCTAGCCGATGTCGGGCCCAAGAACACTACCGATGGCCGGTCCAGCTCGATGTTTCTCTTGCTGCATACGCCACGGCGATTCACAGCGCCGCTGATGCGGAAACACGCCAGCGTTACATCAACAGGAAATAAAGCGTGAGCAGCAAAAGCACTACCGTAGTCAGGAACGAAACCAGCACCAGCCCAATGGACCTCAGCCAACCGGCCTGGTTGAGCGCACGGTATGCGATTACCCGGGCCATCACGTACCAGGCGACTGCACCACCCGCAAGGACATGGCCTACCCATGCGCCTGTTGGCCGGGCCAGCATCTCCCCTGCCGAGAACAGTACGAGGAATGGGCAGACAAGGAAGGCCTGGATTGAAAATGGTTCCCGCAACGTGGTGCGCGTGATCGCCCGGCGATTCTGGTGCAACGTGCCCAGCGCGGCGCCTAGTGCGAACACGCTGAATGCGGCCGACCGCGTAAGCAGCAATCCTTGTTCGCTGCCGAATAAAATTTGACCCACTGCCGAAGGATTCGGAGGCAAGGGGATCTTCATCGCCAATTCGAACGCATGCACGAGGATCACCGACAGGACCAGCATCAGCACCGGGCTGATGGTTTCTTCGAATTGCCGTTCACTTTCCTGCGTGAGTTCGATCCGCGTGTAGCGCGCGATTGCGCCCGGGTGCCGCAGGATCCTCCAGAACGTACGCGGATAGAAGACCAGCCAGCCGACAAGCTCGTACAGGAATTCCTCCAACGAGCGGAGCAATCGCATCAAGTCCATGGCAATACCCAGGCGCCGGCAGTGCGGACTACTTTAATTCAGTCGACACCCAGCCGAAAGCATGCAGCTCCCAATTGCGCAGGACTATTGCGCACCTGCCTGGATCGGACCAGGCGCGACAGCCCCTTCGTAATCCGACAGCGGGCTGTCCTTGGGGCAGGTTTCATCCGGAAAACCGAATCCTGCGCGCAGCGCCAAGCCACACTCGTACGCCGCTTCCAGCCCCTGTCCCGGCTCCACCTTCGCGCAGGAACGCTCGAAGGCACGATCGAAGTCATCCTTGCGGCGCACGAAATCCTCGCCGCACTCACGCGTCAGCCGTATGCGCTCCAGGTCGTCCTGCACGGCGTTGGTGCCGTCCAGCCCGTACTCCTGCAATTCGTCTTCGGTCAGCAGGCGCAGCTTGCGATTGGGCACGGTCATCATCAGGTCGGCCACCGCCACCGAGGCGCCATTGCGCTCCAGGTAGTCCTTCATCTTCGCGTAGACCTCGCGCAGCTCCTGGTTCAATTCGGCACGCGTAGTGGCTTCAGAGCCGATGCGGATCATGCGGTGGATGCCGACCTTGCCGGTGATCACGCGGTCATCGCCGGCCGCCAGGATCAACACGCAGGCGCTGTGGCAGATGGCGTTGTCGCGTACCCGCAACATCCAGTGCGACGCCCCGATGGCGTCACCGGCCTTCATGGCGTCTTCGACATGCCCACCACTGGAATCCAGGTCCAGGACGCGCCGCTTGATCTCCAGGCGCTTGGCGATATTGGCTACGCGTTCGACCAGCGCGGTGAAGTCCGTGCCGATCTTGCCGGTATAACGCAGCCGCACCACGCCCGGCTTCTCGCAGGGCTTCACGGCTTCCATGACACTGCTGTAGGACAGATCCGTCACCGGCACGCTGCCATCTTCCATCGCAGGATCATGGTCGACGTCGCAACGGATCGATGCTTGACCAGACGTGAGCAAGGCCTTGGGCCAATCGGTGCCTTCCAGTACGTCCACATCGGCGCGGCGCGGCGCAGGCGGCGGCACGCCACCGCTGAGCGCGCCGCCTTCGCCGGTATTGGCAGGCACGTCGACGATGGTCTTGGGCGCTTCTACCGGCTCGTTGCGCTGGCAGGCGACCAGCCCGGCGCACAGCATCGTCAGTAGTGCTTTCAGCAACAGGGAGGGCATGCAGGTCCGTGGGCGTGGGGGGTGCGGGCCAGTCTAGTGCGGGTGTCTGCTGGTGAACAGAATGCGTGATGAACACGACGGCTTCCCAGCAATCCTCCGCAGCATCGCGATGCTTGGAGTCCAGCCATCTTCTATAGTGTTGGCATGGCGGCAGGTTGCCCGCCCTGCTTATCCGGACTCATGAACAATCATCCTATGCAAGCGATGGATTCCACGCGGCCTTGCCGCCCAGTGGACGCGCACCCGGCGGCACGCGGCATTGGCGCGATATCGGGCCTCCTGCTTCTGTTCGCGAGCTTGCTTGCATCCGCGCAAACCTCCACGCCCGCCTCCCCGCCACAGGTGCAGATTGACGACCTCGCGATCAACGTCAGCGCCGCCGAAAACCGTGCCGTGTCCTTCACCAACAAGGCATCCGCGTACTACTACACGCAGACGCACCGCAATCACCATGCGGAACATGCCTGGTTCCGCGGACTGAATATCGCCGGTCGACGCACCTTCAACGACCATCAAGTGCTGGTCGACGGCGTTGCGTTGGATCCAGCCACCGCCGAGGCCAGCGCGCGTCCGGATGCCCTGATAAGAAAGTATCCGGGCGGCGTCACCGAGACCATCCGCCTGTTCGATGGCCATGACCTCATCCAGGTCGCCGTGCAGGGCGCTACTGGAAACACAGAACTGCAACTGACCGGTGACCAACTGAAACCACAAGGCCGGACCGAGGGCGTGGACTGGTATCTCTCTGCAGACAACGACCAGGCAGTGGCCGACCACGTAGCCGTGGCTCGCAACGACGAAGGCTTCCTCATTGCAGTGGGTGCTACGCGCGAAGCAGCCAGCCAATTGCTCGCGGAAGCCGACACCCATCTCGCGACATGGCAGTCCCAACGCGTCGCACGGCTCGAAGGCCTCATCAATGGCGCGCATGCGCTGGACACGGATGATGCGCGCCTGACCGAAGCGCTGCGCTGGATCACGCTGACCACCGACGAACTGGTCACCCGACAGCGCGGCGATGGCATCTACGCCGGGTTGCCGTGGTTCAACGAATACTGGGGCCGCGACAGCTTCATTTCTCTGCCCGGCGCCCTGCTCGTCACCGGCCAGTTCGATACCGCGCGTGCGGTGCTGTCTTCGTTCGCACAGTTCCAGCAGATGGACCCGGCGTCGGAATTTTTTGGACGCGTGCCGAACATCGTGAAGCCGGGCAGCATCGACTACCACACCACTGATGGAACGCCGCGCTTCATCGTGGCCTTGCGCGATTACGTTCGCTACAGCGGCGACCAGTCGCTGGTGAAGGCGTTGTACCCGAACATCGTCGCCAGCATCGACGGCGCGCTGGCGCACTGGACGGATGCGTTCGGCTACCTGCTGCACAAGGACAACGAAACCTGGATGGATGCGCGCCGCGAACCCGACAAGGTCTCGTATTCTCCACGCAGCACGCGTGCCAACGACATCCAGTGGCTGTGGCACCAGCAACTGGAAGCGGGCGTGCAGTTCGCGCGCAGCATGGGTGACACTGCCAACGCCTCACGCTGGCAACAGGCAGCGGATCGGGTGCGCTTGAACTTCGAGCGCGACTATCTCGATACAAAATCGGACCGGCTGGCCGACCACCTGACTGCCGACGGCACTCCGGATTTCACCCTGCGACCCAACCTGTTCTTCGCGCTCGACATGATCGAGGACGAAGCAGCGTCCGCCCGCACCTTGCGCAAGGCATGGGAAGGGCTGGCTTATCCGTGGGGCGTGGCGACCCTGGAACAGGGCGACCCGCGCTTCCATCCTTACCACCTCGCTCCGGGCCTGTACCACAAGGACGCGGCCTACCATAACGGTACGGTGTGGCCCTGGCTCAACGGCATTGCCATGCAACGCATGATCGAACACGGACAGATGGAACTGGCGTGGCCACTGTTCCAGCGCATGAATGCACACGCATTGGAACGCGGCGTGGTCGGCGGCCTGGCGGAAACGATGGATGCGTATCCGCATCCGGGCGAAGCCGAACCACGCTTGACCGGCACGTTCCTGCAGGCATGGTCGAACGCGGAGCAGTTGCGCATCTGGTACCAGTACATACTCGGCGTCAGGCCGGACATGCTCAACAACGTGGTGGTCCTGGCGCCGCGGCTGCCGGATGCGCTGGCCGCCGTTGATTTCAGCGTCAACGCAGGGAAAGGGACACTCGCCGCAAGTTTCGACAAGGCGGATGGCAACCGGCGCTACCTCTATCGCCTCGACGGCCAGGATGCGACCTTGCAACTGGATGTGTCGCCGTTCCCCATGCATGCCTTCAAGGCTTCCACTGGCGACACGCTGGAAGTGGAAGTGAAGGACGATGTATTGCATGCACGGCTGCTTGCATCTGACGATCGCTTGGTAGACGTCGTCGCGCTTCCGGTTTCACCGGAGCGACGCGCACGGCAGGACAAGTTCGACGCGGTCTTCGCCGGAACTAAATTCGCGACGCCGCTGCCTTTGCATTCGCATCCGGTGATGCAGCCGCCGCAGTGAAACTGCGTGGCGATTTCAATACCGACGGGAAGGTCCGAATGATTAATTGCGTTTGTTGTTGGAATTTCGAGGAGTGCCACTGATAGTTGGCCGCCAAAAACCGTTCGTGGTGAGCCTGTCGAACCACGCTCTTGCGATAGATCGTCAGATCAAGTCAGCTGCGAGTTTCCGCGAAAAGCGTGGTTCGACAGGCTCACCACGAACGGGGATTTATACAAACTCACCATGACCGGGGTTTTTTTTACGGGATTTTAAAAATCAGGCCAAGTCTATACCGCACTGTTCCGATCCTTCCTGGACTTGTACACCGCGAAATTCCGATCATTTTCCAATCAGCGGATACGCACGCACGTAATCAACTTCCATGCTAGCGGGGAATACTGTCTTGTCCACGCCCTCCTTTCCGCCCCAGTCGCCACCCACGGCGATGTTCATCAGGAAATGGAAGGGCTGGTCGAACGGCCAGGCCGCACTGTTCGTGCCTTCGTTGGGAAAATCGAACAGCAGCTCGTCGTCGATGTAGCCGCGGATCGACGATGGCGTCCAGTCCATACGGTACAGGTGGAACTGGGCCACGTCGTCCACCATGCGGGAGCGACCTCGTTGGATCGCGATGCGATGGTTGTATGCCTCGGTATGCACAGTGATGTGCACCCGGCCCGGATCAAACCCCACGTGTTCCATGATGTCGATCTCGCCCGACTTCGGCCAATCGCCATAGGCCTTGCCGGTGGGCAGCATCCACAGCGCAGGCCAGGTGCCACGGCCAGTGGGAAGCTTTGCACGGATCTCGAAGCGGCCGTAGCGGAAATCACCTAGGCCCTTGGACGTGAGGCGTGCCGAGGTGAAATCCTTGCCGCCCTTGCGTTCTTTCCTGGCGGTGATGATGAGCACGCCGTCAGCGACAGAGGCGTTGTCGATGCGATCGGTGTAGTACTGCAGTTCGTTGTTGCCCCAACCGTGGCCACCGGTCTGGAAATTCCACTTGGCCGGATCGGGCAGACCGCTGTAATCGAATTCGTCCTGCCAGATCGGCGTAGCACCGAATTCGGCGTTGCCCACGGCAACTCGTGGCAAGGGGAGCTCCACGGTTTCCTGCTGCTGCGCGAAGCAGACCATCGCCTGCATGGCCAGCAGCAGGATGATCCCCTTGAACAGGAGTCGCATGCGTCGGGTCTTGCAGTCCATGTAGGCTCCATGTGTGCGGATCAAGCAATCCGGCACAGCGTCTCACAAAGTCGAGGCAGCGGCTGGACGCAGCGCAACAAGGCATTGGACTGACTGAGTCGAGCCATTCTCCATGCAACAGTACCGACCTGCATGGCAACGGGCACGCGGGCTGGCGACGGACAGCGCTGCTCCGTATGCTGCCGGCATGACCACGCCCCATTCCACGCATGCCCGCCTGGCCGCATTCATGCTTGCTGCCCTCGCACTGACCGGCTGCGCCACCGCTCCACCCTCGCCCTCACGCCCCGCCTCCGACGTACGCGAAGACATCGTGCAGCGAATGCCCGCCAAGGTCGCCGACCGCGAAGGCTGGGCGGCCGATATCCAGGCGGCTTTCACGGCGCAAGGCATCGAGCCGAACCTTGAGAACATCTGCGCCGTGCTTGCCGTGACCGAACAGGAATCCGGCTACGTCGCCAATCCCGCGGTAGCCAACCTGCCGAAGATCGCGCGCGGCGAAATCGACCGTCGCGCCGCGGAACTGCATGTGCCGAAGTTCCTCGTCGATGCCGCACTGGCCATCCGTTCGCACGACGGGGACACCTACAGCGCACGCCTGGAAAAGGTGCGCACTGAACGCGATTTGAGCGCCATCTACGAGGACATGATTGGCAGCGTACCGCTGGGGAAGCGCATGTTCGCCAACTACAACCCGGTGCAGACCGGCGGGCCGATGCAGGTGGGCATTGCATTCGCCGAATCGAAGGCAGCCGGCTATCCGTACGCCATCGAAGGCACGATCCGCGATGAAGTATTCACCCGTCGCGGCGGCATGCATTTCGGCATCGCGCATTTGCTCGGCTACCAGACGCCGTACACACGCAAGCTGCATCGTTTCGCCGACTACAACGCGGGCTGGTATGCCAGCCGCAATGCGGCCTTCCAGAACGCGGTTGCCATTGCCAGTGGAACCAGGCTGGCACTGGATGGCGATGTGCTCAACCCGGGCGCATCATTGGACGAACCCGGCGAAACCGAACGCGCGCTCCGAAAGCTGTCTGGCGAACTGGAGATGGATGATCGCGCCATCCGCAAGGCGCTGGAACGCGGTGATCGACTGGATTTCGACGACACCACTTTGTACAACCGCGTATTCGCATTGGCGGAAGCACGTGCACGCAAGCCGCTGCCACGCGCGATGGTTCCCGGCATCAAGCTGGAAAGCCCGAAGATCACCCGCGAACTGACCACCGCCTGGTTCGCCACGCGCGTGGATGAGCGTTACCAGCGTTGCCTGGTGCGCTGAGCGGAACTGACCGCGACGCACGCGGACGACGGCTCAGCCAATTCCTGCATACCAGCTCGCGAAGCGCTGCCATGCCGCCATGCCGGGCACCAGCAGTATCGACACGTGCACGGCGATGAACAGGCCCAGCACGACCATGAAGGCCTTGCGGCCACGCGGCACGGGATCACGCGCGATCAGCAACAGCAGCACCGCGTACACCACGCCGAAGCTGATCCACTGGTACAAGGGCGGCGGCACCGCCGGCACCCAGAAGATCATCACCCGCGCCAGCGATGGATCGACTAGAGTCAACGCCGTGGCCACCATGAAGCGCGCATGCAGCGCGGTGTCGCGGCGGTAGCGGATGCCCAGCCCCCCAGATGACCACGAACAACAGCGAAGCCGACACGCCCAGGTACAGGATGAACTGCTGCACGTGGAGCATCTGCGGGGGCACGGTGCGCATGCGCAACTGCGCCAAGGCCAATGCGCTGATGACCATCAACGGCACGACGACATAGGACGCCCTGCCCACGCGCCGGTGCCATGCCAGTTGCCGTGCACGGACCAGCATCGGTTGCACGACCAGCATGCCGATCCACGCCAGCATCATCAGCGCATGCACGTGGGCCATGCCCTGCACTGCAGTCAGCCTGCTGAAATACGGTTTCCAGAAGCCGAGCACCGACACCGCCAGCAACAGCAGGATCCACGGCCAAGCATGCAGCCCCCAGATGCCTGGCGTCCGGGCCTGCAGTTTCGTCGTCACCATGCCTGATCCCCATGCCGCAGTGCCATGGCCATCCGAACGCAGGCCACCACGCCGCACGGCCACGCCGAAGAGATCTTGGGCGACCTCAATCCCGCCACGGGAAACCCGGCGGCGGGCGTGGCCTCACTTGAACAACGAATCCTTGCTGGTGGGCCGCCATTTCATGCCCTGGTATTCGACTTGCTGCACCGTGGTGGTGGTGGCAGGTCTTTCCGCATTCGGCTTGTACGCAGCGCGCGTGGCACTCCTGATCTTGGCCGCGACCATGCCGAAGGCCTGGATGTCGCCTGCAGTCAACGCGTACTCGTCGCGGCACACGCGATAGCGCACGGACTGCGCGGCGCTGATGGCAGCCACCCATTCCGGCGTGACTTCCTGCACGACCATTTCTATCAACTCGCCGTCGACGACGTTGCCCTCGTAGGAGGCGCGGCCTGCGGCGAGTGGTTGGCCATCCACGGTCCATGCTACGTCGTGGCAGCTTGCGAAGCGTGCGCGTGGTGCATTGGTTTCATCGCCTGCGGCAACAAACGCCAGGGTCACGCCGCTCCACGCGTCGTCACCGGAAAAATTCGCATTGAAGCTCAGCACAGGCTTGCTGCTGTCGCGGCTTCCGTCCGCGGTGTATTCGATCGTGCGTTCCCCGCTGCCACGGTCGAAGTTGTCGCTGACCGACTGTGCGGCCGCCGGCACCGCCATGCACGCCAGCGCGAGCAGCATCATGTTCAAGACAAGGCGCATCAGCGGACCACCCGGCCAGCCGCTTCGATCACGAGTTTCATTGCACTCCCCAGTGCGGTTGGAAACCGGAGACCCGCCCGACGGCGCGGTGTTCCGGGCTTACGTGTGCAGCTTGACACCGCCAGGCCATGCGCGCGCAACAACGAAGCATTCGAATCGTGGAAGCGTGCGCCGCATCACATCCACGACGGCAAGCGGGAGCACGCCGGGCAAGGCCTGCACAATCTCCCCGCACTACCGGTGGACTAAGGGCTTGGATTTTTTCTTGCTTGCATCCGCCTTGCCCGCAGCAGCCAGCAAGCGGCGGAACGTAGGGCATTCCAAATGGCTGGGTGCGGCGCACGCGGCTGCGTGGCGCAGGCCGTCGCGCATGGCGCTCAACTGGCGGATCGTGTGGTCGAGTTCCTTGGCCTTGGCCGCCAGCTTGTCGCGTTTGATTTGCGGCCGGCCATTGGAGGTGAACATGCCGGCGATTTCGTCAAGCGAAAAGCCGGCCGCGCGTCCCAGCGCGATCAACGCAAGTTGTTCCAGCACGCCTGCATCGAACACCCGGCGCAGGCCCTGCCGCCCGATCGACGTGATCAAGCCCTTCTCGTCGTAGAAACGCAGCGTCGACGCAGGCACGCCTGAACGCTTCGCTACCTCGGCAATGTCCATGGCGAAATACCTCTTGACCTCAAGTCGACTTGAAGTGGCACTGTGCTGCCTCAACCGCGGGAATACAAGCAATTGGAGGCCACCATGGAGTTCTGGAAACACGCGCTGGCCATGGGCCTGGTGGCAACGGCGCTGATCGATATCTGGGGCATCGCGCGCAAGCGCCTGCTGGGCACGCCTGCTCCCAACTACGCCCTGCTCGGTCGCTGGCTGGGACATATGCCGTCGGGCCGCTTCCACCACCACGCCATCGCGGCCGTGCCTGCGGTACGTGGCGAACGCCTCATCGGCTGGACGTCGCACTACCTGGTCGGCATCGCCTTCGCGGCGCTGCTGCTTTGCGCCTGGGGATTGGAGTGGGTGCAGCATCCCACGCTGATGCCCGCAGTCGTCGTCGGCATCGGCACCGTGGCGGCGCCGTTCCTGGTGATGCAGCCAGGGATGGGCGCGGGCATTGCGGCACGCCGCACGCCGCGTCCGCATGCGGCGCGGATGCAAAGCCTTGTCACCCACACGCTGTTCGGTATCGGCCTCTACATCGGCGGCTGGATCAGCCATGTGCTTTTGATTGCGTAGCCACGGTTCGACGCAATTTGATTCATTGATTCAACACGTCACTCAACACTGGAGCATGTCATGCGTATCCCCGTTCGTTTCGCCCCGATTGTTTTCGGCGCCCTGCTCTCGGCCATCATGGTGGCCATCGTCTCGGCCTTCGTGCTGCTCACCACCCAGGGCCTGCATCCGGATTCCGTGATGAAGTGGTTGCGCAGCTGTGCGATGACCTGGCCGGTGGCCTTTGTCGCGGTGACCCTGATTGCGCCGTGGGTGCGTCGCGTGGTTGCACGCGTCACGGCGTGATGGGCGGCGTCGCTACTCCGGCTTGGACGCATCCCCCGCGACCACCGGATGGCCCAGGCTTACCCAGCCCTGGATGCCTTCGTACAACACGGCGGTGTTCGCGAATTTTCCTTCCTCGCGCAACCACTTCACTACCGAATCGGCAGCGGCGCGCGGGCATTCGCAGTAGGCGACGATCCACGTACCGTCGCGCGGCAGGCTGGCAATCGCCTCGTCGCGGTTCGCGTAATACGGTACCGGCACCGCGCCTTCGATGTGGGCCATCTGCCACATGGAAGTCACGCGCGTATCCAGCAGGATCATGCGCGGCTTCTTCTTCAATTCCCGCGCCAGCACGGCGGCGCTGACGTAGCGGCCGTCCTTCAGTTCACCGAAGTCAGGTGCGTTGCCTTGCGGATTGATGACATAGCCCCCCAGTGGCGGTGGCTTGCGCAGTTCCTGTTTGTTGGCGGTCCAGCCGGTGCTGCGGCTGCGTACGAAGGCGGTGACGTTGTCGATGTCTGCTTCGCTCAGCGTGCCGCCAAAGGCAGGCATCGGTGTGTCCTGGCGTCCGTTGACGATGGCATGGCGCAGGAAGTGGTCCGGAGTCAGCGCCAGCATCGCAGCATTGCCCAGCGCCGTGCCGGTGCCACCCTCGCCCTTGGGTCCGTGGCAGGTCGCGCATTTCTGCTGGTAGACGGCCGCACCTTTGCCGGCATCGCCTGCAACCCGTTCGAAGCTGCGGCGTTCTTCCGCGCCCAGCGGCTCCACCGCCGCCTCCTTGCGCAGCCAGCTGATCATCTGGCCAATGTCCTGGCGTGTCATCGGGCCACCCACTTCTTCGATGTAGCCACCCATTGGCGTGCCTTGGCGGCCGTAGGCAATGGCTTCGCCCAAGGTGCGGAAGTCGGATTCGAGCAGCGACCTGGAACGCAGCGAAGGCGCATGGTCGTTGACGTGGCCTTCGCGATTCTTGCCATGGCACAGCGCGCAATAGCGCTGGTAGTTGCCAGCGGCCTGATTCGCGCCTGTTTCCGTCAACACGGGTGCTTGTGCAAGCGCCAGTCCCGGGCATGAAACCATCGATAGCAGCAACATCAGCGCGGCAATGCGGCAATGCATCATGGGAATCCTTTACGGGCTGGCCTGGGCTGGCGCAATGGGAGAGTGACGGCTTGCGTCCCCCAAGGCGTCGACCCGAATATAGCCCATCGACACTGTTTGAACAGGCCAAGTGCACACTGCCATTGTCGAGAACGCGGGATGTCGATCCGTGCCCCGCTGGTTCGTCGACAGGCAGGAGGCACCCCCGGCGCCGACCACCCATCCACCCAGAGGAGTCAGTTCCATGTCCTATATCGATGGTTTCGTGATTGCAGTTCCAAACGCCAACAAGCAGGCCTTCATCGACCACGCGCGCCAGTTCGACCCGATGTTCATCGAGTTCGGCGCGACCCGCGTGGTCGAAGCCTGGGGCGATGACGTGCCGGACGGCAAGGTCACCGATTTCCGCCGCGCGGTGCAGGCCACCGGCGAGGAGACCGTGGTGTTCTCGTGGATCGAGTGGCCGGACAAGGCCACGCGCGATGCCGGCATGCAGAAGATGATGGAAGACCCGCGCATGGATCCGTCCATGCCGATGCCCTTCGACGGCAAGCGCATGATCTTCGGCGGGTTTGCCAACGTGGTGGAGTTGAACAGGTAACGAAAACGCTGATGGCGTTACGCCGTCAGCGTGCGTCCTTCCGCAGCAATGGGATCGAACCTGCAGGCTGGGTTGGTTTCATCAACCCCGCGCATTGGCCGGCACGTGCCGGGTTGATGAATCCAACCCGGCCTACCGTCTTCGCCTGTCAGGGCTTGGCGATATCCAGCAGCTCGAGATCGAACACCAGGGTGCTGTTGGGCGGGATCGGGCCGCCGGGGGTGCCGGTTTCGCCATAGCCCAGCTTGGCCGGGATCCACAACTTGTACTTGCTGCCCTTGGGCATCAGCTGCAACGCCTCGGACCAGCCCGGTACCACCGAACCCAGCACGAACTGGGCGGGCTCGCCGCGCTTGTACGAGCTGTCGAACTCGGTGCCATCCAGCAGCGTACCGGCGTAGTTGACGCTGACGCGGTCCGTCGCCTTCGGCTTGGGACCAGTGCCTTCGGTGATGACCTGGTACTGCAGGCCGGAAGCGGTGGTGACCACGCCGGGCTTCTTGCTGTTCGCGGCCAGGAACGCCGCCTCGAGCTGCAGGTTCTTCTTGCCCTGCGCTTCCATTTCGGCCTGCTTCTGCACTGCCTCTTCCTGCTGCTTGGCCTGCATCTTCTGCGCGAAGGTCTGCATCACGGTCGCCATCTGCTCGTCCGTCATCAGCAGCTTCTTGTCGTTGACGACGTCATCGATCGCGCGCCTGAGGGTATCCAGGTCCACTTCGTCCTTGATCGGCTTGATCGATTTGCCGATGTCCATGCCGATCACGTAGCTGACCTGTTCCTTTTCGGTCTTGAGTCCGGCGATCTTGCCGGCTTCGCCAGGCTTGGCGGCAGCGTCGGCACCAGCCGCGGCCTTGTCGGGCGGGTTGCAGGCGGCCAGCACGAGGGCGCACGAAGCGGCGGCCACGGTAAGGGTCAGGGTGCGGGTGAGCTTCATCAAGGGGATCCGGATATTTGTGAGGGGTGCATAGTGGACTAAAAACGCGGCGGGACCAAAGCAAGCCGATGGTCCCCGACGAGGCGTTCATGAACCGGAGGGCGGCGGCTGGCCCGCCGTGGTCGCACCCGTGATGCGCTGGTGACGGTAGGCAACCAGCGCGTGCGATGACCTGGCATCCGCACAGGATGTGGTGGGCGAGGCCCGCTTTTCGATGGAATCGCTTCACCAACCTGCCCCAGGCGCGTTAGTGTCTGCTTCCCCTTCTTACCCCACGTGCGAGGAACTCCATGCGGAATCGCAACACCACCCTGGCCTGCGCCGTCCTGCTGACCGCTGCACTCGCGGGTTGTTCGCGGGAAGATCCCGATTGCGCGGCGGCGGGTAAAGCGCTTTCCGATGCGGCGTACCGCGAGCAGTTGAAGGCGACGGTGCAGCGCCAGTTCGATGCGGGGGAACTCGGTGAGATCAACACGCTGGTGCGGCCGAACACGCCGCCCGATCTTCCCGGCCGTTACGGCGTGGCAGTCGCGCCGGAGTTCAACGCGGTGGCGTCCAAGCCGCTGTTCCAGCGCACCCTCTTCGATGCGCGCGGCCACCTGGTGGCGGTGTTCGTGGGCTGGGCCGCAGGCAAGGGCGTGGTGGTGGACCTGGTGAACGAGGACGGCGTGGTGCCGGCAGACACGTTCACCGCGATGACCGACTACGGCGATGGCGTGCAGCTGGTGTGTGCTGCGCAGGAGTAATAAGAGGACATAGGGCGGGCTCAAGCCCGCCGCATGTTGCACGGCCTGCGAGCTACGGGGCTACGTCACTGCGCACACCCATTCCCTCAATGAAGTACTTGCCGCATGCTTGGCACTTAATCGCAACCTAGGCCTTAAAATGTCGACAGGGAAAATTGCGCTAATTTGCTTCATGGCTTCAGTTCCATTGATCGCTGACGTGGCGGTCGCAACGGAAAGGACGCTTGCTGCCTACGCGAGCGACGAAGAAGTTGTAGGTGCGCTTAAGAAATGGAAACAGGCCGGCGAGCAAGAACGACCAGTGGCTTCGGTTGCACCCGCGCCGCCTGCACAATCTTATGCGTCCGGCCTCGCAAACGAGTCCGCGAGTCTCGATCGCGTAATGGTCACTGGGTCGCGTATCGCTCCTGCTGATGTGGTTTCGATCACAAACAACCAGTCTTCGGGCGTGGATGAGGGTGACATCGTCAAGTCCACTGGCGAATTCTTGATCGTCCTCAGGCGAGGACGTCTGTTCTCTATACGCATTGGTGATGACCAACTGCAAGCCGTATCGGCGGTGAACTCCTATGCCCCCGACGCGAATCCTGACGACACTTGGTACGACGAAATACTTGTCACTGATGACAAAGTCGTTGTCATAGGCTACAGCTACGATCGTGGCGGCACCGAGATCGGGATTTTTGACCTGGACCCGAACGGCAAGCTGCACTATCGCGACACCTACCAGATGCGCAGCAACGACTATTACTCAGCGGGCAACTACGCCAGCCGGCTGATCGGCCAAAAACTTATTTTCTACGCGCCGATCGACATCGACGAGCAACGCATGGAAACTCTGGAATTCCTGCCCGCCCTGCGGCATTGGCGTCATGCCGGCACGCCTGCCGACTTCAAGCGCATACTGCCTGCCACGCGAATTTACCGGGGCGGCACCGAACTGGATCCACAAGAGGACTTGGTCCTGCACTCAGTATCCGTATGCGATCTGGAAACACCTGTGCTCGATTGTCAGTCAAATGCCATCCTTGGTCCCGAAGGGCGTGTGTTCTATGTGTCGCACGACTCGGTCTACGTTTGGACTACACCATGGTCGCTGGACCCAAGAAAGCCGAATTCTTCTGCTGTGTTCCGCATGCCTTTGGATGGCACGGCCCCCAGTGGACTGCGTACTAGTGGCAGCCCCATTGACCAGATGTCGTTTCTAGAACGCGATGGTTATCTGAACGTACTGGTGGGAAGCGAGGCGGACGGAGAAGGCATGTGGGCATCGGCAAGTAGGGCCGGTGAACTCGCGCTCCTCCGCATACATCTTGATGAACTTGGCGATGGAAACAGCATCGCTGCTGGCTCGGACTATCGTCCTCTACCCAGTGCCAGCGATGAAGATATGTTCGTACAAAGTCGTTTCATCGGGGACTGGCTAGTCTATGGCGCTGGTGAACCTTGGCGTAGCAGCTCGCACGCTCCCGTTGCACATGCATTGAAGTACGCGACCAACGAAGCTATCACGACGCTGCATCCCGGCTATTATGTCGACCGCATCGATGCCTTGGGCGAGGACGCTATCCTTATCGGTTCGTATGGCGAGGATCTGCACTTCTCATCGCTGCGCTTGGATTCCAAACCGGTTCTTGCCAGCCGTTACATACAACCAAATGCCGATCAAGGTGACGATCGCACTCATGGCTTCTTCTACAAATCTGACGAGAAGGATACGGGCATAGTCGGGCTTCCGGTTATGCGCTTCGGAAGTGAAGGGGAAGATGCCACAGCGGCGGCAGTACTTTATTTACGCAATCACGCATTGAAGTTGAAGCGCATGGGTTCGTTGGAATCGCATGCAGAGCCAGGCGTCGACGATGGATGCAAGGCAAGTTGCGTCGACTGGTATGGAAATGCACGACCCATATTCATCGGCGAGCGAGTATTTGCGCTGCTTGGCTACGAATTAGTTGAGGGAATATCCGCTGACGAACGCATCACTGAACGCCGCAGGGTGGATTTCGCCCCGTAATAGCTAATGTTCACACCATCGGCAACTTCAACCCCATCTCCCTCGCACACTGCTTCGCAATCTCATACCCCGCATCCGCATGCCGCATGACGCCGGTGCACGGGTCGTTCCACAACACCCGCGCGATGCGCTTGTCTGCTCCCGCTGAAGCATTACACACGATCACCCACGTTAGCGCACCGGGAACTCCAGGTAGCTGCTGCCCTGCCAATGGATCTCCAGCGGTGCGCCGGCATCAGCGATGGTTTCATCGGACGGCTCCTTGCCGCTGCCCAGGTTGAGTTGGCGGTCGGGCTGCTTGATCACGCCAAGCGTTACCACGAGGCGGCTGCCAGCGGCCAGCATGCGTCCCATCAATCGCGTGTCCTTCACCACCAACCGCTGCAGCACGCCCTGCTTCAGCAGGCGACGCTGGCGGCGGTCGGCGTTGTAACTGGCGCGTTGCAGCCAGTACGCCAACTCCATGTACTCACCTTTTGCATTGAGTTCTTGCACGCTGATCGCGACATCGACATCGCGCTTGTTCACCATGAAGTCGAGCACGCCATTGAAGGCACCGGCAAGTTCTGTGTCCCGTGCCAACACATCGCCAACGAACACCAGCCCGGCATGCGGACCCAGCGCGGCGTTGACCACGTTGGGCGATGGCGTCCAGTCGGCATCGCTGCGATTGTTGAAATCCACCCGCTGCGTGGAAGTCGCCCATGGTTGCGGTTGCATGGAGAGGGCATTTGCATCCGCCGATGCGCCCGGCACCAGATACAGCCGCTGCGTCCGTGTCGCCATCGCGTCCAGCGTAGGCGCGTGCCGCCACGCATCCGCGCCCATCACTTGCCAGTTCACGCGGTCGGCCAGCAACTCCGGCTTCGGCGCACCCTTCAGCACATGGTCGAACCACGCCAGGCGCAGTGCCTGCAGGTCGATCCGGGCGGACGCATCGGGCGCATAGCCTTGCACCTGCGGCGGGACCCCGACCTGCATGGTGACGTGCTCGTAGGGGCCGATCAGCAGGGTGTGGTCGGCATCCGGCCGATGCCGAAGATGCTCGCGAAAATAGTGCAGCACGCCGATCTGCGCACCATCGAAATAACCAGTCGTGGCAAGCACCGGGATGTCTATCCCCGCGAATTCGTGGCCTTGCGGGATCATCGCCTGCCAATACGCATCGTAGTCCGGGTGCTGCAGCCATTTCGCGAACACGGGATTCGCATCCCCATCGATGGCCGGACGCTCGCGATAGGATCGCCCACCGGCATACCACTCCCGGTCAAGCTTGGCCCAGCGCTTGGTATCGTCGTAGCGCACATCGTCCAGCCAGCGGCTGCTGGCCACGTAGAGCGGCCACGGGTACATGAAATTGAGGAAGATGCCGCCTTCCATCGGAATGTCGACACCCGGCGCCGTCGAGGCAGAGGTGGCGATGGCCCGCAGTGCCTTCGGCCGGTGCTTCAGCGCCGCCCATTGGGCGAAACTGTTGTAACTGCCGCCGAACATGCCCACTTGTCCATCGCTCCAAGGCTGCGCCGCGACCCAATCGATTACCGCAACGGCATCGGCTCCGTCGCGTTCGAACGGGGCGATGGTATCCGCGCTTCGGCCCTTGCCCCTGCTGTAAGCCGCAACACCCACGTACCCGTTCGCCGCCATCATCTTGGCATCATGCCGGTACACGTCATCGTTGGCGTAGATGGTGAACTGCAGCAAGGCCGGGAGTGGTGCAGCCTTCGCCGGGCGCACCACCATCACGGCAATGCCTGTACCGTCCGGGGTGCGCACCAGCACGTCACGGTCGATGACATAGCGGCGCGCATCTTCCTCCTCCAGCGCGGCATCGAACAGCGGCAGGAACGCAGAATAGGCATCATGCACCTGCCAGGCTCGCACCAGCGCGATGGCATCCGCCAACGGGAGGTGCGTCTGGCCACTGGCCTTCGCCAACTCAGTCTCCAGGCTGCTGTACCAGCGCGGCAGGCTGCCGCCAAAAGGGAATTCGGCACGCAACGCCACCCTGTCGTCCAATGCGCCGAAACGCTCGGCGAACACCTGGCGCCACCCTTGCGCATATGGCAAGCCGCTCGTCGCCTGCAATACCTTGGCCCGGGCATGGATTTCGTATTGCAGGAACAAAGGCGCCTGTGTGGGGGGATCGTTGCGCAACGCGCGCATCGCCTCGATGCTTTCGACCGCCTGCGCATGCTGGCCGGCAGCCAACTGCAGCCGGAACAGCGTATCCAGGTAGCGGCCACGATCCTCGTCGCGGTACAGCGCAATCGCTTCGCGCGCCAGCAGCGGCATCGCGCGATCGATGCCATCACCCTGCAGGCCCGCAGGCACGCGTATGTCCTGCGCCTGCACGAATGCAGGCCATGCGAGCACCACCAGCAGCAATCCGAGCAGGCGTCGCATGGGCCTACAGCATCGGCAACTTGAGGCCGTGATCCCGCGCACACTGCTTCGCAATCTCATATCCCGCATCCGCATGCCGCATCACCCCGGTGCCCGGATCGTTCCACAACACGCGGGCGATGCGCTTGTCGGCTTCTTCGGTGCCATCGCACACGATCACCACGCCCGAGTGCTGCGAATAGCCCATCCCCACCCCGCCACCGTGGTGCAGCGACACCCACGTCGCGCCGCCGGCCACGTTCAACATCGCATTCAACAGCGGCCAGTCACTCACCGCATCGCTGCCGTCCTTCATCGCCTCCGTCTCCCGGTTGGGCGACGCCACGCTGCCACTGTCCAGGTGGTCGCGGCCAATCACCACCGGCGCACTCAACTCGCCATTGCGCACCATCTCGTTGAACGCCAGCCCCAACTTGTGGCGCAGGCCCAGGCCCACCCAGCAGATACGCGCCGGCAAGCCCTGGAAACTGATGCGCTCGCGCGCCATGTCCAGCCAGCGGTGCAGGTGCGCATCGTCGGGGATGAGTTCCTTCACCTTCGCATCCGTCTTGTAGATGTCTTCCGGATCACCACTCAACGCCACCCAGCGGAACGGGCCGACGCCGCGACAGAACAGCGGCCGCACATAGGCCGGCACGAAACCGGGGAAATCAAAGGCATTTTCCAGGCCCTCATCGAAGGCCATCTGCCGGATGTTGTTGCCGTAGTCGAAGGTGGGGATGCCCTGCTTCTCGAACGCCAGCATCGCCTCCACGTGCACGCGCATCGACTGCTTGGCGGCATCGCGCACCTTGTCCGGATTCGCCTGCTGTTCCGCCAACCACTGCTCCACCGTCCAGCCGATGGGCAGGTAGCCGTACACCGGATCGTGCGCGCTGGTCTGGTCGGTCACCGCGTCCGGGCGCACGCCCATGCGCACCAGTTGCGGCAGGATTTCCGCCGCGTTACCCAGCAGGGCGATGGACTTGGCTTCGCCCGCCTTGGTGTAGGCACGGATGCGAGCAAGTGCGTCGTCAAGGTCGGTGGCCTGCTCGTCCACGTAACGCGTGCGCAGGCGCATGTCGATGCTCTTCTGCTGGCATTCGATGTTGAGGCTACACGCACCGGCCAGCGTGGCTGCCAGCGGCTGCGCGCCGCCCATGCCGCCGAGGCCGGCGGTGAGGATCCACTTGCCTTGCAATGAACCGTTGTAATGCTGGCGGCCCATTTCCACGAAGGTTTCGTAGGTGCCCTGCACGATGCCCTGGCTGCCGATGTAGATCCAGCTGCCGGCGGTCATCTGCCCATACATCATCAAACCCTTCTTATCGAGTTCGTTGAAGTGCTCCCACGTGGCCCAGTGCGGCACCAGGTTGGAGTTGGCGATCAGCACGCGCGGCGCGTCCGCATGCGTGGGGAACACGCCGACCGGCTTGCCGGACTGGATCAGCAGGGTCTCGTTGTCTTCCAGGTGGCGCAGCGAATCGAGGATGGCGTCGTAGCAGGCCCAGTCGCGCGCCGCGCGGCCGATGCCGCCGTAGACGACGAGTGCGGCGGGGTTCTCCGCGACTTCCGCATCCAGGTTGTTCTGCAACATGCGGTACGGCGCTTCGCTGAGCCACGACTTGCAGCTGAGCCGCGTGCCGCGCGGGGCGTGGATGACGCGGGAGGGATCGTGCCTGTCGGAGGCGTGGCGTGGATCGGTCATGTCAGTGTCCAGATGTCTGCATGCCCCATTATCAGTTATCAGTGGGAGCGCCGTCCCGGCGCGAGCGTTTGGGGGAAACGCCTTCTTGCCTAAGAGAAGAGCTCACGCCGGGACGGCGCTCCCACGACCCTCGCGTGGCAGAATCCGTGCATGCGACCTCTATCAAGCTTCCTGCCGACACTGATCCTGATGACCTCCCTGCTCTGGAGCGGCCACATGCATGCCACCGAAGCCCCCCGCGTGCTGGTCTTCACCAAGACCGCAGGCTGGCGCCACGAATCACTTCCCACCACGATTGCTGCATTGCAACGGCTGGGCGGGAAGGAAGGCATGACCGTGGATGCCACCGAAGACGCCGCCGATTTCAACCACGCCAACCTGTCGCGCTACCGCGCCGTGGTCTTCGCCAGCACCACCGGCGACGTGCTGGATGCAACGCAGCAGGCGGCCATGGAACGCTTCGTGCGCAACGGTGGCGGCTTCATGGGCATCCATGCCGCGGCGGACACGGAATACGACTGGCCGTGGTACGGCGAATTGGTGGGTGCGTGGTTCCAGAGCCATCCACCGGGACTGCAGACGTCGCGGGTGCTGTTCGAAGGTGTGCAGCCGGGTGCGCCCGCGGCGTGGACCGTCACCGACGAGCTGTACAACTACCGCGCCAATCCGCGCGAACGCGTGCAGGTGCTGGCCACAGTGCAGGAATCGGACTACGAAGGCGGCACCATGGGCGGGGACCATCCCATCGCGTGGTGCCACGCGTTCGACGGTGGACGTGCGTGGTACACCGGGCTGGGTCACGAGGCGGGGCTGTATGCGGACCCGAGGTTTTTGTGGCAGCTGACGCAGGGGCTGCGGTATGTGGTGGGTGTTGCGGGGGCGTGTTGAAACAGTCAAAAGTGATGGGTTGCGAAGCTAGTCGGAGCGTCCCTCTCCCCTTGTGGGAGAGGGTGCCGAAGGCGGGAGAGGGGTCGCCGGAGCCTGTGATCTTCCGGCGTTAGTAATGCATCGAATGTGGTCTTTCTCTCGTGCGATCACGTCACTCGATACACCCCGTAGCCGATTGATGGCTAGCTCCGGCAGCCCCTCTCCCGGCCTGTCGGCCACCCTCTCCCACAAGGGGAGAGGGGCGCTTCCGAGAAAAAATTTCCGGATCGATAAGATCATCGGCACTGCGCCGCAACCCGCATAAAAAAACGCCCGGACATGCCGGGCGCTTTTTATCGTGCGAGTAATTTTCAGAATACCGAGGTATCCAGCGTACGCAGCGCTTCACCAAGATCGGCACGGCCGGTACCGCGGATATCTTCACGGGTGTAGGCGCTGCCGGGCGCATCGTTGCATTTGCCGGCCTGGTTCTTCACGCGGATGCGTGAGCCAGTCTGCTGGATGCAGTTGCTGGCCTCCGGCTTGGGGTTGGCAGCGACGCTGTCGTCGCCCTGGGCAACCGGGGTTTCAGTGGGAACGGCGGCGTTGTCGGCAACCGGGGCTGCAGGTTCTGCCACGGGAGCCTGTGCAGCAGCGGCGAAGATGACGCCGCAAAGGACTACGGCAAGGACTAGGCGCTTCATGGGGCAACTCCTGGGCGGGGGCGGGATCATGTTATACGCCCATCCTGCCGCGCGGACACCTGCCACGCCGGGCGTCGTTTACACCTCTGTCAGTCCGATGAACACGCCAGGTCCGAGCTTGCGGAGAGGCGGCCTCCACCGCACCCCCTTGCATGGCATGGAAAACCCGGCGACAGCCGTGTGCCCGTTATTCCCTCAATCCCGCCTTCGCGGAAGGACATATCAAAAGATACTCATCCAGCTTCATGCCATGCAGGAAGTCGTGCCATACCACCGCAGCACCAGCCGATGCTTGGCATGAAAAAAACCCGGCTGTTGCCGGGCTCTTCCTGTATCGCATGCACGCAGCCCTAGCGGATGGACACATCCAGGGTACGAAGTGACGTCGCCAGGTTGATGCGTCCACCGCTGCCAAGGTTTTCGCGGGTGTACACCCGACCTTGCTCGCCATTGCACGTGCCGCTCTGGCTCTTGCTACGGATGCGCGAGCCTGTCTGCTGCACGCAGGACACGTCCGTATTCTTGACGATCTTCGCCACAGGGTTCTGTTGATCCCCGGCAGCAGACGCTTCATCCGGAGTCGTGACCGTCTCTATGATCTGGATGGTCTTCATGGCACGTGCGGCCGGTTCCGACTCGGGTGCCAGCGCGGAGGCGGAGAAAGCGATACCGGAAAGGATTGCGGCAAGGGCCAGGCGCTTCATGGGTCAACTCCTTCTGTTGTGTGATTCCGTCTTTGTTCTACACCCGGCTGGCGAACACTGTCAAATCACGGGCACTGGCCATTGTTGCCGCCGTCAGTCCGACGGACATGCCAGCGCCCTGCCTTCCCTGAAGGCCTGCACCGCCGCTGCGTCCACAGGCTCGGGACGGATGCCGTCATCGAAGATCACCCGCCACGCGCCGTCATCACCGCGCTGCCAGACCGAACCGAAACGACCCCGGCGCGCAACCCCGGTTTTTGGATCGACGTACAGCGAAGGACCGCTGGAATAAGCGGTCTTGCCATCACCACCGACGGTCACTAGGTCTGGATACCACTCCAGCAGCAGCGCGCTGCCGTCGATGATGCCCTGCCATTCGCGCACGATGGCATCGCGACCGACCGTGGGTTTGCGCCCCACGCCGAACGCAGCCTGTGGATGCAGGTGCTCTGCGAAGGCAGCGCCATCATGGTCGGCCACGGATTGGGCGAAGCTGGTTTCGCGCTGCCAGACTTCGCAACGCGGGGAGCCGGCCGCTTCACCGGCATGGATACCCGCGAGCGGTGCCAGCAACACCACCACGGCGATACGACGAAAGTGTGTCATGCGCGATACCCCGGAGTCTGCCAAGCTTGGCCCATTCAAACCCTGCAAGATCGCCCATGCGCCTGCCATTCGTCAGGGCTGCGTGGCTGGCCACCCTGCTGTTGCTGGCAGGCTGCGTCACTACGTCGCCCCAAGTCGTTCCCGCACCTTCACCCCTGCTCTTGGTTTCGATAGACGGACTGCGTGCCGACCTGGTCGGCAGCGGAGCCCTGCCGACGGTGGACGCCCTGGCAAAAAGCGGCATGCATGCCGGGTGGATGAACCCGTCCTACCCCACCCTCACCTTCCCCAACCACTACACCCTGGTGACCGGCCTGCGGCCCGACCGCCACGGCATCGTCCACAACAATTTCCGTGATCCGCAACTGGGCGTCTTCATGTCCAAGGAAGGATCCGCACGCGACGGTCGCTTCTGGCAGGGCGAGCCGATCTGGAGTGGCGCGGAAAAAGCCGGCATTGCCAGCGCCACCATGTTCTGGCCGGGATCGGAAGCGGAAATCGCCGGCCAGCGTCCGCGCTACTGGCGCAAGTTCGACCGCAACCTCAGTCCGGGTGAACGCGTGCAGCAGGTACTGGCATGGCTGGATTTGCCAATCGCCGAACGACCGCGACTGGTGACGCTGTATTTCGATCAGTTCGACGTGGCCGCGCATGCGACCAGTACATTTTCCGCCGAGTCCAAGGCCGCGTTGCACGCGATCGACGATGCACTGGCCACGTTGCTTGCAGGACTGGAAGCGCGCGGACTGCGCGAAGGCAGCAACGTGATCGTGTTGTCCGACCACGGCATGTCGGACGTACGCGCGGAAGACGTGCACTACCTGGACGACCGCGTGGATCCGTCGCTGTACGACGTGAGCTGGTGGGGGCAGATCACCGGCGTGGCGCCCAAGGCAGGCAACACGGCAGAAGTGGAAGCCGCGCTGCTGGGTCGGCACGACCATTACGCCTGCTGGCGCAAGGGCGAGATGCCCGTGCAATGGAAATTCGGCAGCAGTCCGCGCATCCCGCCGATCGTCTGCCAGGCCGATACCGGCTGGAGGGTGATGTTGCGCCGCCATCCCGCCCAGCAGGCAGTGAAGGGTGAGCACGGCTTCGCGCCGGAAGAGCCGCAGATGCGTGCTGTGTTCATAGCCAGCGGGCCTGCGTTCCGCGATGGCGCCACGCTGCCGGCCTTCGACAACGTGGATGTGTACCCGCTGCTGGCCCATCTGCTGGGTATCGCGCCTGCTCCGAATGACGGCAGGCTGGAAACATTCGACCGCGTGCTGGAGCCGGGCGCGGCCCCGAAGCATTGATGTCCGAAAACGGCGAGTCATCCCGGTTCTCCGGTGCTAGCCTGCCTGCATGGCTGACCAGAACACCCCTTCCCTGCCCGAGCTGCAGGTCTGCGAACAGGCACGCCTGAGCCGCGACGCGCGCTTCGACGGATTGTTCTTCACTGCAGTAAAAAGCACCGGCATCTATTGCCGCCCGGTGTGCCCGGCACCGGCACCCAAGCCTTCCAACATCACGTACTACGGTAATGCCGCCGCCGCGGAAGCCGCGGGCTTCCGGCCCTGCCTGCGCTGCCGGCCCGAACTCTCGCCGGGCGACGGCGCATGGCGACGCGGCGATGCCGTGGTGGCGCGCGCCTTGAAATTGATCGACCAGGGCATGCTGGCCGAACAACCGCTGTCGGCCTTGGCGGAACGCGTGGATATCGGCGAGCGCCAGTTGCGCCGCCTGTTCGTCGATCGCTTGGGCGTTGCACCCATAGGCGTGCATGGCACGCGACGCCTGCTGTTCGCCAAGCAATTGCTGACTGAAACCGCGTTGCCCATCACTGATGTCGCACTGGCTGCGGGCTTTGGCAGTTTGCGGCGCTTCAACGCGACCTTCCTCGAAGCGTACCGGATGGCACCGCGCGACCTGCGCCGACTGCCCACGGCCGCGCAGGAAGGCGTGCTGGCGCTGCGGCTGGGCTATCGACCGCCGTATGACTTCACCGCGATGCTGGACTTCCTGCGTGGGCGCGCCTTGCCGGGCGTTGAATACGTGGACGAGGGAAGTTATGCGCGCGTCGCAGGCCTCGCAGCGTCACCCGGCTGGTTGCGGGTCAGTGCGTGGCCGAACGCAGAGCACGCGCTGAAACTGGAAGTGCGCGGCATACCTTCCGCGCAGTTGCTGCAGGTCGTGAATCGGCTGCGGCGCATGTTCGACCTGGATGCCGATCCCCATGCCATCGCTTCGGCATTGTCGGTTGATGCGCGGCTGCGTCCACTGCTGAAGAAGCGCCCCGGACTGCGCCTGCCCAGCGGCTGGGACGGCTTCGAGATCGCCATGCGCGCCATCATCGGCCAGCAGGTCAGCGTGGCCGCGGCGCGCACGTTCACGGCAAGGCTGGCGCAGGAATTCGGCGAGGCCCTGCCGGCGGGTTTCGCGGACGGGCTGCTGCATCTTTTCCCGACACCCGAAGCACTGGCCGATGCCGACCTCAGCCGCATCGGCCTGACCCGCACGCGTGCCGACACGGTGCGCACGGTCGCACGCGCGGTGCTGGACGGGCGCGTGGATTTCCGTAGCGAACGCACGCTCGAGGATTTCGTCGCCTGCTGGGTCGCCCTGCCCGGCATCGGCCCATGGACCGCGAACTACATCGCCATGCGTGCATTGGGGCATCCGGATGCCTTTCCTGCGGATGACCTGGTCCTGCAGAACGCCGTGCCGACCGACGGCACGCGCATGACCGCCAAGGCACTCACGGCACGCGCCGAGGCATGGCGACCGTGGCGCGCGTATGCGGTGATGCAGTTGTGGAAGGATTCGATGCGTAGCACGAAGCCTGTTACCGGGAAAAAATAGAGATGATGTGCCGCATGAAATCCAGAGCCGTCATTCCCGTGAAGGCGGGAACCCAGGGACTTCCGCCTTTGGGCTATAAGAAGTCACCAGCAAAGTCCTTGGGTTCCCGCCTTCGCGGGAATGACGGCTTCTGTTTTTCCACTGATGCGAGGGTTAAATGATCCATTACCAATACATCGAAAGCCCAGTCGACCCCTTGCTGCTTGCGGCCGATGAAAATGGCCTGCACCTGATCGAATTCCACACGCCTCGCCACCCGATGTCACGCCTGGCGGACTGGCTGGAAGGCACCAATCCAATACTCGAAGCAACGCGCGTGCAATTGGACGAATATTTCACCGGATCACGCAAGGAATTCGATCTGCCTTTGGCCCCTGCAGGTACCGAGTTCCAGAAGGAGGTCTGGCACACCCTGGCCACGATTCCATACGGTCAAACCATCAGTTACGCCCAACTCGCGCAGCGCGTGGGTAAACCCACCGCGATGCGTGCAGTGGGCGCAGCCAACGGGCGCAATCCGCTGCCGATCGTACTGCCCTGCCATCGCGTCATCGGCGCAGATGGATCGCTGACGGGTTTCGGCGGCGGCCTGGCCACCAAGCAATTCCTGCTGCAACTCGAAGACGCGCTGCCACCCGCCACCGATCTGTTCACGAGCGCGTAGGGGTGCCCTGTCCTTGTAGGAGCGACGCATGTGGGAGCGACGTAAGTCGCGATGAAGCTTTCCAAGGAAGGCCTCATCGCGACTTACGTCGCTCCCACGTTGTTTCATGGCTGTCGTAGTGCCGAGCTTGCTCGGCACTACTTGTCGCGAAATCTAGAGCAGCCGAGCAAGCTCGGCTCTACCCAACATCAATCGGCGAGCAAGGCTTGAAGGGTCTTCCGATAGCGTGCTGAAATCGAATCGCGGTCGCCATGGCACCCTTCGGACACCACGCACTTGCCGCCCACGACCACCTCACGCACCGCAGTGCGATTGCCGCTGAACACCCAGCGATCAATTACGTCATCCGCTTTCGCCCCAGCCAAGATCGGCGTTTCCGCATCCAGCACGACATAGTCATCCCCAATCTGTCCCGTAGCGTGTTGCGCACTCGCCACTGCACCGCGCAGCAGGGTTTCCCCCACGCTGCTGGATTCACGGCTTACGGCGATGTTGCGATGGCGTGTGACCAGGCGCTGGCCGTATTCCAGCCAGCGCAGTTCTTCCACCGGCGACACCGAGATATGCGAGTCCGAGCCGATGCCCCAGGCACCCCCTGCATCGAGGTGACTGCGGAGCGGGAACAGGCCATCGCCCAGGTTGGCCTCGGTAGTCGGACATATCGCGACCGTGGCGCCGCTGCGTGCGAGTTGCGCCGTCTCCGCCGGCGTCAGGTGGGTGGCATGCACCAGCGTCCAGCGCGCATCCACCTCGAAACTCCGCTGCAGCCATTCCACCGGGCGTGCGCCGCGCAGCGACACGCAGTCCTGCACCTCGCCGATCTGCTCAGCGATGTGGATATGCAGCGGCGAGTTAGCAGGCAATACGGCGAGCACTTCGCGCATCGCCGCCTCAGGCACCGCTCGCAGGCTGTGGAACGCACAACCGATGCGCAGCTGTTCGTCTTCCTCGCTCCGCAGGGTGTCGAGCAGGCGCAGGAAGGCATCGACCCCGTGGCCAAAGCGTTGCTGGCGCACGGACAATGCGCGCCCATCGAAGCCACCGGTCATGTACAGCACCGGCAACAGGGTCATGCGGATGCCGGTGTCGCGCGCCGCGGCGATCAATGCGCGCGACATCGCGGCCGGATCGTCGTACGGACGACCATCGGGCGCATGGTGCAGGTAATGGAATTCGCACACACTGGTGTAGCCGGCCTCCAGCATCTCCACATACAGCTGCGTGGCCACGGCGTAGGTGCTGTCGGGCGTCATGCGCGCGGCGAAGCGGTACATGGTTTCGCGCCAGGTCCAGAAACTGTCTTCGGGATGCGTCTGGCATTCTGCAAGACCCGCCATTGCCCGCTGGAAGGCATGCGAATGCAGGTTGGGAATGCCGGGTACGCGCCAGCCGGCCGCGGTCTGCAGCGCCAGCGGAGTCGAGGCGGCTGGGCTGTGGGTGGGCTGGTCCATGCTGTCGGCCGAAGTGCTGGGTGCGTTAGGCTACCGCTTCATCCCTTGGAAGACACGCCCATGATCGCCGTGATGATTTCGCTGCTGGCCGTCGCCATTGCCATGTTCGTCGTATTCATGGGCTTGAAGGCGCAACGCAGCGATGGCAAGCGACGGGATGGCAGTGATGGCGGAGGCGACGCGGGTGCGCACGGATCGGATGAGTATGACCAGGGCACCGACTCGGGTGGGGGTGACGCAGGTGGCGGCGATGGAGGCGGCGGTGGTGACTGATCCCGCAGGCATGCCGCGCTGGGACGGCCTGCTGCTGAACGCGCGGCTGGTGACGCTGGACACGGCGACAGGCTATGGCGTGATCGATGATGGCGCGGCGGCCTGGCGCGGCGGCGTGTTGGCTTACGTCGGCCCGGCCGATGCACTCCCGGATGAACCGTCGCGACTTGCTGCACAGGTCATCGATGCACGCGGCCATTGCGTCACGCCAGCACTGGTCGATTGCCATACCCATGTGGTGTTCGCGAGCAACCGCGCGGCTGAATTCGAACAACGCCTGCAAGGCGTGAGTTACGAAGACATCGCACGCAGCGGTGGCGGCATCGTTTCGACCGTGCGCGCCACGCGTGCGGCCAGCGAGGACGAACTGCTGGAGTACTCGTTGCCGCGCGCGCGCGCGCTGGTCGCCGAAGGCGTCACCACGCTGGAAATAAAATCGGGCTACGGGCTGGATTTCGACAACGAACGCAAGATGCTGCGCGCGGCGCGGCGTATCGGTGAAACGCTGGGCATCAGCGTGCGCACCACGTTCCTGGGCGCTCATGCGTTGCCGCCTGAGTTCGCGGGACGCGCCGATGACTATATCGACGCGGTGTGCGACTGGTTGCCGCGGCTGCATGGCGAAGGGCTGGTGGACGCGGTGGATGCCTTCTGCGAGCGCATCGGCTTCACGTCGGCACAGACGCGGCGCGTGTTTGAATGCGCAAAAAGGCTCGGCCTGCCGGTCAAGCTGCATGCCGACCAGTTGAGTGACGGTGAAGGTGCGGCGCTGGTGGCGGAATTCGGCGGACTATCTGCCGACCATGTGGAGCACACATCGGATGCCGGCGTGCGTGCCATGGCCGCGGCCGGCACCGTGGCGGTGCTGCTGCCTGGAGCGTTCCATTGCCTGCGCGAAACAAAGTTGCCACCTCTCGACGCATTCCGCCAGCACGGCGTGCCCATGGCCGTAGCGACGGATTGCAATCCGGGCACTTCACCGCTGCAGTCGCTGCGCATGGCGATGTCGTTGGCCTGCACGCATTTCCGACTGACGCCCGAAGAAGCACTGCGTGGTGCCACGCTCAACGCGGCGAAAGCGCTTGGACTGGAAGATCGCGGCGTGCTGCGCGTGGGCATGCGCGCCGATCTGGCGCTGTGGCGTATCCGCGAGCCTGCGGAGCTGGCCTACTGGCTGGACGGCGACCTGCTGGAAGCGTCCTATTCCGGCGGAAACAGAATTCGCTGACCGCACAAACAAAAACGCGACGCCAGGCGTCGCGTTTGATGCATGACCGGGTTAAACCGATCAGCCGGCTTTCGCCACCGTCTTCTTGGCCACGGCCTTCTTGGCCGGTGCCGCGGCCTTGGTCACGGTCTTCTTCGCGACAGGCGCGGCCGGGCCAACAGCAACTTTAGAAACGTGCGTACGTGCGTTGCCGTAGCTGGCAATGCTGCGCTTGCCCTTGGCAGTCCTGCGATCACCTTTGCCCATGGTTTGCTCCTGATTCTTCTAAATGCGCCGCGCGCGAGGCCGCAAAGCCTACCACGCAGGCCTCAATGCGCACAGCTGGCGTCGTGCACATGCCAGTGGTTGAGCCGCAGGTTGATGACATGGGCGAAGGCCACCAATGCCCCGCCCAAGGTCATGGTGATGGCGTGGGCCAGCACGGATTCGTGCAGCGGCGGGTACAGGATGCCCGCCCACAAGACTGCCAGGCCGACCAGCAGCAGGCCCAGGGCGCGGAACGCACGGTGCCGCCGGTAGCCCCAGAGCAGGCTGAAAAGCCCTACCACGCTTACGAAGATCACGAAGCCAACTTCGAAGCCGCGACCCATCCATACCGACAACCCCAAGGACGGGATCGCCGCCAGCAGCACGGGCGTGAGCGCGCAATGCACCGCGCAGATCATGGATCCGGTGGCGCCAAAACGATCAAGCAGTTGGCGGAGGGGGGAGCTCATGGGCATCAGTATGACTTTCGGGGGAGGCGTTGAATCAATATTGGTATATTATAACATTGTCAAACATCCTCCAAGTGGCCCCCCAATGACGTTCTGGAAACCCGCTGCGCCCGCCCGCCATGCCCTCGCCAGTGCCCTGGCCATCGCCATCCTCGCCTCGACGGCTTCAGCCGCCGAGACGACCACTGAAACGCCGGCCGCGACCGACCTGGATGCCGTGGTGGTCACGGCCAATCCGCTGGGCAATAGCGCCGAAGCCCTGGCGCATCCGGTTGAAGTCCTATACGGCGACGCGCTGGACCGCAACAAGTCCGCCACGCTCGGCGACACGGTGTCCCGCATCCCGGGCGTGCAGACCACCTACTTCGGGCCAGGCGTCGGCCGCCCGATCATCCGCGGCCAGGAAGGCCCGCGCGTGCAGGTGCTGTCCGGCGGCATTGGTTCGCTGGATGCCTCCACCGTCAGCGCGGACCACGCCGTCGGCATTGAGCCCTTCCTCGCCGACCAGATCGAAGTACTGAAAGGCCCGGGCACCCTGCTCTTCGGCAGCGGCGCCATCGGCGGCGCGGTCAACGTGGTGGACGGTCGACTGGCCGACAGCATTCCCGAAACACCCCTGAGTGGCCGCGCCGAATTGCGTGGCAATACCGTGAATGACGAACGCACGGGCATGTTTCGCCTGGATGGCGTCAATGGCAACTGGGTGATCCATGTCGATGGCCTGGTGCGCAACACGGGCGATTACGACATCCCGGGCGTAGCGATCCTCGAGCATGAGGACCATGAAGAGGAAGAACACGAAGAGCACCAAGAAGAAGAGCAGATAGCCGGTCGCCTCAACAACAGCTCGCTCAAGACCCGCGCCGGCGCGCTGGGGGCGACCTGGTTGGGTGAGCAGGGCTTCTTCGGCGTGTCGGTCAACACCTACCGCAGCAATTACGGCATACCGGACGGCGCGCACGCGCACGCCGACGAGCACGACCATGAAGGTGAAGGGGAAGAAGACCACGAGCATGAGCACGAAGAAGAAGGCAGCGTGCGCATCGACTTGGCACAGAACCGCATCGACCTGAAGGCCGGTATCTACGACCCGCTCTCCTTTCTCAAGAGCCTCAACCTGCGTGCCGCGCATACTGATTACGAGCACGTCGAGATAGAGGGTGGTACGCCAGCGACCCGCTTCACCAACAAGGGAATCGAGGGACGCCTGGAAGCGGTGCAGAAAGAATGGAGCGGCTGGCGCGGCGCCACCGGACTGCAGTTCGGCGATACGGATTTTGCCGCGATCGGCGAAGAAGCGTTCGTGCCGTCCACCAGCACTTCGAACCTTGGCTTGTTCGTGATCCAGGAGAAAGATTTTTCGTCCCTCAAGCTGGAACTGGGCGCGCGCCACGACCGGGTCGAGATTGACCCTCAAGACCACGGGTCCAGGCAATTCAACATCACCAGTCTCTCGTCGGCAGCGATCTGGCATCTCAACCCGGACTTCGACGTGCGCTTCGGCCTGGACCATTCCGAACGCGCCCCGACCACCGAAGAGCTGTTCGCCGCGGGAGCACACATCGCCACGCGCTCTCTCGAGATCGGCGATGAAAACCTGGGCAAGGAACGTGCCCTGCGCGGCGAAATCGGCCTGCACGCACACATGGATTTCGTCGACCTGAAGTTCGCGGTGTACAGGACCAACTTCAAGGACTTCATCTACCTGGCCGACACCGGCATTGAAGAGGATGAACTACCGGTCAGGCTATGGGCGCAGGACGATGCCAGCTTCACCGGCGCGGAAGCCGAGGCCATCTTCCACCTGGCTGACTCAAGTGCCGGTGCATGGGACCTGCGCGTGTTCGGCGACTACGTGCGCGCAAAACTCGACGGTAGCGGCACGCGCACCGTGGAATTCGAAGTTCCGCACGGCGACCACGGCCACCACTACGAAGTCGAACTACCCAATGGCGGCAACCTGCCGCGCATCGCACCGGGACGCTTTGGTGCCGACGTGAATTGGTCGTTGGATGGCTGGCGCGCCTCGCTGGGTGCGATCCGCTATAGCAAGCAGGACCGAGTGGCCGAGAATGAAGAGACCAGCGCCGGCTACACGCTGGTCAATGCCCATCTCGCCTACCGCTGGGACCGCAGCGAGACCAACAGCTGGGAAGTGTTCCTGGACGGCAATAACCTGACCAACGAAGACGTGCGCCCCCACACTTCGCTGTTGCGCGACTTCGCGCCGCTGCCAGGACGCGGCGTGGCATTCGGGCTGCGCGCCTACTTCTGACGCCATGCACGGGATGGCCGCCCGCGAGCGGCCATTCCTTTGCGCATATAAGTGCATATGCATGTATATTTCCGGAAACATCCTGGAAATGTCGAATGGCGACCCTTCGCACCAGCAGTTGCACCTGTTTCCAGCTTCGTCGCGCGGCCCGCCAGGTATCGCAGGTCTATGACCGTGAACTGGCAGCCGTCGACCTCAGCCTCAACGAATACTCGATCCTGCGCCATGCGCAAAGTGGTCCGCGGCTGCTGGGTGAACTGGCGGACCTGCTGGGCATGGAGCGCACTACCCTCACACGCAACCTGCGCCCGCTGCTGGACGCCGGATGGCTGCAGGAAGCGCGCGGCGATGACGCACGGCAACGCGTTGTCTCTATCACTGCACGCGGACGCAAGCGCATTGAGAGTGCAAAGCCGCATTGGCAGCGGGCACAAGCGCACATCGAATCCCTGTTCGGCACTGCTGCCACGGCGCGCCTGCGCGATGACCTGGACACACTGGCCGTGGCGCTGCGTGGCATGGATGGAGAACCGGCATGACGGACGCCCCTAAACTGCATCATGCACCCACTCTGCACTGGGGCTTGTTGCTGACCGCAGCCGCCATGCTGATGATCACCATGGGCGCACGCCAGACCACGGGCCTGTTTATCGCGCCCATCCACGAAAGCACCGGCGTCGGCATCGCGGCGATCAGCCTGGCGCTGGCCATCGGCCAGTTCGTATGGGGCGCAGTACAGCCCGTGTTCGGCGCGATTGCCGACAAGCGGGGCTCCACCGGGGTGTTGATCATGGGTGGACTGATGCTGTCTACAGGCCTTGCGCTGACGCCCTTCATGTCATCGCAACTGGGCTTGATGTTCACGCTTGGGCTGCTGACCGCAGCCGGTGCGGGCGCGGGCAGCTTCTCGATCCTGATCGGCGCCACCGCGCAACAGCTTGCGCCGGAAAAACGTTCGTTCGCCGCTGGTTTCATCAATGCGGGTGGATCGCTGGGACAGTTCGTATTCGCACCGCTGGTACAACTGACCATCACGGCGGCAGGCTGGGCGACGGCGATGTACGGACTGGCTGCGGCCTCGCTGCTGACCTTGCCATTGGCCTGGCCATTGCGGCGCAGGCCGAAGCCGGCGTCCGCAACCGGAGCCACCGTTGCAGATGGCGACGAGATCACGCTTCGCCAGCAATTGCACATCGCATTGCGCGATCGCAGCTACTGGATGCTGCACCTTGGATTCTTTACCTGCGGCTTCCACATCGCCTTCCTGGTCACGCACCTTCCCGGCGAAATCGCGCTGTGCGGACTGCAGCCCGGCGTGGCCGGCATTTCCATTGCGCTGATCGGCCTGTTCAACGTGGCGGGCAGCCTGGTGGCAGGCGCACTGGGGCAGCACTACCGCATGAAGATGATCCTTGCGGTGATGTACGCGAGTCGCGCACTGATGATCGTGATCTACCTGCTGGCGCCGCCAACGCCACTCACCTTCTACATCTTCGCCGCAGCCCTTGGCTTTACGTGGCTGGCTACGGTGCCGCCGACCGCAGGACTGGTTGGAAAACTGTTCGGCCCGCGCTACCTGGGAACGCTGTTCGGCCTCACCCTGCTCTCGCACCAGACCGGCGCATTCTTCGGCGCGTGGCTGGGCGGCGTGGCCATCGAGAGGCTCGGTGACTACACCTGGATGTGGTACGCGGACATCGCGCTGGCGCTGATTGCGGCGGTGGCGAACCTGCCCATCCGCGAAAAATCGCCGCGCTTGGCGACTGCGTAAGATTGTGGGAGCGACGTCGGAGCGACGTAAGTCGCGATGGAGCCCTACATGTAAAGCTTCATCGCGACTTACGTCGCTCCTACAGGGTTCCTACAGCGCTCCTGCACCGCTGCTATGCGGCGCAACGCGCGCACAGGCCATGTACTTCCAGGGTTTGCGCTTGCGGCTGGAAACCAAGGGCCTTGGCGCGCGCTTCGAGTTGGGTGACCACGTCGCGATCTTCCAGTTCCACCGCGCTGTGGCAACGGTCGCAGATCAGGAACGGGACCGAATGCTGGTCGCTGTTCGGATGATGGCAGGCAACGAAGGCGTTCACTGATTCCAGCTTGTGCACGAAACCGTTGGCCATCAGGAAATCCAGTGCGCGGTACACCGTCGGCGGCGCATCGGCACCCACGCCCTTCTGCGCGCGCACCAGCTCCAGCAATTCATAGGCCTTCACCGGTTTCCCGGCGGCAGCGATCAATTCCAGCACGCGTGCGCGGATCGGGGTCAAGCGCAGGCCACGTTCCTGGCAGGCATGCTCCACCGCCATCACGAAGCCAAGGGCGTCGTCGACGTGGTGCTTGGGATCGGTGCAGGAATGCTTCTGGGCCATGGCTTTGGATTATGCGTCCGCTGGCAACTTGATGAGTGCGGCATCGATGCGTTTCAAGGCCTGCTCGCGTCCAGCCAGGTACACGGTCTGGGAAATATCCGGGCTGACCTGCGTGCCGGTGATGGCCACGCGCAGCGGCTGGGCGACCTTGCCCATGCCCAGGCTCAATGCGGCTGCTGCGTCATGCAGGGCCTTGGACACGGATTCGACCGTCCATTCCAACGCCGTGGCGAGATGCTCACGCGCCGCAGTCAAGGGCGCGGACGCAGCGGCGGTCAAATGCTTGGCGACCGCGACTTCATCGTAGGTTTGCAGTGGCTGGTACCAGACCACGGCACGCTCCGCCATTTCCTTCAGCGTATGCACGCGATCACGCAAGGCGATGACGACATCGATGGAGGCCGGACCATTCGCGGTATCCAGCCCGAGCTTGTGCAACTGGTCATCCAACTGCGGCGCGATGGTCGCCGGATCATCCGTCTTCAGGTAGTGCTGGTTCACCCAGCCCAGTTTGTCCATATCCAAGCGAGCGGCCTTGGAGTTTACGTCTTCCACCGAGAACAACTGGATCAGTTCTTCGCGACTGAAGAGTTCCTGGTCGCCATGCGACCAGCCCAGCCGCGCCAGGTAGTTGATCAGCGCATGCGGCAGGTAGCCGGCGTCCTTGTACTGCATCACGTCGGCGGCGCCGGTGCGCTTGGACAGCTTGGCGCCTTCCGGGTCCAGGATCATCGGCATGTGCGAGAACAGCGGCACCGGCACGCCCAGTGCTTCGTAGATATTGATCTGGCGCGGCGTGTTGTTGATGTGGTCGTCGCCGCGGATCACGTCGGTGATGCCCATGTCGATGTCATCCACCACCACGGCGAAGTTGTAGGTGGGATAGCCATCGGAACGGAAGATCACCAGATCGTCCAACTCACTGTTGCTGATCTCGATGCGGCCCTTGATACGATCCTCGAACACCACGCTGCCGCTCTGGGGGTTCTTGAAACGGATCACGCGGTTCGGATCCTCGCGGAATCCGAGATCCAGGTCGCGTGCACGTCCGTCGTAGCGCGGCTTGTCGCCTGCCGCCTGTGCGGCGTTGCGGATGGCTTCGAGTTCGTCCTTGGTTTCATAGGCGTAGTACGCCTTGCCGGCGGCAACGAGCTGCTCGGCGACTTCACGGTAGCGATCCAGACGCTGGGTCTGGTAGATCGGGCCCTCGTCGTAGTCCAGCCCAAGCCACTCCATGGCGTCGAGGATCGCGTCGATCGCGCCCTGGGTGCTGCGCTCCTGGTCGGTGTCCTCGATGCGCAGGATGAAGTCGCCGCCGCGGTGGCGCGCCTCCAGCCAGCAGTACAGCGCGGTGCGTGCGCCGCCAATGTGCAGGTAACCGGTGGGGCTGGGGGCGAAGCGGGTGCGGCAGGTCATGGCAAGTCCGGATTTCGTGATCAGGCAATTTTAACCTGTGGGAGGGGCTTCAGCCCCGACGCTCCTGATCCTCCGCCAAAACAGGAGCGTCGGGGCTGAAGCCCCTACCACACGGGTCAGCCTCTACAATTAGTCCATGACCACCCTCTTCATTTCCGACCTGCACCTCGACGCCAGTCGCCCCGCGATCACGCGCCTGTTCGGCGAATTCCTGCAGCGCGAAGCCCGCTCTGCCGACGCGCTCTACATCCTCGGCGACCTGTTCGAAGCCTGGGTGGGCGATGACGATCCCTCCGAAGTGGGTGCCTTCGTGGCGTCGGCACTGGCCGATGTGGTGGCATCCGGGGTACCGGTGACCTTTATCCGCGGCAACCGCGATTTCCTGCTCGGCAATGACTATGCGGGACGCGCCGGCGTCCGCATCCTGCCCGACCCCGCCGTGGTGATGCTGTATGGCAAACCCGTGTTGCTGATGCACGGCGACCTGCTCTGCACCGCCGACATCGCGTACCAGGCATTCCGGGCCCAGACCCGCAACCCGGCCTGGCAGGCCCAGTTCCTTGCGCAACCCTTGCAAGCAAGACTGGCATTCGCCGCGCAGGCGCGCGCGGCAAGCCAAGCGCACCAAAGCGGGATGAAGCACAGCGACAACGCACAATTTGAAACCGTCACCGATGTCACCCCCGCTGCGGTGGAAGCCACGTTCACTCGCTTCGGCATCGACACCATGATCCACGGCCATACCCACCGCCCTGCGCAACACCACCTGCAAATCGCCGGCAGGAACTGTACGCGTATCGTACTGGGCGACTGGTACACGCAAGGCTCGGTGCTGCGCGTGGATGCAGGCGGCATGAGTTTGGAAGCATTGCCGGCGTGATTGTCGTAGGAGCGACGTAAGTCGCGAAGCCAGGAAAGTTTCAGACCAAACGTCTTTCGCGACTTACGTCGCTCCTACAGGCGCGTCATGCACTTTGCTTGAAAGCTGCTCCAGCGCATCGATCTCTTCCTGGTCGAATCCGGCCAGCAAGCGTGCGTGGTGGTTGAACGGACCACGTAAGGTGGGGCCCGCATACTTCGCCAGCAGCTCGCGGAACGTGGTGCGTGGTTCCACGCCGGCACGCTCGCAATACCAGCGGAACCAGTGCGAACCCGCAGCGACATGCGTTACTTCTTCGCGCAGGATCAATTCCAGGATTTCCACGGTCACGCTGTCGCCCAGGTTGCGCAGCTTGGCGATCATGCCCGGGGTCACGTCCAACCCACGTGCTTCCAGCACGCGCGGCACCAGGGCCATGCGCGCAAGGCCGTCATGCGCGGTCTTCTCCGCCATTTCCCACAGGCCGTTATGGGCATCGAAATCGCCATAGTCGAAACCCAGTTCACGCAAACGATCGCGCAGCAGGACGAAATGACGTGACTCGTCATTGGCGACGGACACCCAATCCGCATAGAAGTCGCCTGGCAGATCGCGGAACCGGTACACGGCATCCCAGGCCAGGTCGATGGCATTCAGTTCGATGTGGGCGATGGCATGCACGAAGGCAGCACGGCCTTCGGGACTGCCGATGCCGCGCTGTGGCAGGGCTTTTGCCGGCACCAGGCGGGGCAACTCAGGACGGCCCGGCATGCGGATTGGTTGGGGCGACGTGACCTCCTCAAGCGTGGCGAATTCACCACGCGCGAAAGCCGCTGCGCACTGCTGGGTCAGCGCGACTTTCTGATCAGGCGATGTTGCGTCAAGGCAGGCGCGGGCTGCGTCGAATAGTGAAGTCATGTAATGCGAGGTCATCCCAGCGAACGCTGGGATCCATTTTGACGTTGCTCTCGATCTCCAGCCGCAAGATCAAGATGGGTCCCAGCGTTCGCTGGGATGACGACTGGAAGCATCACGACACCCGGCGCTTGCGCTTCGCTTCGTCCGAACGCAGCGCTTCGATGCGCTCGAAGTAGCCCGGCTCGATGCCGGTGACGTAGTTGCCATCGAAGCACGATGAATCGAAGCAACCCAGGTCCAGGTTGCCTTCGCGCACCGAGGCTTCCAGGTCTTCCAGGTCCTGGTAGATCAGCCAGTCGCAACCCAGGAATTTCTGGATCTCCTCGACGCTGCGGTCGTGCGCCACCAGTTCGTCCACCGCCGGCATGTCGATGCCATAGATGTTGGGGAAGCGCACCGGCGGCGCCGCGGATGCCAGATACACCTTGCGCGCACCGGCGTCGCGCGCCATCTGCACGATCTGCTGGCTGGTGGTGCCGCGCACGATGGAATCGTCGACCAGCAGTACCACGCGGTTGCGGAACTCCAGCGGGATGGGATTGAGCTTGCGACGCACGGATTTAACCCGTTCGCCCTGCCCCGGCATGATGAAGGTGCGGCCTACGTAGCGGTTCTTGATGAAGCCTTCGCGGTACTTCACGCCCAGCACGTTGGACATTTCCAGCGCGGCGTCGCGCGAGGTGTCCGGGATGGGGATGATGGTGTCGATGTCGTGATCGGGGCGCAGGCGCAGGATCTTCTCGCCCAGCTTCACGCCCATGCGCATGCGCGCCTTGTGCACGGACACGTTCTCGATCATGGAATCGGGACGCGCGAAGTACACGAATTCGAAGATGCACGGCGCGCGCTGTTCCGGTTCCGCGCACACTTCCGCGAACAATTCGCCGCGCGCGGTGATAACGATGGCCTCGCCCGGCTGCACGTCGCGCACGCGCTGGAAGCCGAGGATGTCGAGCGCCGCCGACTCGGAGGCAACAATATATTCGGTGCCTTCGTTGTGCTCGCGCTTGCCCAGCACCAGCGGACGGATGCCGTGAGGATCACGGAACGCCACCAGCCCCAGGCCGAGCACGACGCTGACCACGGCGTAGCCACCCTTGACGCGACGGTGCACGCCGGCGACGGCACGGATGGCGGCTTCCGGGGTCAGGCTGCGCTGGCTGCCCAGTTCGTGCGCGAACACGTTGAGCAGCACTTCGCTGTCCGAGTCGGTGTTGATGTTGCGGCGGTCTTCCGCGAATACGTCCTGGCGCAGCGCTTCGGTGTTGATCAGGTTGCCGTTGTGCGCCAAGGCGATGCCGTAGGGCGAATTCACATAGAACGGCTGGGCTTCGTCCAGGCCTTCCGACCCCGCGGTGGGATAACGGCAATGGGCGATGCCGACGCGACCTTCCAGCAGGCTCATCGCCTTGGGATTGAACACGTCGCGCACCAGGCCGTTGTCCTTGTGCAGGCGCAGGCGCGTGCCATCGGCGGTGGCGATGCCCGCCGCGTCCTGCCCGCGATGCTGCAGGACCGTCAGGCCGTCATAGAGCTGGCCGGCAACGTTCTGGTTGCCAACGATTCCGACAATGCCGCACATGGTTTGCGTACTCCGCTTGTTTATTGCGACTTGGGCCGGGACTTGCCAGTGGTGCGATGCGTCCCTGTATCGGCGTCCGCCGGCGCTTGCCCTGCCGATGCACGGTCCGCGGGCTCCTGCCCGGCGGGTTCTATGTTTTCCGGATGATCACCTGCGGGCCCGGCACTTTCCGGTCCCTGCGAAGGCAATCTGTCCTTGGCCGAATTGATCACCTGCAGTACCGCGCCTTCCAGCAGCGGCGTCGGCAGGCCATCCACCTCGCCATTATCGCCTGTCGCGGGCGCGTTGAGCGGATCGGTTTCGGGAACAGACCAGTCCGGCAACTGTCCGTGCATCCATTCCGCACCCGGAACCAGCAAGGGCAGGATCTGGGATTGCTTCCAGGACGGTTCGGAGGGCATGGACGTGAAGCCCATCAACAGCACCAGCAGGCAGCCCAGGAAAGCGCCGCGCAGCACGCCCAGGCCCATGCCCAGCATGCGATCCACGCCGGACAGCCCTACGGACTTCACCATCGACTTGATCAGCATGCCGACCAGGGTCACGCCCACCATCACCACCATGAAGGTGGCCGCGTAACCGCCCATCAGTTCCGATGGCGACGGCACCCCGTCGTCTGAGAACCAGAATGCAGCCTGCTCACCAAAACGGAACGCGACCCAGCCCGACAGCAGCCAGGCAATCGTGGATACCAGGGTGCCGACGAAACCGCGCAGCAGTCCGAGCACGGTGGATCCACCGATCACGACCAGCAACACCAGATCAATCACGTGGCCACCCTTGCACGCGTGGTCGAGGCGCCGTGCTTACGGATGCGCGCTGACCATGCCCTGGATGCCCGACTTGGCCGCGACCTGCGACTTCAGCGCTTCGGCATCGGCGCGGCTGGCCACGGGACCCACGCGCACGCGGCTGAGCGTGCCCTTGTCGGTCTTGACCTGCTGCACGAAGGCGCTGAAGCCATTCGCACGCAGTTTGTCGCGCAGCGCGTTGGCATCCGCCACCTGCGAGAACGCACCCAGCTGCACTGCAAAACCGACATTGGAAGCAGCTGGCTTGGGTGCAGCGGTGGTGGTTGGCACGGCGGGCTTCGGCGCAGTGGCCACGGGTTTGGCGGCCGGCGCAGGCGTGGAGGTGGTGGGTACCGGCTTCGCCGCGACCGGCTTGGCGGGTTCAGGCGCAAGCGTTTGCGTGGTGACTGCTGCGGGGGCCGTCGTGGCTTGGGCCACCGAAGGCGTAGCAGGAGCTGGAGCGGGAGCCTGCGCATCCAGCGTCACCACTTGCGCCTTCACGTCGCTGCGCACCTGCGTGGCCTGCAGGCGTGCCGCTTCGGCATCGGCACGATCCACATACGGCCCGATGCGCACGCGGTAGGCCTGCTTGCCGTTGATGACGGCGGGTTCGCGGAAGGCGGGCAGCTTGGATTGCTTGAGGCGTGCGATGACCGCGTCGGCATCGGCCGCCGTGGCATACGCGCCAAAATTCACCGCCAGGTTGCCGGCGGCAACCGTGGCCGGCAGCATCGCCGTGGGTGCAGCAGGTGTCGCACCCAGCGGGATTGCTTCACTGGCGCTTGGCGTTGAAATCGTGGCAGGTGCCGAAGCCGTGCTGTCCAAGCCCACCGCGCCGCCGTTGGGGGCATTGCCCGGCGTCACCAAGGGCAACTCCCGCGTTTCAAATTCCCCGTCCGGGGTTGCCGGAACCGCAAGCGGCACGTCGGACACGCCGCTGTCGGGAGCCGGGCCCTTGATCAGCATTGGCAGGAAGATCACGGCCAGGGCCACCAGGACGACGGCGCCGATCAGGCGTTGTTTGAGGGCGGTATCCATGCGGGCTCACGAAACGACGCGGCGGGAATGCCGTGCGGATTATACGGCGCGCTCCATCGGCTTCACCGTCATTGACCTGAATGCAGGATCGCCAGCGCCTCGGCGACGGTGTGGAACGAGCCGAACACCAGCACGCGATCGCCACTGCCTGCCTGCGCGTGCGCCGCCTGCAGCGCTTCCCGCACCGTGGCATGTCGCGTGCCCTGTGCGGCGGCGGAATCCTGCAACTGCGACGCGAGCTGGTCCACACCCTGCCCACGCGTACCACCCGCTTCCAGCCCGGCCAGCGACCAGTGCGATATTTCATCTTCCAACGCAGTCACGACACCCACCACGTCCTTGTCTGCCAACGCCGCGAACACGCCCAGCGTGCGGCCCGCGATTGGCGTGGCGCGCAACCATGCGGCCAATTCACGTGCCGCCTGCGGGTTATGGCCCACGTCGACGATTACGGGCACGCCTTGGTACTTGAAGTGTTGCAGGCGCCCGGGCACGTTCGCCGAAGCCACGCCCAGTGCGAGTGCAGACGAAGGAATCTCGACATCCAGTGCGCGCAACGCGGCGATGGCAGTGGCCGCGTTGGCGCGCTGTATCGGCGCGGCGAGCAAGGGCAGCGGCAATTCGATTTCAAACCCGGTGTCACGCCAGCGCCAGTGCGTTGCATCCACAGGTTCATGGAAGAAATCGCTGCCCAGGCGGATGGCGTTGGCACCGATGGCGTAAGCATGGCGCAGCACGCTGGAAGGCGAGTCGATCTCGCCCAGCACCAGCGGTTTCCACGCACGGGCGATGCCGGCTTTTTCACGACCAATGGTTTCGCGGTCATTGCCCAGCCAGTCGACGTGGTCAATGTCGACGGTGGTGATGACGGCGACATCGGGGTCGACGATGTTGACGGCGTCGAGGCGACCGCCGAGTCCGACTTCCAGGACGACCAGGTCGAGATCGGATTGCTGGAACAGCCAGAGCGCGGCGAGCGTGCCGAATTCGAAGTAGGT
>CALCNV010000066.1 GCA_937897645.1 uncultured Lysobacteraceae bacterium
CGGCCGATGCCGGGGAAGTATTCCTTGGCGCCTGTGAAGTAGTTTGTGCTCATGGTTCTGTCTTCCGGTGTGTTGTGCTGGGGAGTGCCTACGCCGCGTACAGCGGGCGCACGGCATCGAGGTGTTGGAGGAAACGTGCGTAGTGCCTGCGATACGCGGCGGCGCGCGTGGGATCAGGTCGTGCGGAGAGCGAGGGATCGGTGGCAACGTGCTGCAGCACCAGGGTCGGCAATTCAACTGCATCGCCTTGTTCGTGGCGCAGTGACCACAGCGCCTGCAAGGCCGCACCGAAGGCCGCGCCTTCGGTCTGCAGCGGCACTTCGACGGGAAGGTCGAATACATCAGCGACCATCTGCCGCCAGGCCGCGCTCTTGCCACCACCGCCGGTCAGTACGATGGAATCGAACTGCATGCCGGCCGCAGCGAAGGCATCGAAGCCATGCTTCAAGGTGTAGGTCGCGCCTTCCATCGCCGCGCGATACAGGTTCTGCGGCGTGTTGTTGATCAGGTCCATGCCCATCAACGCCGCCCGACTGTCCGGAAGATTGGGCGTGCGCTCGCCATTGAAGAACGGCAACAGCACCAGGCCACCGGCACCGGGTGCGGTGGCGGCGAGGATGGCCTCACCTGCTCCGCCGGCGATGTCGAGGTTGAACAGGCCCGCGATGGCTTCGGTAGCCACGGTGCAGTTCATGGTGCATATCAGCGGCAGCCAGCCGCCGGAAGACGAACAGAACGCCGCCCAAGCGCCGCCCACATCGATTACCGGCGTGTCCGAATAGGCGAACAAGGTGCCCGACGTGCCCAGGCTCATCGACAGACGGCCCGGCACCACGCAGCCGGTCCCGATGGCCGCCATCATGTTGTCGCCGCCACCAACCGCGACGCGCACGTCGTGTGGCAGGCCCAGATCGTCGGCGACCGCAGGCAGTATCGCGAACGTAGTGCCCAACTCCACCAGCGGCGGCAGGCAAGCCGAGAGATCGCGCTGCGGATCGATGGCGTGCAGCAGCTCCTTCGACCATTGCCGCGTACGCACGTCCAGCCAGCCCGTGCCGGACGCATCGCCAACCTCGGTGAAGCGTTCGCCGGTGAGGAAGAAGTTCAGGTAGTCGTGCGGCAACAGGATCGTCGCCAGTGCTGCGTAGGCTTCGGGCCGATGCTTGCGTGTCCATGGCAGCTTGGAGGCGGTGTAGCCGGCGAGGATGGGATTGCCGGCCAGTTCGATGCAGCGCTGCGCGCCGCCGACCGCATCCATGATCTCATCGCACTCGCGCGCACTGCTGGTGTCGCACCACAACTTGGCCGGTGCCAGCACGTTGCCGTCGCGGTCCAGCGGCACGAAGCCGTGCTGCTGGCCGGATACCGAAACGGCGGCGATGGCGGCACGAGTGCCCGCATCCAGTTGCGCGAAGCAGGAACGCACGCCGTCAATCCACCATGACGCCAATTGCTCACGGCTGCCATCGTCGCCGCTGATCAATTCAAGCGGCGCACTGGTGGTCGCGACGACCTGCTTGCGCGCGGCATCGTAGACCACCAGCTTGATGCTCTGCGTACCCGCATCGATGCCTGCTACCAGCGTCATGCAAAACTCCCGCAAAGTCGTAGAGCCGAGCTTGCTCGGCTGTCCTTGATATTCGCGAAATGCAGCCGAGCAAGCTCGGCTCTACAAGGCAATGGCTTCCGGGCAAGCGCGGATCTACAAGACAGTTGCAGCTTCATACTTTCACCAGCGTGTTGTCGCGCAGGCCCAGTCGAACCGACTGCCCGGCTTGCAATTCGATATCCAGAGCCTGGTCGCCCAGGACAACGTTGTATTTCCCGCCACGCTCGCTGCTCAACAAAGCCTCCGCGAGCTTGCCGCGCTTCCACGAAAGATCGACACCCGCAGCGCCGCGCACTTTCAGGCCATGCACGGCACCGTCCTGCCATTCCTTCGGCAAGGCCGGCAGCAGGAAGATCGACCCGCCCCAGCTTTGCAGCAGCATCTCGGTGATGCCGGCAGTGCCGCCCAAATTGCCGTCGATCTGGAACGGCGGGTGCGCGTCGAACAGGTTGGGATAGCTGCGCTGCGGATGCAGCAGCAGGCGCAGGATCTTCATGCAGTGCTCGCCATCACGCAGGCGCGCACGGAAGTTCAGGCGCCAGGCGATCCCCCAGCCGGTGGCGTCGTCGCCACGGATGTCGAGCGTGCGCTTGGCCGCAGTGGCTAGCCAGGGCGTATCGCGCACGTTGATCTGGTGACTGGGATGCAGGCCGTACAAATGGGAAATGTGGCGGTGGTGGATCTCCGGCGCATCCATGTCCCAATCCTGCTGCCATTCCATCAGCTGGCCCGCACGACCAACGCGATTCGGTGGCAGTTTGTCTTTCAGGCCGGCCAGCGTTGCAGCGAAATCCGCATCCACACCCAGCAAACCCGCGGCTTCGATGCATTGGCCGAACAAGTCACGCAATATCTGTGCATCCATGGTCGGTCCCGCACACAGCGCTGCACCGTAGGGATGCTGGTTCTCCGGTGACAACGAGGGTGAGGTCACCATGGCTCCGGTGGCAGGATCTTCCACCAGCGCATCGACGAAGAACTGCGCCGCGCCCTTGAACAGCGGCCAGATCTTCTTCAGGTATTCCGGATCGCGCCCGTAATCCCAGCGATCCCACAACTGCTGCAGCAACCACGCGCCGCCCATCGGCCACAGCGCCCATTGCGCGCCATCCGGCGGCGTGGCCACGCGCCACAGGTCGGTGTTGTTGTGCGCCATCCAGCCGCCGGCACCGTACATGGCCTTGGCCGTGTGTGCGCCCGTGTGCGAAAAGTCCCACAGCATCTGTTCCAGCGGCTGCACGCATTCAGGCAATGCGTTGGGCTCGCTGGGCCAGTAATTCATCTCGGTGTTGATGTTGATGGTGTACTTGCTCTCCCAAGGCGGGTCCATCAAATCGTTCCAGATGCCCTGCAGGTTGGCCGGCTGTGAACCGGGACGCGAGCTGCACAGCAGAAGATAGCGGCCGTACTGGTGGTAGAGCGCGACCAGTGCCGGGTCGTGGCCCTGCGCGAACGCAGTGATCCGCTCGTCGGTTGGCAAATCAGCTGCCGCACTCCGCCCCAGGTCGATTGCTACGCGGCGGAACAGGCGGCGATGTTCCGCCAGATGGTCGGCGAGCAGGTCGTCATAGTCACGCGACGCGGCCTCTCGCGACTGCACAAGCGTGACCGCTTCCGGATCACCACTGACATCGTCGTAGCGTACGAAACTGGTGGCTGCGGTGATACGCAGCACCACCTCATCGACGCCATGGAAGGTGATTCGATCGTCCTGCACTTCCTGCGTGCCGCCCACGTGGCTGGCGTGCACGCGGAAAGCAAAACGCAACTTTCCTTCGATGCCGAACTTGCTGACATTGCGCCCGCGCACCAGCAGGCCGCCTTCGTCGCGCAGCACTTCAGTGGCATGTTCGTTGCTGCTGGTGACGCGACCGCTGAGCGCACCCGACTGGCTGGCCGACAGGCGCACGACGATGCACTGGTCGACCGGCGACACGAATACCTCACGTGTATGCAGCACCTTTCCCACGCGGAACTGGGTGCGGGTGACTGCGCGGTCGAGGTCCAGCCCGCGCCGGTACTCCGTCGTGTCCTCCACGCCGTCGAAGTCCAGCCACAGGTTGCCCAACGGCTGGTATGGCATCTGCTTGATGGGGCGCGAGATCATGCCGGCATTGGCCAGCGCCTCGGCTTCCTTGAAACGTCCCGCGAAGATCAGTGCACGCACCTTGGGCAAGGTGGCCAGTGACTCGGGGTTGTCGGCCTGGTACGGGCCACCGGCATACAGGGTGTCTTCGTTGAGTTGCAGGCGTTCCTTGCCCACACCGCCATACACCATGGCACCGAGCCGACCATTGCCCACCGGCAAGGCTTCCACCCAGATCTTCGCCGGCTGCCGATACCACAGCCGCAAATCATTCGCCGCTGCATCCGATGCCTGCGCCCTGCCCTCGCCCGCCACGCCAAGGCCCGCGGCAGCCATGCCGGCTGCCGTTGCCTTGAACAGATCGCGTCGGGTGAATCCCAACTCAGGCGCTCGCCGGACGCTTCACGACCTGCGCGGTGCCGTCGTATTTCACGGTCACGTCAGCCGCAGGTTCCAGCGCGCCGTTGTCCTTGCGCGGACCGTCGACCCAACGCACGCGCACTTCGCGATTGGCCTGCATGCCCGGGTACTGGCCCGCGCGTGCACCGATGCTCAGTTCGCCCGTCTTCTCGTTCCAGGCCAGCGGAATGCGGCTGAACTCGCCGCGTTCGTACCCGTAGTTGCGACCGTTGTCTTCGTACAGGGAGAACGTGCCGTCGGCACCGGTGTAGACCTCGATGGTCAGCGGCGGGTTGGCCTGCTCGTCCACGTACTGCTGCACCACGGTGCGCGGCACGATGGAACCGGCGCGCACGAACACCGGCGTGCGTGCCAGCGGCGCGGCGGCGTCGATGGTCTGGCCACCTTCATGGCGCTGTCCCGTATCGAAGTCGATCCAGCTGGTGCCGGCCGGCAGGTAGACCTTGCGGCTGGTGGCCTTGAACTGGGTCACCGGATTGACCAGGAACGCCGGGCCGAACAGGTACTGGTCATTGATGCCATGCACCTTGGCGTCGGCCGGGAAATCCATCGCCAGCGTGCGCAGGATGGTGCCGTCCTGGTGGTAGGTATCACCGGCCAGCGTGTAGATGTAGGGCAACAAGGTGTAACGCAGCTTCAGGTAATGCACGAAGCTGTCGTGGTGCGGCGTGCCTTCCGGCGCGAGTTCCCAGATTTCGCGGTACGGGAACTGGCCGTGCAGGCGGAACACCGGCACGAAGGCACCGTACTGGAACCAACGCAGGTTCAATTCGCGCCATTCCGGGATGTGCGCCGGATCCTTGTCGATGTAGCGCTGTTCCGGCGCGAAGCCGCCGATGTCGAAGCTGACGTTGGGCACGCCCGCCATCGACGCATTCACCAGACCGGAGATCTGCTCGCGCATGTCATCCCAGCGCGGCACGATGTCGCCGCTCCAGAACGCTGCGGCCGCACGCTGCTGACCCGCGAATGCGGCACGCGACAGGATGAACACGCGCTTGTCGGGCGCGACTTCGCGTGATCCGCGATACACGCCTTCCGAATGCGCCAAGGGATACGAGTTGAAGAACTCCGTGGACGAGCCCACCGCCGTCGGCGTGGTGCGCGCCTTGCGTTCGCCGATGTCGATGTTGCTGTGCAGGTCCGGCTCGCTGGCATCCAGCCACCATGCGTCGATGCCCTTGCTGTTGAGCTTGTTGTTGACCTGGCGCCAGAAGATATTCTGCGCTTCCTTGGCATACGGGTCATAGAACGAGGACAGGTAGCCCGCGCCGATCCAGTCCTTCTCGCCCACTTCCACGTTGCGCTTGTACATGAAGCCTGCCGCAGCCAGCTCCTTGTAGTGTTCGGTGGTCGGATAGAACTTCGGCCACACCGAAATCATGATCTGCGCCTTCTGGTCATGCACGTGCTTGATCATGCCGTCCGGATCGTGGAAATGCTGCTTGTCGAAGTCGTGCGAACCCCAGGCGTCCTGCGGCCAGTACGACCAGTCGAGCACGATGTTGTCGATCGGCCACTTGCGTTCGCGATAACCGTCCAACGCACCTGTCAGCTCATCCTGGGTCTTGTAGCGTTCGCGGCTCTGCCAGAAACCATAGGCCCACTTGGGCAGCATCACGGCCTTGCCGGTGAGCTTGCGGTAACCCGCGACGACCTGGTCGGCCGACTCGCCGGCGACTACGTAGTAATCGATCATCTGCCCGGCTTCGGACCAGATGGAGAGGTCCTTGGCTTCGGCGGCCGGCAGCGGATCACGATGCAGCAGTGCGATGTAGCCCGGATCGATGGTGTTCCATTCCAGCTTCACCTTGTGGCGTTCGCCCGCCTTCATGTCCAGCGCGAACTCGTGGTGCCACGGGTTCCAGTTCTGGCGCCAGCGGTCCAGCACCAGCTTGTCGTCGATCCACAGCTTGGCGTATTCGCTGTTGTACATGGAGAAGGTGTGGTGGCCGTCGCTCTTGGCTTCGATCTCCCCTTCCCAGGTAACCTGCGTGCGACCACCGGTGGCGGGGTTCTTCGCTTCGGCCGGGAAATTCACCAGGTCCTTGATGTACTGGTAGTTGATCTCGGGCTCGCGGCGCTCGACTTTCTGCACGCCATCGATCGAGTAACGCGCGGTGAGTGCGCCCGCTTCGCCCTTGGCGTCGTACAGGGTCAGTGTTTCCGGCAGTGGACGCAGGCCGCGCGGATCGCCGTAACGGGTGATGGAATTGTTGTCCCACAGGATGCCGTAGTTGCGGCTGGAGACCAGGTACGGAATGGCGTTGTCGATGTTGTGCTGCAGGAGTTCGACATCACGACCCTTCAGGTTCATCCACCCCTGCTGGTGCAGGCCGGTGCCGTAGAAGGCTTCGTCGGCCGGTGACTCGAAGCGCTGGCGCATGCTCACGCTGGGCTTGCCCTCGACTTCTGCCGTGTCGAAGCGGCGGCCATCGGCCACTTCGGACAGCAGCGGCTTGCCGGCCTTGTCGAAGAAGCTGACGCGACCGCTGTCCAACGCTACTTCCGCGCTGATCGCATCGGTCTGCAGGCGCACCACGCCGGATTTTTCACTGACTTCGAACGCAGGCAGCGGCGCCTTCCCGTCAACGACGCGCATCAGGCTGGGACTGCGGGCGAAATCACCGTCGGGATCGGCACTGACACGCAGCACGCCGTCGCCGGCCACTTCCAGCCGCACGGGCGCTGCACCGTCCTTGCTGGGACGGACGATGACGCCCTGCGCGGTTTTCTCGAAACCCTGTGCCGCGCCGGCCTGTGCATCGGCCTTGCCTTTGTCGCAGCCTGCGAGCGCGATGGCCAGTGACAGGCCGACCAGGGTCGAATATCGCCAATTTGGAAGTCGCATGTTCATTTCCTTGCCTGCTTGGCGACCGCTGTGGGATGCGGCGTGCCGGATTCAATGGAGGATTCAGTACGTCGCCAATGTCACGCGCAACAACTGCGTGGCACTGGAAAAATTGAGGCCGTAGTCGGTCTGGTCGCCATTCCAGTTGCGCTGGAATTGCCATTCGCCATCCACGTAGCGCCCTTCTTCCACGCGGTCGTAGATCATGTTGCCGACCGCGTCGTTGGCCGGATGCAGGGTGACGCGCGCGTGCTGGCCGGTGACCAGGAATTCGTCCGGCCCGATCTCGGCGATCAGCGCCGAACCAATCGGCTCGGGATTGCCCGGCGGTTCGCCCTGGAACCAGAACTGCGGCACGCCGTAAGTAATGGTGGCGTTCCAGCGGTCATTGAGCTTCAGCAGTTGGGTGGGCTGCCCGGGCTCTTCGGCGGTGCCGTGCAGCTTGCCCAGTGAGGAAGCCTTGGCGAACTCGCGCATGCCCTGGTTCACCAGCGCATAGCCCAGCTTGAACGGGGCGATGGTTTCGGGATTGACGTGCTTCGCACCCAACGGATAGTTGGAATACCGCGTGTAATCCATGCCGAACGGCGACCAGCCAATGCCGTCATGGCCGAGCGCGGGGAACAGGTAGCGCGCGTACTCCGGGCGGTTGCCGGTTTCAGCTACGAACAGGGGATTGTCCGCACGCGCGTAACGATCCAACACCGTGGTGTAGTTGCCGTACTCGGGCATGTAGATGTCTGGCGCCAGCAGGTCGATGTTCGGCGCAGCCGCCTTGTACACGTCCAGCACGTTGTCGGTAGGACCGCCGCTGGCGTACTGGCCGGGCTGGCCGGGATTGAACGGACCACGCAAGGCGGCGTTGACGTACATCGGCAGCGGATATTCGGCCTTGCCCGCCGCCGCGACCTGATCGATGAAATGCGCGATATGCCAGGCGTGGAAGAACTCGTCCGCGTCCTTGCCGAATACTTCTTTCCAGGTACCCGGCGACTTGCCCATCTTCTTCAGCAACGCATCGGGCACCGGGCCATCGAAAGCCTGCTGCGCCAGCGGCGAGAAATCACGCACGCTGCCGTAGGTACCCGGCTCGTTCTGCGGCTGCACCATGATCACGGTGCGCTGCGGATCGACTTTCTTCAGGTGCCGCATCAACTGTACGAACGCCTTCTTGTCGGCTTCCAGCGTGGCCGGCGCATGCGGCGACAGCGAGTTGAGGGTTTTCCCGTCGGCGGTGATGACGCGCGGGAAGCGTTTGTTGTCGGTCTTGACCCAGTGCGGCGCGTAGTTGGGGCCGTTGTTCTTCCAACTGGCGAACCACAGCGGGACCAGGCGCACGTCGTTCTCGCGCGCCTGTTCCAGCAAGGTGTCGACGAAGGAGAAATCGAATTCGCCCTCCTTCGGCTCGATCTGCTCCCAGGCAATCGGCACCATCACCGTATTCGCGCCCAGCTCCTTGATCGCCGGCCACACGTTCTTGAGCGGCTCGGGATAGTTGCTGGAATTGTTGGACTGCCCGCCCAGGATCAGGAACGGTTCGCCATCCACCAGCAAGGCATGCTTGCCGTCCTTGCTCACCAGTTGCGGGATGGGCGCTTCACCTGTCGCAGCGTCTTTGGTCGCCGCAGGCTTGGCAGGATCGGTCGGAACTTTCACTGCATCCGCCTGCGTTTCTGCAGCGGGCTTGCAGGCGGCCAGCGCCAGGGATAACGCCAGCATTCCAAGCAGGCGGAAGCTGCGCGTCGTCGATTGCTTGCTCAGGGTCATGCTTCTGTTTCCTCGTTACCAGGTGTCGCTGCGGAAGGGCGAAGCAGGCAGTTTTTCGCGATTGACCAGGTTGGCGTTTTCCGGATTGTCACGCCAGGCGTAGCGCACCGCGACCGGCAGCGGCACGGCATCGCTTTGCAGCACAACCTTGTCGCCGCTGATCGTCGCTGTAGCCGGGTGGAATACACGATCATCACCCGCCAACTGGAAACCCTGCACGGCATCACCGCCACCACGCACGGCCAAAGCACTGCCCTCCAGATCGAATTCCAGAAGCCCCATGCCATGCTCGAAATGCGCCTTCTTGAAGACCGGGCCGCTGTAGACCAGCGATTCGCCATACGCCACATGGCGGGCGCCCAGCGCAAGTCGATGTCCGACGGTCTGCTTGTCGGTGGGGTGGATGTCGCCCGGGTCGCCGACGTCAATGATCACCGCCTGCGCGGTAGCCGGCAGCGACAACGCGGCCGATTGCGACTCACGCAGCATGGCCCAAGGACTTCCGCTCGCGGTGTCGCCACCGGAGTTGAAGTTCGCCAGTTGCACCCACAGGAACGGCAGCCGTGGTTGTTCCCAATCCGTGCGCCAGTCCTTGATCATCGAAGCGAACTGGTCGCGATAGCGATACGCGGTGCCCTCGCCCGCGTTGCTTTCCCCCTGGTACCAGATCACGCCACGCAGGGGGTACGGCTGCAGGGGATGCATCATTGCATTGTGCAGCAACGTCGGGACCTGGTTCTTGTCATCCACCAGCGCCACCGATGCCTGCGCGGGACGGAATTTCCACCCTCCGTCGAACGCGCGCTTCGCGCCACCTCGAGGCTGCACGAATACTTCGGCGGCATCACCGTGGATGCCACCGCCGCCACCGAAATCGGAGACGTGCACCGCGACGTGGTTGACGCCAGCATGCAATGCCTGCGGTGGCACCGCATACGCACGCGCCAGGTTGTACTGCATGCGCGTCTCGCCGACCTGATGGCCGTTGACCCAGGTCACGTCGGAATCATCGATGCGGCCAACCCCCACGGTCACGCCAGCCGCCGCTTCAGCGGCACTGAGGGTGAAGCTGGCGCGGTACCACGCCTCGCCATCCATGCCGTTGTAGCCGCCGGTTTCCCACAGTCCCGGCACCGGGATGCTGTCCCAATCGCGGTCGTCGAAGTCCGCTTCCTGCCAACGCGCCGTATCCACCGCAGGCTGCGGCCAGCGCGCCAGGCGTGCGCGCGTGCTTGCAAGCGCCAACTCGTCTTTGCGCTGCATCTCGCTTCCCTGCCGGGAGAGCGCCTGCGCATCCAGCCCCAGGCTGCTGGCATCCATCCACGCCTCGATGCTGCTGCCGCCCCAGGTGCTGTCGATGATGCCGATGGGCACCCCGGTCGCGGCGCGGAGTTCGCGTGCAAACGCATAGGCCACAGCCGAAAACTTGGCCACGGTCTGCGGCGACGCTGACAACCACTCACCGCCCACCACGTCCTGCCCGGGCTCGGCGGACCATGACTTCGGAATCTTGAAATGGCGGATCTGCGCATCGCCCGCGGACGCAATCACCTCATCGGCGCCGCCGGCCTGTGCCACCGGCCACTCCATGTTCGACTGGCCGGAGGCCAACCACACGTCACCCACCAGCACGTCCCGCAGCACGCGGGTGGCTTCACCGGAGCGGACGCTCAACTGGTAAGGCCCGCCCGCGCCGTGCGCAGGCAATGTCGCCGACCAGCGGCCGTCATCGCCGGCGACGACATCGACGGCGTTGCCGTTGAAATCGACATGCACCCGCGCGCCGGCGTCGGCACTTCCCCATATCCGCATGGGCTGGTCGCGCTGCATTACCGCGCCGTCTGAAAACACGCGCGGCAACGTGACGTGCGCAGTGGCGACACCCGGCAACGCAAGTATTACCAGCGCGACGAGGCATGCGATGCGACGAAGATACGTGTTCACTTGGGATCACCATAGAGGATGCCGCGCCCTTGCGTGGCGAAATACACGCGACCGTACAGGCGCGGATCGCCAGTCACATGTGAAAACTTGCCGAAGCGGTGCGCGTCATCGTCGATGCGCACCCAATTGCGGCCTTCGTCATCGGAGCGGAACAGCCCTTCCTTGCCCGAGACCTTGCCGAACACATACAGCGCCGGCACGTCACCACCGTCCTTGGCCATGCCCAGCCCCATCGACTGCACGCTCTCGACGCCCGGCAACTTCTTCAGTTCGCCTGCCGACCAGCGCAACACGCCGCGCCAGGAAGCAGTGAGGTAGACCACGGCCGTACGTTTCGGATCGGGATGGATTTCCGGGCGGAACCAGTCGCCAAACTCGCCCACGCTGGCGCGGACCTCGCTGAACTCCACCCCGCCATTGCCGCTGACGTAGAGTTTGCCGGTGATGCCGTCGTATCCGTAATAGATGCCTTCGTCCACGCGATCGGCTTCGATCACCGCGCTGTCGGGCAGGCCCTTGACCTTCTGCCAGCGCTTGCCGAAATCGGGCGTGATCCACGGGCCGGATTTCCACGGCGTCCAGATCACGCGCTTGCCGTCGGCTGCGATGGTGATGTGGCCACCGCCGTCGCCCTGCGGTGGTTCATTGGCGAAAGACGCCCAGCTTTTGCCGCCGTCCAGCGAATAGGCGGCACGCACTTCGTTATTCCTGCGATCACGCACGGTGCCGGTACGCACCATGATGGCTGGCGCCTTGCCGGCATAGGCGATGCTTTCGCTGTTGGTCAGGCGCGGGCCCGCGAATTGAAGTGCGGGTGTACGCAAATCGTCATGCCGGAATCCGTCGATGTCGCCCAGCGCACTGAGCAGGTGCGCGCCTTCGGGCGGACTGATGAGGTCCAGCGGCACGGTTTCTTCCAGGTTGGTGTTCTTGAACCACCACTGCACCTTGGACACGCCATCGTCGAACGCACGCATGTTGCGCGAGGCCCAGATGCCATAGCCGGTGACGAACAGCACTTCATCGGCATCGAAGGGATTGATTTCGATATCGGCCATCCAGTGCGGGCCGTTGTGTGCGGTCCACGGAGACGTCTTGTGTTCGAACTCGGAACGCGGGAACACCGGCTTCCACGTCGCCCCGCCATCGATGCTGCGGAACACGTCGTCATTCGGGCCGTAGCGGTTGAAGGTGGTCGCCACCAGCACCTGCGGGTTGCGTGCGTCCACCGCTACCGCGCCCCAGCCGAAGCCATCGCGCTCGGTGTCAGTGGATTGCGCTGCAGGCGTGATGTCAGTCCATTTCCCACTGGCCGGCGCGTATTTCCACACCGCGCCGTTGTTCATCGTGTTGGGGCCGGGCTCATCGCCATAGCTCAGGAAGAAATCACCGTTGCCCGCGCGCACCATGTGGTTGGGGCGCAGGCCGGTTGGCTGCCCTGCGACCGCCTGCCAGGTAGCGCCGCCGTCCGCGGATTCAAACACGCTGGCCTCGCGCGTGGAGACGCCTGCGTACAGTTTCGGCGTGGGCGCGCCCGGTTGGCCGCTGTCCGGGTCGAACGCAACGAAAACCACGCCGACCGGCTGCAGGCCTGCCCATGACGTGTCAACGCCCGCCGAGGCGGACGTAGCCACCGCGGGAAACGACTTCACTTGCGACCAGGCAGCGCCGCCATCGTGGCTGCGCCACAAACCTTTCGCGCGCGAACCGAAATACAGCACGCGCCCGTCATTGGGATCGACGGCGAGCCGCTCGCCATTGCCGCGGCCCATTTCATTGCCACCGAGCTTGAACGGCAGATCGGCACGCTGGAAACTGCGACCACGGTCGCTGGAGCGCAGGATCGCGCCATTGCCTGCGCGCTCGTTCAAGTACGTGCCTGCGGCAAGGTAGACCCGCTGCGGATCCGATGGATCCACGGCGATGCTTTCAATGCCCAGCAGGTTGGAATCGTCTGCACCGAGCCAATCGGTCAGCGGTTCCCAGCGATTGGCACCCGCATCCCAGCGGTAGGCACCGCCTACGTCGGTACGCGCGTACGCCAGTCCCTTTTCTTGCGGATGGAACACCAGCCCGGTGACGAAACCGCCGCCGCCGATGGCGACGTTGTTCCATGCATACGGGATGTCCGCGGCCTTTGCCGCGGGCAACAGCGACAGCAGCACCGCGGCCAGGATGCAGGCCTGGAGCACGCGAAGCCCGGACCTGATCAATCCGCCTGGCAATGAACGGCAGGCCATCATCATGCGCATACCCCTTGATGCTGCCATCCCATGGGTCAGCGGCTGCCCATCGACACGACGGCGGAATCCGCGGCGCGCCTTGCACGCGTGCGCGCCAGCCGTCGGCTTACCGGACACCGGTAATGATGCGTTGACATGATGTTTCCCTCCCAGGAGACACGGGTCTTTATGGCTACGCGGCACGCCAAGGGCGCGCTTGCGTCTGGTCTTCAAAGGCCGGTTCCTTCGATTGGAACCCGCCCGGTGTTGCGGACTCCCTGCATGCGGCGTGGTCACCGGATGCAGGGCGTCGAGGCCCGTCACCTGTAACCCCAACTTCAGGATAGGCGGCACTGACATGCCATACAAATGAAATATTCAGTCGCTTGTATGTGATTAACGAATAGCTTCCGCGAATAATTCCGGGAGTGCTTGCAAGCCCGGTCCAGGAGCAAGCGCCGCCATCCGACCGGGCAGCCCTTGGCCAAGGATCAGGGCTGCAGCTTCACCACGACCACGCCATGCGCGGGCACTTCGGCCGCATAGCTCCCACGCCGTGGCGCCAGCGCTTCGTGCTGCCACAGGTCACGGACTTGCGCCTGCAGACCAGCCGGGTAATCCAACAGCGCCCAGTCCACCGCGATCCGTACCGGCTGGCTGCCACGGTTGAGCAGGAGCACGGCACGGCCACCGCCGCTCAAGGGCTTGGCCCAGACTTCTTTGTCACCGTCCTTGCTGACGCGCCTGCCCTGCACGCCCAGCGGGTCCTGGTTGATCGCAATCACCTCGCGGTTGAGCAGGATGCGTTTCGTGGCCTCGTCCATCGCGGACAGATCGTTGCCGGCGATCAACGGCGCGGCCATGATCGCCCACAGGCTGAAATGCGAACGGTATTCGGTGTCGGTCATGCCGCCGTTGCCGACTTCCAGCATGTCCGGGTCGTTCCAATGGCCCGGCCCCGCGTACGGCCACAGCGGCTCGTTGATGTCGACGATGTTCATCACGCCCAGCGAGTAAGTGCGCTTGCCTTCCCACTTGTCATAGATGTCGCCGGTGGTGCGCCACAGGTTGCCCACGGTCTTGCCCCACAACCAGGGTTGCTGGTTGCCCCATTCGCACAGCGAGAACACGATGTCGCGGCCGGTGGCGCGCAAGGCATCCGCCATCAGCGTGTAGGCTTCCTGGGCATTGCGGGTACCGGTGTTGCACCAGTCGTACTTCAGGTAGTCCACGCCCCAGCGCGCGTACTGCAGCGCATCCTGGTACTCGTAACCCTGGCTGCCCGGGCGACCGCCACAGGTCTTGCGGCCGGCATCGGAGTAAAGGCCGAATTTCAGGCCTTTCGAATGCACGTAATCCGCTACCGCTTTCATGCCGGACGGAAAGCGCTGCAGGTCCGGCTGGATGAATCCGTCGGCATCGCGCGTGCCATGCCAGCAGTCGTCGATGACGATGTACTGGTAGCCCACGTCCTTCATGCCGGATGCGACCATCGCATCGGCCATCTTGTGGACCAGCGCTTCGTTGATGTTGCAGTTGAACTTGTTCCAGCTGTTCCAGCCCATCGGCGGCTTGAGCGCCAACCCGTTCATGGTACGCGCCGGCTCCATCTGCGCAGGCTGTGCATCCGCGGCGGCGGTTTCTTCCGCCTGGCCTGGGACGACGCCAAGGCAGGTCGCCACTAACACAAGCATCGCGGCAACCAGGTGCTGCACAGGTCTGCTGGCCATCCATTCATCCATCGTGCTAGGGCCTGTTAACGCTACTGGGATGGGTCACGTTGCTTCCCTCTGGCCGTCAGGTGGTTGTGCGTGGCGCTGCGACAGGCTGGCCGCCTGTTCAAGCCGCGCGCGGCCGCATGGCGGCCAGAGGGAAGCAACCCAGCGGGCCGCGATGGAGTG
>CALCNV010000067.1 GCA_937897645.1 uncultured Lysobacteraceae bacterium
GCGGAGTGGTGCGCGAAGACATCGGCGCTGCCATCCTCCGGCGAGATGAATCCGAAGCCCTTGGCGTCGTTGAACCATTTCACGGTACCGGTTGGCATGACTGTGGCAATTCCTTGTTGGGTGCGGGTGGTGGTGGTGTGCGCATGGCGCACGCGCGGAGTATGCAAAGACTCCGGCGCGTTGACAATCACCCACGCGCCAGTTCGGCAATCAACTCCGGCAAGCCGTTCGACGCGGCATCCACGTTCGCCAGCACCTCGGCCATGGTGATTTCCTCGCCCGTGCCGCAGCCGGCCGCCCAATTGGCGACGATGGCCAGGCAGGCGTAGTCCAATCCCAGCTCGCGGGCCAGCGCGGCTTCGGGCATGCCGGTCATGCCCACCAGGTCGCAGCCATCGCGGCGCAGGCGAGCGATTTCCGCCCTAGTTTCCAACCGCGGGCCCTGGGTCGCGCCGTAGCAGCCGTGTTCAACGAGGCGAGCGCCGGTGACCCGGGCGGCGGCGATGATCTTGTGGCGCAGCAGCGTGGTGTAAGGGTCACCGAAGTCCACGTGCACCACGTCCGTGCCCGGCTCCTCGCAGATCGTGGAGATGCGGCCCCAGGTGTAGTCGATCAACTGGTCCGGGCAAGCGAGCACGCGCGGCCCGAAGGCGTCGCCGATGCCACCCACGGTATTCAGTGCAAGCACGCGAGTGGCACCGATGTCCTGCAGCGCCGCCAGGTTGGCGCGGTAGTTGATGAGATGCGGCGGAACCGAATGGCCCTCGCCATGGCGTGCGAGGAAGGCCACGCGCTGGCCCAGCAGGGTGCCGATGCGGATCGGGCCAGACGGCTTGCCGAAGCGTGTCTGCACGTCTCGTGTGTCCACGTCGTGCAGATCGGCGAGCTTGTAGACCCCGGTTCCGCCGATGACTGCCAGTGCGATGTCACTCATGCTTCATTCCTTCAACGCGTAGATGCCCGGCAGGTTGCGGCCCTGCTCGTGGTAATCCATGCCGAAGCCGAACACGTAGCGGTCCGGCACTTCCAGTCCGACGTAGTCGGCGCTGATGCCGGCAATGACGCGTGCGTGTTGCTTGGTGGCCAGCGCGGCAATGCGCACGTCGGTGGCGCCCTGCTCCATGCACCACTGGCGTACGGCCGCGAGTGTGTAGCCTTCGTCGAGGATGTCATCGACCAGCAGCACGCGGCGACCGTACAGCGCCGTGGCCGGACGATGCTTCCACACCAGTTCGCCGCCCGTGGTTTCGCCGCGGTAACGCGTGGCATGCAGGTAGTCGAATTCCAGGTCCAGGCCCAGCGTACCCAGCTCCAAGGACAACTGCCCGGCGAACGGCAGCGCGCCATGCATGACGGTCAGGTACACCGGCACTTCACCCGCGTAGTCGCGTGCAATGGGCGCGGCCATGGCGGTGATGGCGGCATCCAGGGTGGCGCGATCGATCAGCAGTTCCGCGTTGGCCAGCGCGTCGGAAAGCGGATGGGCCTGCATCACGCGACACCACCCGACAGGGGTGGCAAGCGCGATTGCGCATCGCAGTAGCGTGCATCGGCCAGCAACCCGTCCCAGCCAAGCGCACCACGACCCATCAGGCCAACCAGGGCGGCCGTGTTGGAGGTGCGACCTTCCATCGCCTTCAATGATTCCTCCACCAGCTTGGGTGCGCACACCAGCACCACGTCGCAACCTGCATCCAGGTGGTCGTCGATGCGCGCTTTCACCCCGCCCGCGGAGAACGCCGCCGCCATGCCGATGTCATCGGAGAACACCACGCCGCGGAAACCCATTTCCTTGCGCAGGATTTCATTGATCCAGAACGGCGAATACCCGGCCGCTTCCGGCGCCACCGCGGGATAGGTCACGTGCGCCAGCATCACCGCATCGGCACCGGCCTCGATGCCGGCCACGAAGGGCACCAGGTCTTCCTTGCGCAGCACGTCCAGCGGGCGCGGGTCCACCGCATCGTCGAAGTGGGTGTCTTCCAGCACCGTGCCGTGGCCGGGGAAATGCTTCAGCGTGGCCGCCATGCCCACGCTGTGCATGCCGCGCACATAGGCCCTGGTGAACGCGGCCACCACCTGCGGATCGGCACTGAAGGCTCGGTCGCCGATGGCAAGGTTGCCGCGCGCAAGGTCCACCACCGGTGCGAAACTCAGGTCGACGCCGCTGGCGCGCACTTCGCTGGCCATCAGCCAAGCGTGCTCTTCGGCCAGCTTGAGCGCAGCGTCCTGGTCCTGCGCATACAACGCATCAAAACCCTCGAGCGACGGAAGCGCGCTGTAGCCGTCGCGGAAGCGCTGCACGCGCCCGCCTTCCTGGTCCACGCAGATCAATTGCGGCCGCGGGGATGCTTCTCGTATCGAAGCACATAGCGCAACGACCTGCTCACGCGAAGCGAAGTTGCGCGTGAACAGAATGACACCGGCCACCGCGTCATGCTGCAGCCATTCGCGTTCCTGCGAAGTGAGTTCGGTGCCGGAAATACCAATGACGAGCATGCGTGTGGATCCTCAGGAAATGTCGGTGGCGGCGCGTTCGTCGCCCGCCCATTGCGAATACGGCCGCGAGGCCAGGGCCAGATTGTAATAGCGCAGCGCGTCAGTGACCTGTTTGCCGGCCCAATCGGGCAATGCGAAGGCCTCGTCGGCGTGTTGCAGTTCTATTTCAGCCACCACCAGACCGGCGTTCTCGCCCATAAATTCGTCCACTTCCCACAGATGACCCTCGTGGCGCACGTAATGGCGGCGCTTGTCGATCAGGCCGCCTACGCACAACGCCAGGAGGGAACGGGCCTCGTCCACCGGAATGGCGTAGTTGAATTCCTGCCGGGTATGGCCGCACTCGCGCGATTTCAGGTTCAGATAGGCGTCGTCGCCTTCAATGCGAACCCGCACGGAGGCCTTCTGCGCACCACCCTCGACCATGGCCAGGTCATTGAGGTAACCCTGCGCCATAGGCACCACCTTGTGTGCCGCCGCGCGCCAGGCGTCGCTGGTGACCAGGAATTTGCGTTCGATTTCGATGCCCATGGATTCTTCTGGTTGTGGGAGGGGGCTTTGGTTCTTGGTTCTTGGTTCTTGGCCTCCTCCCTTGCGAAGCAAGGGAGATCGAAGGCGCGGCTAGCGGCTGAGGAGGAGGGGTGCTTTTGATCTTGATCTTTTCCAACAACCAACAACCGTCCTACTTCATCTCGAACAACGCAATGCTCTCCACATGCCCCGTATGCGGGAACATGTCCATCACTCCCGCCGCTTTCAGCTGGTAGCCACGCTCGTTCACCAGATAGCCGGCATCCCGCGCCAGCGACGCCGGATGGCAGCTGACATAGACGATGCGGTGGATATTCTTGAGCGGCAATTGTTTCAGGACCTGGTCAGCGCCCGACCGCGGCGGATCCAGCAGCAGCTTGTTGAAGCCCTGGCGCATCCACGGCGTGCCTTGCAGGTCTTGCGTGAGGTCGGCGGCGTGGAAATGCGCATTGGCCAGTCCGTTACGCTCGGCATTCTCGCGCGCACGCAGCACCAGCCCCGCCTCGCCTTCCACGCCCACCACTTCGCCCGCCAGCCGTGCCATCGGCAAGGTGAAATTGCCGAGGCCACAGAACAGGTCGAGGATGCGGTCCTGCGGCTGCGGATCGAGCAGTTCGAACGTACGCGCGATCATTTTCTGGTTGAGCGTGGCATTGACCTGGATGAAGTCCAGCGGACGGAACGCGAGTTCGACATTCCACTGCGGCAATGCAAACGCCAGCGCAGGCGCTTCCGGCCACAGCGGAACCACGGTATCAATGCCGCCGGACTGCAGGAAGATGGCGAACGCATGCTGTTGCGCGAAGGCGACCAGCTTGGACAGATCGCTTTCATTCAACGGTGAGAGATGACGGAACACCAATGCGACCGTGCTATCACCTGCGATGAATTCGATCTGCGGGATGTCGTTGCGTGCGTCCAGGCTTTCCACCAGCAGCGCCAGTGCTTCGACGCGTTCACCGATATGCGGGATGACGGTGTGGCAGACCTGCAGGTCAGCAACGAAGCGAGGATCGGTTTCGCGGAAGCCGACCAGCGTACGACCCTTCTTGTTGACGTGGCGCACCGAGAAACGCCCTTTACGCCGGTAGCCCCAACTGTCACCCGTCAACGGCGGCAACACGGATTGTGGGGTGACGTGGCCGATGCGCTCCAGGTTCTCCAGCAACACGCGCTGCTTGAGCAGGATCTGCTTGTCTTCGGCAAGATGCTGTAGCACGCAGCCGCTGCAGGTTCCGAAGTGGGGGCAACGCGGCATCACGCGATCAGGTGAGGCCTGCAGCACGTCGAGCGTGCGTGCTTCGTCGAAATGGCGGTTCTTCGTGGTCTGCTCGGCCATCACCCGTTCGCCGGGCAATGCGCCAGCTACGAAGACGGTCTTGCCGTCACGGCGCGCCACGCCACGACCGTCGTGGCTGTGGTCGACGATTTCGGCTTCAAACGGGGTTTTGTCGATGCGTGGGGGGCGGGGTCGTGCCACGTGGCGAAGGCTGCGTGCGGTTGGGGGCGCGTATTGTCGCAGATACTGCTTTATCCCTTCATTCCCTCGGGAGAAGAGCCTGCCCCGTACTAGGCACGGGGGCGGATGAGGGTGCGGAGAATCATTGGAAGCGAACCCAACGCGGTTTCACCGCACCCTCACCCCAACCCCTCTCCCGATGGGAGAGGGGCTTTGGATCACTTCTGCTTCCAGCTCCCGCCCGCATCCTGGTACCACCAGCCGCCGCGGGCGCTAGCGATCCACTGCTGGGCGAAGGTGCTGCGGATCTGGCTTTCCCACTCGGGATGGCCATTGGCGACGGCGACTTCACGGTAGACGGCCTTGCGGTCGCGGTTGTCGTCGGCCACGGCCTGGGTGATGGCGACCCGGTCCTTCAGCGCGAGCTTGGAAGGATCACGCACCTCGATCATGCCGTCGTTGGTCAAGCCCAATGCGCCGGCATCGAAACCCGCCTGCAGCTGTCCCTGGAAGCGCGAAGCCATGCGCGCCTGGATGGCCTGGATAGCCGGCGTCTTGATGCTGATGTCGGCGCGTTCCTGCGCATACGCGGTGCCGATACCGATGAGGGCCAGCCAGTTGAACTCGCGCTGGTGCTGGTGCGACGAGGCGCTACCACCAGGCATGGGTGGCGGCGTGGCCTGCGTGCCACCGGCCTCATCGCCAATCACGTTCTCCACGAACTCCTTGGCCGCTTCCTTGGCTTCGGCGGCGGGGAAATAGACGTTGATGGTGACGCAGGCCGTCATCAACAGTGCGGTTGCAAGCGAGGTTCCCAGCCAACGGTTCATGCGTGTTTCTCCCTGTGTCGTTCGATGCGGTCATGCAAGATGAGGTCATTCAATGATCGGCGTGCTGTCACCCTCGGTGACCGCCACCAACCGCTCGACCAGCGTAGGCCAATCCACGCGACGATTGAAACCGACTACGCTCAGGCGCGGCAACCCCGAACCTTGCACGATACTAAAGCTGTTGCCGGCTGAACTGAGCCCATCCATGTTGCAGACTTCCTCGGCGAGTTGGCAACTGATGCCGATCCGTCGGTAACCGAAGTCATCGAACAGCTTCAAGGCCTGCGCCTGCAGGCTGTCGCCCAGGCCACCCGTGCCACCGCCCACATTGGACAGGTCCTGCACGGCGCGCTGGCTGATGCGCTGCCTGCCCTTCCACGTGGGGTCGGTGTGCAGCTCGGCGTCGAAACCCTGTGCGCTCCAGTCGACCAGGCGCAACTGGCGGATACTGCCGTCCAGCGCCCCGGTGATCTCGCCGAAGCCGAATACTTCCGTCAACGACTGCAGGTTCATGTCGTCCAGCACGATATCGGCCGACAGTGTGGGCGCGGTGCCGAATGGACGTTCCATCGCCAGGCCCGACACCAGCACGGTGCCGTCGAAGATGTGCGCGGTCAGGGTGCCGTCCAGGTCGAGGCGATCGTTGGCGTAGCGGACCTTGGGAATATGCCCGTCCAATTGCCCCTTGAATGCAGGCCACTCCAATGCCGCGGCCAGTTGGCCCACGTCCAGTGCTTCCAATGTGAGGCTGAAATCGAATTCCATGCCACGTTCACCGGCCGGTGGCCGCAGGTTCAAACCTTCGATGCGCAGTCCGCCGCCCAGCATGGGCACCACGATGGCCTGGGTCAGGCCGATGCTGCCGTCGGCGCTGCGCAACGGCAGGTCGGCCGTTCCGAATTCCAGGCCCTGCAATGCGCCACCCTTCCAATGCAACGTGCTTGATGCAGGCGCGCCAGCCGAGAACACCGGCTTGCCGCTCAGGCCTTCGAAACGGAAGCGATCCTGCGCGTCGATCACCGACACCTCGCGCAGGTCGGCATCGGCCGTGGTCATTTCGCCGTCCTTGAGTACGACGTGTGCCGACATCGCACCCTGCAGCTTCAAGTCGGACAATCCGAACAAACCCAGCCAACCGGACAGATAGCGGGGGCGCAGCGGTTCCATGTCGTTGCTCTGCACATGCAACTCGGCGTCTTGCAGATCCAGTTCCCGGTTGAAACCCAGTGCACCTTCCACGCGCATGGCATCGCCGTCATCCCATGACAGCTGCGGGATTTCCCATCCGCCCTGTCCCGCTTGTCGCGCCGCCAGGCTGATGTCGACCGGCGTCGACGGCAACGCGATGTAGGCGCTGCCCGCGAGCATTTCGCCACCGCGCAACTGGCCGTCCACCGTCACCAGCGACACCGTGCTGGAGCTGCGGTAGTCGATATCAAGATCCGCACCGAGGCCTTCCGCAGCGATGCTGCCATCCTGCGTATCCAGCCCAAGGCCGGACACCGCCAGCCTGCCCGCCACACGCAATGGACGCGAAGCCGCCGTGTCGATGTCCAGGCTTCCACTCATCTGCCCTGCTTTCAGGTTTGCGGCAGGCCACGCCCGCGACAACAACGCCTGCGACCACGCCAGCGGGACGCGCGTCAGGTCGATGCGGGTGAGATCCGGCGTGGCCGCGCTGCGATGCATAGCGAGGGCGGCATCCCCCTTCGACAACACCGCGTCGGTGCTGGCCGTGGCCAGGTCCACGCTCAGCGCCAGCGGCGCCTGGCCGGCGCTGCGCACCTCGCCGTCGCAGCGCCAGCCTTCCTGCGCAGCATCGCGCTGCAAGGGGCAGGTCCAGGTGAGATTGTCGAAGCGGTAGCCCAGGTCAGGGGCGATGACCTGGCGTGCCGTCAGGGTGAGCTGGCCTTCGCCTGCATCGGCGGGCCATTGCAACTGCACCGTCACCCCGCTCAAGGTCGCGACCGGCGTGGTGATCCTGGCGATCCGTGCGCGCAGCTCACGGGCCTGGACCGGGCCAGCGATGACCAGCAAGGACAGCAGTAGCGGCGGTAAGATGCGGCAGGACATGGAAGGCAGCATAACGATGTCAGACGATCAGGGAATGAAACCACGCCTGTTGTTGGTGGAAGATGACGCCACCAGCCGCCGATTCCTGCAGGCCACGCTGGAGGCGCTACCCGCCGACGTGGACATTGCCGAATCACTGGCTAGCGCTTTGGAGATTGAAGCGACCCACCAGCTCTGGCTGCTGGATGCCAACCTGCCCGATGGCAACGGCATCGACCTGCTGCAGGCCTTGCGCCTGCGTTCGCCCTCAATTCCCGCGCTGGCCCATACCGCCGACGATTCCACGGCGTTGCGCGCGCAACTGCTCGCGGCAGGATTCACTGACGTGCTGGTGAAGCCGTTGGGCGCAACGCAGTTGCTGGATGCAGTGCGTCGGGCATTGGGTGACGCGCACAACGCCCGGTTTCATGTGAACGAACCTGCTGCCGCAGCATCGATCCTGCCGCTATGGGACGAACGCACCGCGCTGGCGGCCTTGAACGGCAACGTGGAGCACGTCGCCACCCTGCGCAAGCTGTTCCTCGATGAACTCATGCAACAGCAGGAGAGAATTGTCCTCGCCTTGCAGCGCGACGACGAAGCGGCTGCCCGACACGAATTGCACCAGCTCAAGGCCAGCAGCGGGTTCGTGGGTGCGTTGCGCTTGAATGCGGCGACTGCGCGACTGGAGAAGGCGTTGGCCGAGGTGGCGGTGCTTGAAGCATTCACGACGACGGTTGGGGATACGCTTTCGTCGGGTTGAGCTCAACTTGTCGAAAACAGAATACAACGTATCTCGATCATGTCTTATCGAAAGCGTCCCTCTCCCCTTGTGGGATAGGGACGCGATTCCCGCTACTTCTAGTGAGCAATCTAATCACCGCGCGAGACAACATCATGACTTCGCGACTTACGTCGCTCCTACTCGCGCCGTTTCAATCGCCCCAACTCGCCCAGCATTTCCCACGACTTCAAGCCACGCGCACCCAGGTGGTGGCTGAGTACGTTGCGTAGCGCCAGGCGCAGGCTGGCGAGGTCGTCGGCATTCGGTTGCTGGTCAGCGGCCAGCGCGAGCAGCGCGCTGCCAGTTGCCGCCGTGCTGCGTTCGTCGCGTCCACGATCACTCAGCAAGCGACGTGGGCCGTGTTCCGCATCCAGCACGTAGCGTGCGGCGGGATCAATGGCGATGCCGTCGCCGTCTTCGGTCAAATCGAAACCCGAACCCAGTGAATCCAGCAGGTCGCGCTCGAAGCGGCGCAACGTCCACGCAAGCGAATCGCCCTGGCCGAGTCGTGTGCGGGTTTCGGCATACACGCTGTAAAGATCCGGCTGCGGGTCGAGTCGCTGGGTCAGGCGCAACACCAGCTCGTTTAGGTAGAACCCGGCCAGCATCGCATCGCCCATCAATCGTGGTGCGGCATCCAGTGCTTCGGCGGACACCAGTTGCGCGAGTTCGCCGCGCTGCACGGCATCGAGTCGGATGTGCTGCAGCGGTTGCAGTGCGGCGCGCAGGAGATGCTTTTTCGGCCCCTGCACGCCGCGCGCGACCAGGCCGATGCGTCCGTGCTCCGCGCTCAGCACTTCGACCAGCAAGCTGGTCTCGCGCCAGTTGCGTGCGTGCAGGACGAAGGCGGGTTGGTTTTCTATGCGCACGGGCAGGAAATGGGTGGAACAGGAATGTGAGATGCTGCGGATGCAAGCCCCAGCACGGGCCGATGCAGGAATTTTCGCAGCTTATTCTTCGAGGACATCTTCATGCGCATGCAGAACATAGTAAACGTGATCCTGGGTACTGCGTTTTCAGCAGGCGCCAGCATGGCGGCCATTGCCGCCGAACCCGCGGCGGCGGCTGGCGACATGCCGCTCTCGGCCATCCTGCAGTCGGCCGAGAAAGATGGCAGGGTCGTCAGTGTCGAGCGGGAACGGAATCGCTGGGAATTACTGGTCTGCACACGTCGCGGCAGTTGCAACGAACTGTACCTGGACCCCGCGACGGGGCGGGAGCTGAGGCGTCAGCGCGAGGCCACGTTCGATCGCCTGCCTCCGGCGGATGCCAAACCCTTGTCTACCATCGTCGCTTCGCTGGAGCAGCAGAATCTCGGAAATATCACGGAGATCGATTTCGATGATCGACTCTGGGAGATCGACGTACTTCCAGCAGAAGGCCGCCGGATTGAGCTCCATGTGGACCCGATGACTGGCGCTGTCGTGCATTGCCGCGGCGGTGCAGGCTGCCCTGCCAGCTGAGTTGCTGGCGTGGGTGCGAACCCATCCAATAATGTGTTCGTCGTCATCCCGGCGAAAAGCCGGGACCCAACTATTCGTGCGCGTTGAGTTGGGTCCCGGCTGTCGCCGGGATTACGATGGCTATTCGCAGTCTCGCAAAGGCCCCGGGTTGACCAGCTTCGCTGTTCAAAAATCGCTTGTTCTACCCGCGCCACTTCACTTGGAAGGCACCCGGGTGCTATGGAAAAACTGGATTCGCCAGGTGTCGTCGTACTTGCGCAGCACGGCCGACTCCAACCAGGTCAGGCCCTTCTTGCCCGTGGCATCCTGCAGGGAGCCACGGTTGACGTAGGTGACCCAGGCGGTCTGGCCATCGATGTGGACCTGGGGTTCCGTCACTTCCCACACGTAGACCTTGCCTGCGGCATGGGCGTCTTTGATGAAGGCCATCAGTTCGTCGCCACTCATGCGCATGCCGCCATCGAATGTGAAGAAGTCGGGCGATGTGACGGCACGGAACTGGCCCGGGTCATCGTTCGTCGCAGCCACGTACATCAGGCGGAGCGCTTCTACGACCTTTTCCTGATCGCTGGCCGGTTGCGCCGCAACACATTGCGCGGAGAAACACAGGATTGCCGCAGAAATCCAAGTCAAGGCGATGGCACGAAATAGTCTTGCTGAGATCATTGCTCTACTCCTGGCACTTGATGCTTGGCTTCTTCGGTCCGCTGCGCAATTCACAGCGTCCACCTACTTCACCATCGCTCATGGTAAAGCTAAAAAAAAGATCGTCATCTCGGCGAAAGCCGGGGCCCAATACTACGAGTACAGATAGTTGGGTCCCGGCTTTCGCCGGGATGACGCCCTCTAATCGGAGCTATATAGATACTGGCAACCATCTCAAGCTCGCAGGCTGAGCATCGCTTGCTTTAATAACCTGGCCTTTCAATATCCTAAGAGCTGGCCGATCAGGTATCCCACAATTTAAAGCCATTGAAGCAAAAGGCCCCGGGTTTCGCTTCGCTCTACCCGGGCTACGTCACCATGGCTACCAGACACCGGAACAACAACTGCAACAAACCTCAGTGTGTTGCGCTTGGGGTGTTGATTCACCCGCGATCATGGTGATTTGTCCTTGCGCCTATAAGGCTGATACCGAAGCTCATCCGGTAGCCATGGATAGAGTGGCCCACCGGTAGCGGCGATGAACATCCCCAGAACAACGCCAACTTTCTCTCGGAAAGTAAGACGCAATTGATGCCGATCGCGAAATGCTTGGTGCAGCACTGCCTTGCGTTGAGCCGCCTGTTGTTTCTTAGCAGCGGCATCTATGGCCTGAGCGGCGGCTCGCTCAGCTCTTGCTTGTCTGCGTCGCTCACTACGAATCATGCCAATCGCGCCAATTATTCGTTATACCCAAACGCCTTCAACGCAGAAGCATCCCCCGACCACCCCTCGCGCACGCGGACCCAGGTTTCCAGGAACACCTTGTTGTCGAACATGCGCTCCATCTGCAGGCGTGCCTTGCTGCCGATTTCCTTGAGGCGCGCACCACCCTTGCCGATCACGATGGACTTCTGGCTCTCACGCTCCACCCAGATCACCGCGCCGATGCGCAGCAACCCGTCTTCTTCGGCGAAACGCTCGATCTCCACCGTGGTCGCGTACGGCAACTCATTGCCCAACTGGCGCATCAACTGCTCGCGCACCAGTTCGCCGGCCATGAAACGCTGGCTGCGGTCGGTGATCTCGTCTTCATCGAACATCGGCGGCGCCACCGGCAGCAACGCCAGCATGTCGCGCACCAGTTGCTCCAAGCCATTGCGCTTGGACGCAGACACCAAATGCACGCTGGCGAAATCACGGCCTTCGGTAATGCGGGTCAGGAACGGCAGCAGTTCCGCCTTCAGCTTGATCTGGTCGACTTTGTTGACCACCAGCATCACCGGGATGCCGCTGTCCTTCAGCACGTTGTAGGCCAAGGTGTCGGCTTCATCCCAACGCCCGGCCTCGATCACCAGCAAGGCCGCATCCACGTCCTCGATCGCACCGCGCGCGGCACGGTTCATCACTTTGCTCATTGCCGACGCGGAGAACTTGCCTTCCTGCTTGTGCAGGCCGGGCGTGTCCACCAGCGCAACCTGCCCTTCCGGGAAGGTGGCGATGCCCAGCAACCGATGCCGCGTGGTCTGCGGACGGTTGGACACGATGCTGACCTTGGCCCCGACCAGCGCGTTGGTCAGCGTGGACTTGCCCACGTTGGGCCGCCCAATCACGGCGATGCTGCCGCTGCGATGGCCTTCGGTGCCGGGGGTGGTTGCGCTCACTTGGTGATGTCCAGTTTTTCTATCAGCGCCGCGGCAGCGGCCTGTTCCGCGTTGCGGCGGGAACTGCCCTCGCCTTCCGCCGTGAGGGTGGGATCGATGATGGTGCAGCTGACGCGAAACAACTTGGCGTGGTCATCGCCGCTTTCTTCGACAAGCTCATACGCCGGCAGCGGGCGCTGGCGTCCCTGCAGCCATTCCTGCAAACGCGTCTTGGCGTCTTTGCCGGGCTTGCCCACCGGCAACGCAGCCAGCGACTCCTCGAACCACGGCAGCACCACCTCGCGGCAAGCGACAAAACCGCAATCCAGGTAGATGGCAGCCACTACCGCTTCAAGTGCGTCGGCGAGGATAGAGTCGCGGCGATGGCCACCGGATTTCATTTCACCCGGGCCCAGGATCAATCGCGAACCGAGATCAAGATGCCGTGCCAGCACGGCCAGCGAGGCTTCGCGCACGAGTTCGGCGCGCGCGCGCGTCAATGCGCCTTCATCGGCCTTGGGCCAGCGCTGGAACAGCACTTCGGCGACCAGCAGGTTGACGATGCCATCGCCCAGGAATTCCAGGCGCTCGTTGTGCGGAGCGCCGGCGCTGCGATGGGTCAGGGCCTGCTGCAGCAGGCCCGGGTCCGAGAAACGGTAGCCGTCGAGCTCACCGTCGCGGCGATTCAGTTCAATCGGTGCCACCGTGGCGCGTCAGGTCCTGCGACACGTCGAACTTGCCGACCACGTCCAGGTTGCCGACCAGCGGACGCCGCACTTCGTAGTTGACCTTCATGTTCCAGCCACCGTCGATACGCTCGATCTTCACGTTCTCCGCCTTCACGTTCTCGGAGTAGTTGATGTAGAGGCGGCGGAAGAACAGGTCCTGGATCTTGGACGGATCCATGTCGCCCACGCCCGGTTCGCTAGCAAGGCCCTTGGCCGCCGTGCGTACGGAGTAATACTCCTGGTACATCGGGAACAGTTTCATGCCCAGGTAGGCGGCGAAGCCGACCACGGCCAGCACCACCAGGAAGCTCATCAGGGTGAGGCCACCCTGCTTGCGGTTGAGTTGCAGCTTGCTATTCATGCGCCATCCCCCGGATGAAAACAGTTGGAATCCAACAATCGATTACTTGATGCGCGTCCCGATCCGTGAGGGATCGAAACTCCCCTTGCAGAACCAGCCTTCGCAGTTAAGCCAGACCAGGAACGCCTTGCCGCGCAGGTTCTCCTCGGGCAGGAAGTGGGTCTGCGGCCACAGGCGCCCGTCCTCGCTATTATCACGATTGTCGCCCATCACGAAATAGTGCCCGGCCGGAACCACCCATTCGCCCTCGCCAACGAAGCGGTCCAGCCCCTCCAGCACCTGGTGCGGGCGGCCCGGCAGGTCTTCCTGCAGCAGCGCCGCGCTTTCCAGGCCCTGGGCCACGCCCCGCCCGGTGTAGGTACCCAGCGGCAGGTAGTTCATGGCCTGCCCATTGATGGACAGGGTGTTGCCCTGGAAGCTGATCGTGTCGCCCGGCAGGCCGATGACGCGCTTGATCCAGTTGTTCTGCGGATCGTGCGGCGGCTTGAACACCACCACGTCGCCGCGCTCAGGCTCGCCGATGGCCACGAACTTCTGGTTGTTGATCGGCAGGCGCAGGCCGTAGGCGTACTTGTTGACCAGGATGAAATCGCCGATCAGCAGGTTCGGCATCATCGATGCAGACGGGATCTTGTACGGCTCGGCGATGAAACTGCGCAGTATCAGCACGATGGCCAGCACCGGGAAGAACGCACGCGAGTAGTCGACCAGCACCGGCTCTTCGTCCAGCAACCCGCTGCGCGCCGCACGGCGCTTGCCGAAGTACAGCTTGTCCAGCAACCAGACGGCGCCGGTGAACAAGGTGAGGACGACGAGGATTGTTTCGAACCAGACCATACACACTCCATTGAATAGCCCCTCTCCCACCGGGAGAGGGGTTGCGGTGAGGGTACGGCGAAGTCCGGGAGGTGAAACCTCATGACTTCGCCGTACCCTCATCCGCCCTTCGGGCACCTTCTCCCGGAGGGAGAAGGGAA
>CALCNV010000068.1 GCA_937897645.1 uncultured Lysobacteraceae bacterium
GTCGCCAGCCAGCGCTCCATCACCAGCAGTAACGCGATCAACAGCGCCAACCAGGGCTGCAGGTCGCGTGGCGGTTGCGCATAGGTCGCACCGCCGGTAATGGGCGTGTAGTCGTTCGCCATCACCCGTGACGGCGCAGGCGCTCGTGTTTGCAGCAGGTCGCGGAGCGCGCGCGGGAAATCAGGCTCCAGCAACTGTGGCATCGCGACCGCATCGAAGGGTCGGGTGAAGCGCAGTACGCGGCCTTTGCCGAGCGCTGCACCTTCCGCCAAAGGCGCGCCAACCGCATCGCGCCAATACACGGTGGTCGGAGTCGGGAACTTAAATTCGGCCTGCGCATCCAGCAATGCGGTGCCGCCAGCGTTGATCCAGTCGGTGATCACGGCAGGAAGGGGTCCCGGTGCCAACCACGCAAGCGTGCGCGTATCGGCGGGCAAAGATTCACTGACAGGTGCAGAGGAGAAATTCGCGTCCGCGCTCGCTGTCGGTTGCCAGGCAACCGCAGCGGCACGCAGGTAGCGGACGGCACCCACGCGGTCTTCCGAATGCCGCACGACCAGATTGGATGTCGTCACGGCCACAGGCTTCTGCGCTGGCATCGCACCCGGTACCACGTTCCATTGCACCGCGCGCGATAGCTGCGGGCGCATTGCATCGGCATCTTGCAACTGCTCGGGCACGAATACCGTCAGTGCAACGTTTGCCGGCAACTCCGCATCCAGTTGCCGCAGCAGGCTTGCGAACGGCAGTCTTCCGCTGGGAGGTGGCTGGTCCAGTCCCGGAAAACCCGGTGCCAGCCAGCGCATGCGTGCTTCGCCATCACCCAGACTCGCTTTCACCCGCGCGACATCCACGCCCGGCAGCACCGCGACCCAAGGCGTTTCATCGGCGCTGTCGAACAGCACCGGCCGCGCCAGCCACAGTGCGAGCAACGCCAACAACAAAAGTCGCAGCAACAGCAACGGCCACTCATCGAAACGGATGCGGTGCCGTGGCTTGGGTTTCTGCCGCAGCCAGCGCAAGGCGGCGAAATCGGTGGGTCGTTGTTCGCTGCGTCGTGCGAGGTGGATCAACAGCGGCACGATCAGCGCCGCGAGCGCGGCCAGCGCGGCAGGCAGCAGCAAGGCCGGGCTCATGCGTATTCCGCCGCATCGCGCGAACCGAACAGCCGGCGCAGCGGCAGGTCCAATTCCTGGTCCAGCACGTAGCTGGCATGGCGTATGCCACTGCTGTCCAGTTGCGCATGCAACGCATCGCGCGCTTCGCCGAAGCGACGCAGGTACTCGTTACGCAAGGCCACGCCATCGCCCAGCAATTCCTCGCCGGTTTCCGGATCGCGGAAGCGGTAGCCGCCGCGGAACGGGAAGTCGCGTTCTTCCACGGTCAGCAACTGGATCGCCAGTACTTCGCGGCGCGCCGCCGACAGTCGCTCCATCAAGTCCACGCCCGCTTCGTCGAAGCAGTCGCTCAGCATCACCACCAGGTCGTGCGCGCCGACGCGGTCCCACAGCGGTGTCAGTTGCGCGACGCCGGGAAAACTGCCGCGCGCGGACACGCCATGCAGCTCCAGCAACAGGCGGTCGCGCTGGCGCGTACCGGTATCCGGCGCAATCAAACGCAAACCATCGTCACGCAATACGACCAGGCCAAAGCGATCGCCTTGGCGCATGGCCAGTTCGCCGATGCAGGCCGCCAATGCCTTGGCCGCATCGAGTCGCGACCAACCGGGTCGCGCCGCGTCTTCCTGAGCCATCGACGCGCTGGCATCAATCAATATCCAGACGGCCAGCGGGCTTTCGCGCTCGGCTTCGCGCACGAAGAAACGATCCGAGCGCGCATACAACTTCCAGTCGATCTGGCGCAGCTCATCGCCGGGCTCGTAGGCACGGTACTGGGCGAACTCGAGTCCGGCACCGCGGCTGCGGCTGTGGTGCAGGCCGATGCCGTGCAAACCGACCGCGCGCCGCGAGGTCAGCCGCAGGTCTTTCAAGCGGCTGCGTACTTGCGGGGGGATCAGGTCGTGCGACACCGAGTGCTCAGGCGGTCGGCAACGGAACGCTGCGCAACAGCGCCGCGATCACGTCGTCGGCGCCCTTCTGTTCGGCCTCGGCGGCGAACGACAGCAGCAGGCGATGACGCATGACCGGCGCAGCCAGCGCCACGATGTCCTCGCGCGTCGCGGCAAGACGGCCATGCAGCAGGGCGCGCGCCTTCGCCGCCAATACCAGCGACTGTCCGGCACGCGGACCGGCGCCCCACTTCACGTACTTGCGTACTTCCTCGGGCGCGCCGTCGCCGGGTCGGCTCGCACGTACCAGCCTGGTGATCCACGCCAGCAGGTCTTCGCCCAGGTGCACCTCGCGCACGCGTGCCTGCAGCGCCAGCACTTCGCTGCCGTCCATCACGCGTGGCACGTCGCTGCTGCGATTGCCGGTGGTCTGGGCCAGGATGTCGTGTTCTTCGCGCTCGCTTGGATAGTCCACGCGGATATGCAGCAGGAAGCGATCCAGCTGCGCTTCCGGCAACGGATAGGTGCCGGCCTGTTCCAGCGGATTCTGCGTGGCCAGCACGAAGAACGGCGACGGCAACGCGTGGGTCACGCCGGCGTAGCTGACGGTTCGTTCCTGCATGGCTTCCAGCAGCGCGGCCTGGGTCTTGGGCGGGGTGCGGTTGAGTTCGTCCGCCAGCAGCAGGTTGGTGAACACCGGGCCGGGCTGGAAACGGAAATGGCGGTGGCCGGTGCCGTGGTCTTCTTCCAGCAGCTCGGTGCCGAGGATGTCGCTGGGCATCAGGTCGGGCGTGAACTGTACGCGGCGGAACTGCAATTCCAGCGCCTGCCCCAGCGAACGCACCAGCAAGGTCTTGCCCAGGCCGGGCACGCCTTCCAGCAGGCAGTGGCCACCAGCGAGCAGGCCGATCAGCAGCTGCTCCACCACGGCATCCTGGCCGACGATGGCTTGCGCAATCGCATGGCGCAATTGGCCGAGGCGGGCGAGTTGGGATTGGATTTCGGATTCGGTGACGGCGTTCATATCAAGCCCAAGGCATGTCTGAAGAGAGGGTAGGAGCGCCCCATGGGCGCGAGCTCTTGCCCCTTGGCACGAACAAGAGCAAGAGCAAGAGCAAGCAAGAGCAAGAGCTCGCGCCCATGGGGCGCTCCTACGGGGAATATGTGGGTCATGAATTCAACGCATACATGACGATGTTGACGGCGAAGCGGGTGTTGTCTTCGGCCAGGAAGCGTTTGTTGCGCCAGTCGTAATCCCATTCGCAGCCATAGTCCTTGTTGCTGTAAAGCAGGCCCAGGCGGCCGTCGATCTCGATGCCCTGCAGATATTCATGCACCAGGTCGTCGCCCCAGCCATTGAGCTCGAAGCTGGTGGCGGGTGGTCCGTCGAACTTGAAGAAGCTGCGGTAGATCGCGTGGTCGTTGGGCAGTTTCTTCATCGCCTTCGGTCCGAAGATCGACGCCATCTGGTCCTGGAACGAGACCGCGAACAGACCGTCAATGTCGTGGTTGCAGTCATCGACGAAGACGAAGCCGCCGTTGCGCACGTAGCGCTCGAAATTGCGGCGCTCCGCCGGGTTGAACTCCACCAGCTTGTGCCCGGCCAGGTAGCAGAACGGTGCGGTCAGCATTTTCGGGTCGGACAGGGCCAGCACGTGTTCCTTCGGGTCCACGCGCAGGTTGGTGTAGTCGACCAGTGCGGTGATCAAATTGCTGGGCATGCGCTGGTCCACGTCCCAGTCGCCGGAGTCGTACTTGAGGCGGGTGAACCAGAAGTCGTATTCGGCGACGGCCGCGCTGGCCGTGCGCAACGGGCCGGCCAACAAGGCGCCCGCCGCGCCACCGGCGAGCAGGCGCAGGAACTGTGCGCGGTTCATGGG
>CALCNV010000069.1 GCA_937897645.1 uncultured Lysobacteraceae bacterium
CCTCATGGCCTCGATCGGCCTTCTCGTAAGTGTCCGTGAAAACGGGGGTGAACCCAAGCAATAAAAACGTGAAAACGTTCTATGCGAAGGCAAAAGAGATCATCAGTGCCAACAAGACGGCGAAGCAGGAGGAATTGATATCCCTGTTGAACCCGATACTGCGCGGGTGGGCGAACTATCACCGCCCCGTGGTGGCCAAAGCGACGTTCAATCGGCTGGATAGTCTGATCTTCAGGGCAATCTGGTCGTGGTCTAAGAGGAGGCATCGGAACAAGAGCGTCAACTGGATACGGAAGAGATATTTCCATTCAGAAGGCGATCGAAACTGGGTGTTCTCCACCACGGTTGCAAAAGATGATGGAAAGCAGGCAACGGTAGCGCTAATCCGCTTGGCGGATACGCCCATTCGCAGGCACATAAAGGTCAAGGGGAGCTATAACCCCTTCGATCCGGCCGATGAGTTGTATGGCGAGAAGCTGCATCAGGAGCGCATGTTGTATGACATGCGTCACCGCAAGCAGTGGACTTGGCTGTATCGCTCGCAATACGGTCTGTGCGCACATTGCGGAGGCAAGATCACCCGGGAAACGGGCTGGCACGACCACCATATCCACCGCAGGGTGGATGGGGGCTCAAACCGGCTCGAAAACCGGGTGCTACTGCACCCTGTCTGTCACGCCAAAGTCCATAGCCAAGGTATAATTGTTGTAAAGCCGGACTGCACGTAGCAAGTCATCCGCAGGCGCGAGCCGTATGCGGGGAAACTCGCACGTACGGTTCTTTGGGCGGCCTCACTGCGAAAGCAGTGAGGCCGACCCTCTCGGACGGGGACTTTCTCCCCTCCGGCTTTTTCTGTGTACGGACCCGTAGGAGTGGCCCATGGCCGCGCGCTTTTCCGCCGTCCGCACCGCAGGAGCTCGCGCCCATGGGGCGCTCCTACCAAGTATCGGAGCTACAAATCATGGGTCAGTCAGTCGTCGTTCTCGGTGCCCAGTGGGGCGATGAAGGCAAGGGCAAGATCGTCGATCTGCTCACCGAGGAAATCGGCGCCGTCGTGCGCTTCCAGGGCGGCCACAACGCCGGCCACACCCTGGTCATCAACGGCAAGAAGACCGTCCTGCACCTCATCCCCTCCGGCATCCTGCGCGACGACGCGCTGTGCCTGATCGGCAACGGCGTGGTCATCTCGCCGGCAGCCCTGATCAAGGAAATCGGCGAGCTGGAAGACGCCGGCGTCGAAGTGCGTTCGCGCCTGAAGATTTCGCCGGCTGCGCCACTGATCATGCCGTACCACATCGCCCTGGACCAGGCGCGCGAAATCAAGGCCGGCGGCAAGGCCATCGGCACCACAGGCCGCGGCATCGGCCCGGCCTACGAAGACAAAGTCGCGCGCCGCGGCATCCGCATCGCCGACCTGCATTACCCGCCGCAGCTGGAAGAGCTGCTGCGCACGGCGCTGGATTACCACAACTTCGTGCTGACCAAGTACCTGGGCAGCGAAGCGGTCGATTTCCAGAAGACGCTGGATGAAGCGCTGGCGTTCGGCGAATACGTGCAGCCGATGAAATCCGACGTCGCCGGCATCCTCCACGACCTGCGCAAGCAGGGCAAGCGCGTGCTGTTCGAAGGCGCGCAGGGCGCGCTGCTCGACATCGACCACGGCACCTATCCCTACGTCACCTCGTCCAACACCACCGTCGGCGGCGCGCTCGCCGGCACCGGCGTCGGCGCCGATGCCATCGACTACGTGCTGGGCATCTGCAAGGCCTACGCCACGCGCGTCGGCGGCGGCCCGTTCCCGACCGAGTTGAATGACGAGACCGGCGAACTGATCCGCAAGAAGGGCCAGGAATTCGGCGCCACCACCGGCCGTCCGCGCCGCTGTGGCTGGATCGACATCGTCGCGTTGAAGCGTGCCGTCGCCATCAACGGCATCAGCGGCCTGTGCATCACCAAGCTCGACGTGCTGGACGGCATGAAGTCGCTGAAGATCTGCATCGCCTACGAGTACCACGGCAAGCGCACCGAATACGCGCCGCTGGACGCGCAGGGCTGGGAAGAGTGCACGCCGGTGTACCTGGAATTCCCGGGCTGGGAAGAAAACACCCACGGCATCACCGAGTGGGACAAACTCCCCGCCGCCGCACGCGCCTACCTGCGCGCGCTGGAAGAACTCGCCGGCTGCCCACTCTCCATCGTCAGCACCGGCCCGGATCGCGACCACACCATGGTGCTGCAGGATCCGTTTGCCTAAAAGAAGCATCGACAGGTTCGTGCCATGGACGGTGCCGAATGTGCTGGCAAAAAAACAATAGCCCCGCTAATGCGGGGCTTTCCTTTTCAACGAGAGTTGCATGTGTAGTTACAGGGTTGAGATGGTCTCGACCTCGATGCGAAATCCGGTTGTTCACCTGTACTTGTGAACAGTTCTTTTTGGCGGACAGCCAAGGCCATCGAGTGCTACCTTCCCGCCATGCCCAAGCCCAGCGCATCCATCACCTTCAAGGCAAAAATCTCGCGCCCCGCGGAACCGAAAGGGGCTGCATGGACCTTCGTCGTGCTGCCGGCGGCTGCCAGCAAGCAACTGCCCACGCGCAGCATGGTGACCGTGGATGGCACGCTGGAGGGGCAGCCGTTCCAGGTCACGCTGGAGCCGGATGGGCGGGGCAGCCACTGGTTCAAGGTTGAGAAGGTTGTGCGCGAAGGGGCCGGAGTCGCCGCCGGCGAAAGCGGCACCTTCACCATCACCCCGCTGGAGAAAGAACCCGAACCCAAGGTGCCCGCCGACCTCAAACTGGCGCTGGCCGCCAACGCCGCCGCTAAAGCGACCTGGGTCGACATCACCGCGGTGGCGCGACGCGACTGGATTCAGTGGATCACCAGCGGCAAGAAAGCCGAGACGCGCAGCAAGCGCATCGCCGTTGCCTGCGACAAACTCGCCAGCGGCAACCGCCGCGCCTGCTGCTTCGACCGTTCCGGCATGGTCAGCAAGGGCAACATGGGTCCGCCCGTGGCCTTGTAGAGCCGAGCTTGCTCGGCTGCTCTTCGCGAAGATCAAGGGCAGCCGAGCAAGCTCGGCTCTACAAGGCTGCTCTTGTGGGAGGGGCTTCAGCCCCGACGCTTTTCCCATTCCACCCGTCGGGGCTGAAGCCCCTCCCACATGTCCCATGCCTGCACATGCATGCGGTGGGCCGGGGCCCACCCTATGACTACTCCGCGCTCAGTGACTTGACCATGCGTGCATAGTCGCGCCGGTACTGGCCGGCCGCGCGTGCCTTCTGGGTGGCGGTGAGCATCTTGCCGGAGACCTGGAAGAACTTGGTCTCCTCTTCGCGCAGGTGATGGTGCACTTTGTGCGAGAGCTTTTTCGCCGTGGCCATCCAGCCGCGACCGTTGTGGTCGGTGACCTGCAGGTCTTCGACCAGCTCGTCGATCTCGTGGTGCTCGTGCTGCGCATGCCGCGACACCTGCAGGCCACCGTCGTGCATCAACACCGGCACATACAGGAAACGTTCCTCTGCCGCCGCATGCGCCGCCAGCTCGATGCGCAGCTCGGTGAACAACGCGATCCGACGCTCGCTGTGCGGCGGCGAACGCAACAGCTTGCGGCACAACGAACGCTGCCGCTCATGGCTTTCACGCAGGGCATCGAAAATAGTGGGCATGCGGGTCTTCCTCGTGAAGACGAACAGGGGATCCGGCTCCGAGCATGCAACGCGCGGGTGTTAATGCGATGTGTAAGGCGCCCTTGTGTAGATCCGAGCTTGCTCGGATGCTATTCGCGAAGATCAAGGGCAGCCGAGCAAGCTCGGCTCTACAGGAATCAAGGGCAGCCCATAGGGCAGGCTCAAGCCCGCCGCACGGGGTCCCCGGGAGATGCATTCGGTGGGCCGGGGCCCACCCTATGAGTATGGTGCGCTGCTCTTGTGGGAGGGGCTTAAGCCCCGATGGATTTCACATTCCTTCCGTCGGGGCTTAAGCCCCTTCCACAAGAGCCGCACCTCTCTTGGAACTCAGCCTACTTGCATGCGCAGCGCGTGGAGGCGCTGGTAGTGCGGCAGGCATTCCTCCGCTACTTCTGCTGCTGCGCCGGACAGATGGATTTCCTTTTCCACCGGCGCTTCAAAACACGTGGATTCCCAGACATGCGCGTACCAGTGCGGTGCCCAGATGCCGTCGCTGTCGCGCGGGCCCTTGGGCCATTGCAGCATGCGGGGTGTGAACTCGATGCCCAGCCATGCGCACAGCGCACGCAGGTGTGCTTCCGGTGCACGCAGGAAATCGCCTGCGTCGATGATCGGCGGCGGTGAACCAGCGGCGCAGAGTTCGTCGTACAGCGCGATCTGTTGCGGCAGGCCGATGTCGTCGGCAGTGACCGTCGCGCGCGACTTCACGTAGGACGCCACCACTTCGCGCGGGTCGCGGATCAACAGCACGTTGCGCAGCTGCGCGATCCACGCGTGGTCCATGTGCGGCAGCAGGTGGTGGGTCATGTGCTTCTGGTACCACACCACTGCACCGCCCGGTGCCGAGCCAAGCAAGGCAGCCACCACGCGTTGCCAGTCGGTGTCACCATCGGCAATCACGTCCGCGCGCGCGGGGTGATCCAGTCCGGTGCGGTCCAGGTAATGTGCATAGAGCGGCTCGTCACTCACCGCGCAATCGCCACGGTTTTCCCACGCACGCATCATCGCCGTGGAAATATTGCGCGGGCCCGACCACATCGCCACCCGCACCGGCATGGTCGCGTCGCTCATGCAGGCCGCCCGCGACCCGCGACGTCGGCCGCTGCGAACGCCTGGTACAGCGCTTGCAGGCGCTGCACCATCGGCCCGCGTGCATCGTCGGTGCTGCGCGCTTCCTCTCCGACACGCCGACTGTCCACCGTATGCACCGGCACCACGCCGGCGAAGGTGCCGGTGACGAAAGCCTCGTCCGCGCCATACACATCGGTGAGGCTGAAGGATTTCTCGAACACCGGGATGCCGTTCTCGCGGCAGATCGTGATCACGTTCGCCCGGGTGATGCCGCCCAGGCAATACTGGCCGGTGGACGTCCACACCTCGCCCTTGCGCACGATGAAGAAGTGGGTGGAATTGCAGGTCGCCACGAAGCCATGCGGGTCCAGCATCAGCGCTTCGTCCGCGCCGGCGCCGTAGGCCTGGATGCAGGCGGTGATGCAGTTGAGCTTGCTGTGCGAATTGAGCTTGGGATCCTGCACGTCCGGGTAGCCGCGACGCACGTGCACCGTGTACAGCGACAGCCCACGTGCGGCGGTGGCGGACGAGGCGGTCTTGTATTCGGGAATGATGACCACGGTGGCCGGGCCCACGGTGACGCGCGGGTCCTGGTAGGGCGTGCTCTTGACGCCGCGCGTGACCATCAGCCGCACGTGCACGCCGTCGCCGTGCATGCCGTTGGCGTCCAGCGCGGCATACAACGCGCGCGTGAGTTCGACGCGACTGAGGCCGATGTCCAGCAGGATGGCCTTGGCGCCTTCGTATAGCCGGTCCAGGTGCGCATCCAGGAACAGCGGATGCCCGCCGACCACGCGGAAGCCTTCCCACACGCCGTCACCCAGCACGAAGCCGCTGTCGAACACCGACACCATGGCTTCGTTGCGATGCTTCATGACGCCGTTGATGGAAATGAGGATGTCGGCGTTGCGTGGATCTTCGGCCGAATGCTGGGTGCCTTGGGTCATCGTTGCGCTCCTGTGGTGGGGCCGATGGTAGCGGGCGGGGTGGGTGGGTGCGAGGCCGCTCTCCTCCCTTGCGAAGCAGGGGAGGGTAGGGAGGGGTGCTCTTGGCACTGAACCAGACTGGCCTGTGACGTAACTTCCAACGATGCTTGCGTTGGTGCTTTGGGAAGGAGTTAAAGCCAAGATCAAGATCAAGATCAAGAGCACCCCTCCTCAATCCTCCCCTGCTTCGCAAGGGAGGAGGCAGGGCAACAGCAGCCCTAGCCCTCCTCAAGCCCCCGGTTCTTTGCAAACGAGTAGGCAGAAGCGGCCAGTGCCCCGCTCAGGCCTTACTGTGCTTGATGTAAGCTTCCAGCTTCCCGGGGCGGCGACACAGATCATGTCCAGTGAGGAGAGCGTCCACCCAGCGACCCCGCGTCCGACGGTATTCCTCAGCTATTCGCGCGCCGACCAGGCGCAGGCGCAGCGGTTGGCGCAGGTGCTGGAAGAAGCGGGATTACAGGTCTGGTGGGACACGCTGATCGAAGGCGGCGCGGCGTTCGCCAAGTCCATCGAGGCGGCACTGGTTGCCAGTGATGCGGTGATCGTCCTGTGGTCCCGCAATTCCATAGCATCCGACTGGGTGCTGGACGAAGCCGCGCGCGGCCGTGACCTGAAGAAGCTGGTGCCCTTGTCGATCGACGGCACCGAACCGCCACTCGGCTTCCGCCAGTACCAATCCATCAACCTGGGTCCGACCGAAGGCGGCATCAGCGAGCCGTCGATGCAGGCGGTGCTGCGCGCGGTGCTGCCGTTGGCGGGTCGCGAGGCGTTGCCGCGACCGGCTGCAGTGCCATCGGCTCCACTCATCAAGACCGCAGTTCCGAATGCCTCCCGGCGTGGATTGTTGATCGCGGGAGGCAGCGTGGCGGTCGCCGCCGCGACCGGCGTGCTCGGTTGGCAGCGCGGCTGGTTCAGTGCGGCGGCGCCCGCCATCGACAGCAGCGTGGCGGTGCTGCCGTTCGAGAACCTCAGCGGTGATCCCGACCAGGTGTATTTCTCCGACGGCCTGTCCGAAGAAGTGCGCGCCACCCTGGCACGCAACCAGGGACTGAAGGTGATGGCGCAAACATCCTCCGGGAAATTCCGTGACAGCGACGAAGGCGCAATAAAAATCGCGGCGCAGCTGGGCGTGGCCTTCCTGCTCGACGGCAGCGTGCGCTGGGCAGGCGACAGCGTGCGCGTCGCCGCCGACCTGATCGACGGCAGCACCGGCTTCAGCAAATGGACGCAGATCTTCGAGCGGCGCATCGACGATGTGTTCGCGGTGCAGAGTGAAATCGCGACCACGGTTGCGACGGCGCTGGCGGCGGAGGTCGCGGCGCCGGCGACGCCCGAAGAGGAACGCGCGGCCTCCGGCGGCACCACCCGGGTGGCGGCGTTCGATGCCTACCTGCGCGGGCGTTCGCTGTATGACCTGAGCGCGGACGAGGCCTCGGAACGTGCGGCGCTGGCGCAGTTCGACGCGGCGATTGCGCTGGATCCGGACTACGCGGCCGCGCATGCCGCGCGTTCGCGTTCGCTGACCGCCATCGCCAACCAGTACGCGGCGGTGGGCGAGCATGCCGGCATGTACGACCAGGCGGTGGTCTCGGCGGAACGTGCGGTGGCGTTGGCGCCTCGGTTCGCGGATGCGTATTCCACGCTGGCGTTCGTGTTGTTTCAGGGGCGCCTGGACGCGCGCGCGGCGCGTGATCCCTTCGAGAAATCCAGCGTACTGGGCGCGGGCGAGGCCACGGTGCAGGCGCGCTGGGCGCAGTACTGCGCACGCACCGGGCGCGAGCGCGAGGCGACGGAAGCGATCCAGCGTGCGCTGTTGCGCGATCGCTTGAACCCGCTGATCCATCGCGCCGCGGGTTCGATTGAATATGCGGCGCGGCGCTTCGCCGGCTCCATCCCGCCGTTCCGCCAGGCCTTGCAGATGAACGCGCGCATGTCGCGTGCGCACGCGGCCATCGGCGATGCCCTGGTGAACCTGGGGTCGCTTGCAGATGCGCGCGCCGAATATATCGCCGAGCCGGTGGCCGACTTCCAACTGACCGGGCTGGCTATTGTCGAACACCGCAGTGGCAACACGGCCGCCGCGCGCAAGGCGATGGACCAGCTGGTGTCCGAACTGGGTGATCGCGTGCTGTACCAGCAGGCGCAGGTGTTCGCGCAATGGGGCGATGTGGAGGCCGCCATCGAGCGCCTGCTGGAGGCGCGGGCGGTGGGGGATTCCGGGCTGGTGTATGCACGCAACGACCCGTTCCTGGACCCCCTGCGCGGCGATGCGCGCCTGCAGGCGCTGCTGGCTGGGATCGGCTTCGACCCCTGATCGCCCACGGCGCGAGTCGCCGGTGGCCGTGTTGTGGCCGGGCCTGCGATGGTGCAAGAATGTGACGCGACTCACGCTAGGCGTGGTCGGGGCAAACAGGGGATTGGTGGTCTGGACTCAACACTCATAGGGGTTAGCGGTCATGAAGAGCACGAACTTGAAGTTGGCAGTGGTAACTGTCCTGGTATGCGGCGCCTTGGCCGCCTGCAAGCCGGAGCCCGCGGCTCCAGTCGCTGAAGTAGCGCCGCCTGCGGCCGAACCTGCGGCGGTCGAACCCGCACCCGCGCCGGTGGTTCCGGAAGCCGTGGTGCCCGCGCCCGCCACGGAGGCTGCGCCGGCCGACGCCGCACCTGCGGATGCGACCGAGGAAGACGAGGACAGCCCGCATTCGGGTGGCGACAAGGTTGCACCCAAGACCTGATCGCAGCGGTCGATGCAAGCTGGGGCCAGCGTCCGTGCATGGCACGAACGCTGGCTCTCGTTTTATAAGGTGCGAGGCACGCTTGCCTGAAGGCCGGGTCAGGGCAGGCTGTTTTTTCCCGCGGGCAATTTCATCGCCTGGTCGATCCACTGGGCATAGCGGTCGACGCGCGTGAACACGCCGGGGCGCCCATCGCCGGCGCACTTCTTCTTGCCCCAGCTGACGATGCCGACCAGGGTCGGGCTGCCATCTTTCAGCACCACCGGTCCGCCACTGTCGCCACGGCAGGTGGACTGCACCGGATTGGCTGCGCAGAACACGTTGTCCTTGATCTTCAGCGGCCCGTAGCCGTCGCGCTTCTGGCAGACCGCGTTGGGCATCGCCTGCAGGTCCACGCGCAGCATCACCGCATTGACCACGTTGGCGTTCTCGGTGCCGGTCACGCCCCAGCCGGTGGCAGAAACGGGCACGCCGCCCGGCAGTGGTTTCGTGTTGATCGGGATCTGGCGGATGCGCTTCGGGTCGACCCGCGCGCTGTTCGCATCCGGCACGATACGGATCAGGGCGATGTCGTTGGCGTACATGTTGGGCGGGTGGTTCACGTCGCTGCTTTCGGCGTTGTACTGCGAGTGGCGCACGATTCGATCAATCCTGTAGGTGACGCCGTCGCCCTTGGAAATATCCTGTGCACCCAGCCGCACCTTGAAGCCCAGGTCGACCATGTTCTGGTCGATGCAGTGCGCGGCGGTCAACACCCAGTCGGGGGCGATCAGGGCGCCGCCGCAATAGTGCTGGCGCTGCCAGGGCGCGCGCTTGTCATCCGGTTTGGCCGGTGCCGCCGGATAGAAAATCTGCGCTTGCCACGGCACGGAGAGGGCGGCGACTGGAAGTCCGCCGAAGGAATAGACGGTGTCGTCGTCATCGCCCGGCTTGCGCACCGACCGGCGCGGCTTGCCCTTGCTGCGCGGTGCAAGCTTGCCGCTGCGCACCGACAGCAGGCCGCCACTGCCAACGGAATCCTCGTCGGAGGCGTACTCATCGCTTTCTTCGACGACTTCCCAGACCTGGTTGCTGGCGTAACGCGGATCGACGGGAATGGCATCGTCGGCCAGGTTGCCATCGTCGATCACCCAGGTGCCGGTCCAGGCGTCGTCCTCTACTTCGTCCTCCGCCATGAACCGTGCGTCGTCGACATCTTCTGCGTCATTCCCATCAGTCGCGACTTGCATGTCCGCATCGGCGACTTCCTCGTCCGCATCAGTAGACGCGTCGTCCTGCGCGTCGACGTCATCCGCCTCGGCAAATTCCTGTTCCTGTTCTTCCTCGGGTGCTTGCTCTTCTTCGGCCTCTTCCTCAGCCACGGCTTCCTCTTCGTCCACTTCCTCCTCGGCGGCTTCCTCTTCCTCCATGGGCTCCTCTTCGGCGTCTTCTTCTTCGTATTCGTCATCGCCCTCGTCCTGGGCGGAGGCGCCGAAGTAAAAGGAAGCGAGGGGCAGGGCGTGGGCTGCATGTGACCAGCCGATCCCGGTGACCATGAAGCTGGCGGCCAGCAGCGTGATGCCGGCATGCATAAGTGGCTTGGGCATTGCGACGTCCTCGACGAAGGCCCGGCGATTGGGCGCTAATGTGAGATGGGAGTCAAGCATGTGGATCAAGCCGGAAAAGCGTGGCCGGCGCTGATAGTGACGTGCGTTTTGCGCGACCTTTACGTAGATGGCTGGAAAATGTCGATCTTGCGCTTGTGGGAGGAGGTGACCAGCCATTCGGCTGTTGAAAGCCAGCCCCGAGGAACGCAAATCATGCGGGCTGAGGTCTCTTCCGATCATCTAAATTCTTGTATAGCTGCCTCCGAAGTCACGCTTCGTGCGTAACTACCCATCAACTTCACTACCCATCGACTTCCGCAAAGGCCATCCCCGATGACACCTGCCGTCGCACGATTCCTCGCCGTTTTCCTGTCATGCGTCGCCTCGCCTGCATATGCCCAGTCCGAAGCGACGCAACCGTTGCCGTCAGCGGATGCTGCAACGCGAGACGTTGCTCCGGCGGATGCTGATCAACTGACGCCACGCGGCGTGTCGTTGGGCGTGGCGGTGATCTGGAGCGAGGGGCGCCTGGTCGGCGAGAACACGCGCACGTTCGTGGTGCCCACGATTGGTTATGAAGGCGAGCGGGTGTTCTTCCGCGGCATCAACGGCGGCGTGCACCTGTTCAAGCGCAATGGGTTCGAAGTGGATGCCATCGTCGTCGCACGCCTCGACGGCTGGGACGCAGACGACCTGGACGCGGACGCACTGGCGGCAGTCGGCGTGGATCGCGCGCTGCTGCGTGATCGTGACACTGGCGTGGATGCCGGATTGGGCATGTCGCTGCTCACCAAGGTCGGCAAGTTCAGCCTGGAGGGCAAGGGCGACGTGTCCAACGCCAGCGGAGGCCATGAAATCGCGTTCGACTATCGTGCCTCGTTCCCGCTCGCGCGCGGAATCCTCTCGCCGCGCGTGGGGGTCAGCTACTGGTCGGCGGACCTAGCCGAGTACTATTACGGCACCCTGCCGCAGGAGGAAGTGCTGGGCGTGCTACGTTACCGGCCCGGATCGACGGTGATTCCCAGCGTTGGCGTTGGCTACCTGCGGCCTTTGTCGCGCGGCTGGTTGCTGGTGACGGGCGTGGAAGTGCGCTGGCTGGGCAGCGACATAGTCGACAGTCCGCTGGTGGATGACGACAGCGGTCGCGTGCCGTCGGTTTTCGTGGGAATTTCACGCGCGTTCGGCAAGCGCCCCTGAGCGCAGCGGTTCCCCAAGCGCTACTCCGCAGCGCGTAGCGCCTCGATCAGGCGCGACATGTGTTCGATGTAGGTGCCGGTGGAAATGCCGATCACCGGCGTGTCGGCGATGTAGGGGCTGGTGTCGCTGTCATCGCCGACGCGCGTGGTGCGGAAGTCGCCTGCAGGCGGCGTGGCCGGGCCATCGCCGCGATACGGATGGCTGGTGGCGACCAGTGGCGTGGGCCAGTAGCCGTCGGCGTTGAGGCTGGCCACCAGCTCGGCGGGGGTCTTGCCGCCGGCTGACAGGTTGAGGTCTGACACCTCGCCGATGCGTTGCATGAAATAGCGCGGCAATGGTCCGCGCGTGGCGGACTTCAACGCCGAATCGCGCGCGACCTGCGCCGGATCCAGCGCAGCGAGCGCGGCATATTCTTCGCGCAATTCCTGCAGCTTGATCGCGCGCGTCTGGCCGTAGTGGCCGATGACATTGGCGGGATCGTAGTCGGCGTAGTACTCGCCGTTGACCACGTTGGAACCGCGGCGGTGCACGTACAGTGGACGGTTGCTGCCGAGTTCGACATAGGTCGGGAAGGCACGGCCGTTCTTCACCTGGTCGTCGGGCAGGCGCACCGACTCTAGCCAGTCGAGGGCTTCGGGAATGCGCGCTAGGAAACGGCGGTCGCCGGTTTCGCGATAGAACGCCATCAGCGCGCGCACGTTCTCGGCGGTGGTGTGGGTGGTCAGCGCCAGCGGCTCGTAGGTGCGCGCGGCGGCAGGCTTCATGTCCAGCGTGTGCTGCATGCCCCAACCGGCTTGCGGTGCGGGCTGCTGGGTGGCCACGTGCACCTGCATGGCGCGCGTGATGGCATCGGGAATGCGCTCGTCGCCCAACAGCCGGTACGCCAGCTGCAGGAACTCGATGTTCTTGCGCGCCACTTCATCGTTGAAGGTGATGTAGCCGGTGTAGTCGGCATGGCCGTGGTGGTTGAATGGTTTCTGCACCGGCCAGCGCTGTGGTCAGCCGCCGTTGCCGTACTGGCTGTCGAGCACGAAATCCACGCTGCGTCGCGCGGCTTCAAGGTAGCGCGGGTCGCGGTTGGCTTCGGCCATGCGCAGGATCAGTTGCATGGTTTCGCCGGTGCCCACGTCGTCGAAGGTGGCATTGTCCCAATCGTGCTGGAACTCTTCCATGCGCCATGCGTTCTTGCCAGTGGTCGCATACCACTCGGCGGTGGACTCGGGTCCGTCGAAGTCGATGAAATAATTCCAGCCGCCGTTCGGTTTTTCGCCACGCAGCAGGGCGTCGGTGGCAGCGGCCGCCGCGCGGTAGTAGAGCTCGTCGCCCGTGGCATGCCATGCATCCATGAACAGATGCCCCATGGTCGCCGTGCCCGGTGGCTGCACCCAGATCATCGAGGGCTTGGCTTCCAGCTCGCCCCAGCGACGCGAGAAATCCGGCAGGTACGACCACACGTAACCGCCATCGGTAGACACCTTGTCGACCATGAATTCGGTAGCGGTTTTCATGGTGGCGCGAATGGTGGCCGCGTCGGGTGTTGCGTCGTTTTGGGCGCTGGCAGTGGCATCGCTGGTTGCAGGAAACGCACCGGTGCTGAACGTGAGTAGCGCGCTGGCGAGCATGAGGCGAGCGAAGGAGAAACGCAGGGTCATGTGCTGTCCCGATCCGGTGGAATCCAGAGCGTGATGTTGACCGCTTGTGCTGCGAGGTCAAGCGGCTTTTATTGCATGGCCTCGTTGTCCCGGGACAACCGCCTGGCCGTATGTAGGTCCGAGCTTGCCCGGATGCTCTTTGCGTAGAGCAAGATCAAGTGCACCCCTCCTCCTCAGTCGCTTGTCGCGACATCGATCTTCCCTGCTTCGCAAGGGAGGAGGCAAGGCAACAACCAAGAACCAAGAACCAAAAAAAAGACCCCGCATTGCGAGGTCTTTCTTCACATCGAGAGAAAACCGTAACCTACATCACTTCCGGCTCATTGAACGCTTCGATCTCGCCGGCGAATTCGCTGATCGGTATGCACGTGCAGAACACGTTCTTGTCGCCATGCACGTTGTCCACGCGCGCGACGGGTGGCCAGTACTTCTGCAGCTTCAACGACGGCAGCGGGAAGGCGGCGAGTTCGCGGGGGTAGGCGTGGGTCCATTCGCTGGCCATGACCATGGTGGCGGTGTGCGGTGCATGCTTCAGCGGGTTGTCCTCGCGATCCAGCGAGCCCGCTTCGACGGCGCGTATTTCGTTGCGGATCTGGATCATCGCGTCGATGAAGCGATCCAGTTCGTGCTGCGATTCGCTTTCGGTCGGTTCCACCATCAAGGTGCCGGCGACGGGGAAGCTCAGCGTGGGCGCGTGGAAGCCGAAGTCGATCAGGCGCTTGGCCACGTCTTCCGCGCCGATGCCGGTGGCGTCCTTCAGCGGGCGCAGGTCGAGGATGCATTCGTGCGCCACCAGGTCGTTGCGACCGGTGTAGAGCGTGTCGTAATGCGGCGCGAGCTTCTTGGCGATGTAGTTGGCGTTGAGCAATGCTACCTGGGTCGCCTTGCGCAGGCCTTCGGTGCCCATCAGGGTGATGTACATCCACGAGATGGGAAGGATGCTGGCGCTGCCGAAGCTCGCCGCACTGACCATGCCGACATCGCCTTCGCCGCCAAGCGTGCGTGGCAGGAAAGGTGCGAGATGCGACTTCACCGCGCACGGGCCGACGCCAGGGCCGCCGCCGCCGTGCGGGATGCAGAAGGTCTTGTGCAGGTTCAGGTGGGAAACGTCCGAGCCCCATTTGCCGGGCTTGGCCACGCCGACCAGTGCGTTCATGTTGGCGCCGTCGGTGTACACCTGGCCGCCGTGCGCATGCACGATGTCGCAGATGGCGACGATGTCTTCCTCGAACACGCCGTGCGTGGACGGGTAGGTGATCATCAATGCGGCGAGGCGATCGGAATATTTCTCCGCCTGCTTGCGGATGTCGTCCACGTCGACGTTGCCGTTGGCGTCGCACTTGGTGACGACGACGGTCATACCGCACATCTGCGCGCTGGCCGGGTTGGTGCCGTGCGCGGATTCGGGGATCAGGCAGATGTCGCGGTGGCCTTCGTCGCGTGAACGGTGGTACGCGCGAATCGCCAGCAGGCCGGCGTACTCACCCTGCGCGCCGGAATTCGGCTGCAGGCTGACCGCGTCGTAGCCCGTGCATTCCACCAGCATCGCTTCCAGTTCGTCGATCAGCTGCTTGTAGCCGGTGGCCTGCGCGGCGGGGGCGAGCGGGTGGATATTGCCGAACTCCGGCCACGTCACCGGGATCATTTCCGCGGTGGCGTTGAGCTTCATGGTGCAGCTGCCCAGCGGGATCATGGTGCGATCCATGGCCAGGTCCTTGTCCGCCAGCGCGCGCATGTAACGCAGCATCTCGTGTTCGCTGTGGTGGGTGTTGAACACCGGGTGGGTCAGGAACGGCGAGGTGCGTCGCAGCGACGCGGGTAGTGCGTCCGTGGCGTTGGCATCCAGCGCATCGATATTGTCGATCTGTGCGCCGAAAATCTTCGCCAGCGCGGCCACGTCGGCACGCGTGGTGGTTTCGTCCAGGCTGATGCCCACACTGGTCGCGTCGATCTTGCGCAGGTTGATGCGCTGGTGGCTGGCGTACAGGTGGATCTGCGCGGCATCGATGCCGGTGACATGCAGGGTGTCGAAGAAATCGCCACCGACTTCGACGCCGACTTCGCGCAAGGAACTGGCAAGGATCGTGGCCAGGCGATGGGTGCGACGGGCGATGCGCACCAGTCCCTCCGGGCCGTGGTAGACCGCGTACATGCTGGCCATTACTGCCAGCAACACCTGCGCGGTGCAGATGTTGGAAGTCGCCTTCTCGCGGCGGATGTGCTGCTCGCGCGTCTGCAGGGTCAGGCGGTAGGCGGCCTTGCCTTCGGCATCGATCGACACGCCGATCAAGCGGCCGGGCATCGAGCGTTTGTAGGCATCACGGCAGGCCATGAACGCGGCGTGCGGGCCGCCGAAACCGAACGGCACGCCGAAACGCTGGCTGTTGCCGATGACGATGTCCGCACCCCATTCGCCGGGCGCCTTGATCAGCGTCAACGCGAGCAGATCGGCGGCGACGGCGACGATGCCGTTGCGCGCATGCACGGCGTCGGCCAGCGCCTGGTGATCGCCGATGTGGCCGAAGCTGTCGGGGTATTGCAGCAGCACGCCGTAGCTGTCGAGGCTCAGCGCTTCGGCATCGTCGCCGACGTGCAGTTCAATGCCCATGGGTTCGGCGCGCGTGCGCAGCACTTCCAGGGTCTGCGGATGCACGTTGTTGGAGACGAAGAACACGTTCGACTTCGATTTCGCCGAACGCTTGGCCAAGGTCATCGCTTCGGCGGCGGCGGTGGCTTCGTCCAGCAGCGAGGCATTCGCGATTTCCATGCCGGTGAGATCGGCGACCAGGGTCTGGAAGTTGATCAGCGCTTCCATGCGGCCTTGCGAGATCTCCGCCTGGTAGGGCGTGTACGCGGTGTACCAGGCCGGGTTCTCCAGGATGTTGCGCAGGATCACGTTCGGCGTATGCGTGCCGTAATAGCCCTGGCCGATGAAGCTGCGGAAGACTTCGTTCCTGTCGGCGATCTTGCGGATATTGGCGAGTGCCTCGACTTCGGTGATGGCATCGGGCAGGGCGAGTGCAGCAGGTGACTTGATGTTGCTCGGCACGATGGCGTCGGTCATGGCGTCGAGCGAGTCGTGGCCGATGACCTGCAGCATGTGGGAGATTTCGGCATCGTTGGGGCCGATGTGGCGCTCGACGAAGGCGGAGTGGTGCTCAAGGTCGCGCAGGGAAGGCGAGGGCGTGGATGACATGGCAGGGGCGTCCGGTAATTTCCGTGGGCGCGTGCCGCACGGAAGTTGCACGTGCGAAGCCGCACGTGGGGGCGCCCCTCTGTCCTTTTGCCTGAGAGTTTGGAAGCCTGCAGGTGACGACGAGACCACCTTGCGGATTTCTTGCCCCTTCGGCGCCGGCCTGACCCGTCGTGGGCTGCCGATCTCTCCAGAGTGTTCGCATGCGGTGGTATGGGAGCCTGAGCGATTACGGGCGTTGCGTCTTCGGCAGCGGTACATGCCTGTCAGGGCGTGTCCGCTTCTCCCACCGGATGCGTGGGCGGATTATAGCGTCACGGGATTGGGGTGGGCGGTGAATTGCGGCTGCAATCCGGTCGAACCCATGTGGGTCTGGCCCGAATGTGGGAGGAGTTTTTGTGGGAGGGGCTTCAGCCCCGACGGGCCGGACATGCAAAGCGTCGGGGCTGAAGCCCCTCCCACAATTCCCCCGTCGGATAGCCACGGTCGGTACTATGGCCATTCGGAATCACGGCGAAACCCCAATGAGCCAGTCCTCCATTCCAGTGCACTTGCCCATGGCGCCCCTGGCCGCATGAGCACGGTGCAGGTGAAAGCGCCCGTTTCAACGCGCCGCCTGGCCATCCTGTTGGGCGGGCTGGCCATGTTCGGGCCGTTTTCCATCGATACCATCTTCCCGGCTTTCCCGCAGATGGCGGTGCAACTGGGTGCCGATAAAGTCGCCATGCAGCAGACCATCAGCATCTACCTGCTGGCGTATGCGGTGATGAGCCTGGTGCACGGGCCGCTGTCGGATGCGATAGGTCGTCGTAGGGTGATCATCGGCGGGCTGGTCATTTTCACCCTGGCCTCGGCGGGCTGCGCGCTGTCGATGGACCTGCACACGCTGCTGTTCTTCCGTGCCTTGCAGGGATTGTCCGCAGGCGTTGGCCTGATCGTGGGCCGCGCCGCCATCCGTGACCTCTACCACGGCGACGATGCGCAACGCCTGATGAGCCAGGTGTCGATGATCTTCGGCATCGCCCCGGCCATCGCGCCCATCGTGGGCGGCTGGATCCTGGGCTGGGGCGCATGGCCGGTGATCTTCTGGTTCCTGGCCGGGTTCTCGGTGTTGCTGCTGCTGTCGGTCGCGCTGTGGTTGCCGGAAACCCACCCGAAAGCGGCACGCCTGCCGCTGGCACCCAAGCGCATGCTGCGCGACTACGCGTACATTTTCCTCAACCCGCGCTTCCAGCGACTGGCGGCTGCAGCGGCGTTCGCGTTCGCCGGACTGTTCCTGTACATCGCATCGGCACCGGCCTTCGTGATGGACCTGCTGCAGTTGAACGAGCGCCAGTTCGGCTGGCTGTTCATTCCCACCATCGGCGGCATGACCCTGGGCGCGTTCGTGTCCGGGCGCGCGGCGGGGCGCATCACCGGCCTGCGCCAGGTGAACCTGGGTTTCATCTGCATCGGCGTGGCTGCACTGGTCAACGTGGGCTACAACGCATTCGCCCCGGCCATCTCCATTCCCTGGGCGGTCATGCCGATGGCGCTGAGTGCGTTCGGCGTGGCCCTGATCTTTCCCATCGTGACGCTCGCGGTGCTGGAAATGTATCCGCGCCACCGCGGCGCCGCGTCGTCATCGCAGGCCTTCACCAGCCTGGTCATGAATGCGATTGTCGCGGGCGTGCTGTCGCCACTGCTCAGCCATCATGGCCTGCACCTGGCCTTGGCGGCGGCATGCTTCAGCGTGTTGGGCTGGATATTCTGGCGCTGGGAACTCAGTGTCACCCGCAAGCTGCCCAAGTCCACGCCCGATTCCGCCGCACTCGAACCCACAAACCAGCTCTGAAACCGACACTGTCCCAGCTCACTTCCCACTTCTCTGTCCTCACTCCTTAAAAATGTCGATCAACTCCAAAATCCGCCGCGAAGCAAAGAAGCGCAGCGCGAGCAAGAAGACCCAGGACAAGCCATCGGCCGGCCCGCCCATCGAGCCGCATGCGGAATTGCGTGACCAGCAAGGCCAACTGTTGGCCGGCATCGTGCGTCGCGATGGCGAATGGGTGCTGGGGCTGGGCGGCAAGATTGCGGGCAACACCGACAGTGCGGCGCACGTACTTGCGATGATCCAGCGTGCAGCGGTGCTGCATGAAAAATCCGGCACACCCGTGCGCCTGACCTTCAGTGATGCGCTGCGTGATGCCGCGCATGCGGAAGTAGCGGGCATGGGCATGAGTTTCGAGGCGTTTGCCGCTGCGCTGGAGGAAGCGATGAAAGGTGATGCCACGGAGTCGGCGAAGGCCTAGGCAAGCGGGTAACCGCACGCAGTTGCAGGGCGGATGGTCTGGGTGACGTGCCTGTTGCTATGCTCGCCCTGTCCCGGGGAAGGACGCGGCAGGGGAGTTGCAGGTGAAGCCGGATATCAGCGAGCTTGAACAAAGCGTATTGCGCAAGTCGATAGCGACCACGTTGCTGATCGCTGCAACGGGCGTGGCGTTCGGTTTGCTGTCGGGTTCGCAGGCGATCCTCTTCGACGGCGTGTTCTCGCTGGTGGATGGCTTGATCGTCAGCCTGTCGCTGGCGGTGTCGCGCCTGTTGATGAGCGAAGGCAGCCGGCGTTTCCAGTTCGGCTATTGGCATATCGAACCGATCGTGGTCGCGTTCAACGGCATGGTGTTGATGCTGCTATGCCTGTATGCCTTGCTCAACGCGGTGCGTGGCTTGCTGGGCGGTGGACGCGACCTGGACTTCAACCAGGCGATCTTCTATGGCGCGGCCATGGTCGTGGTCTGTTTCGGCATGTTCTTCTACGAGCGCTACAGCAATCGCAAGATCCGCTCGCAGTTCATCAAGCTGGACATGCAGAGTTGGCTGATGTCGGGGATGATCGGCGCCGGCTTGTTGCTGGCATTCAGCGCGGCCTTGATGGTGCAGGGAACGCGTTGGGAATACCTGGCTCCCTATGCCGACCCCGCCATCCTCGCGCTGCTGACCTCGGTACTTCTGTTCCTGCCGCTGGGCGCGGTGGCGAAGTCGGTGAAGGAGATATTCCAGGTGGCTCCCGCGGGCCTCGACCTGCGTATCCGCAGTTTCATGGAAAACCTGACCAGGGAGCGCGGCTTCGTCACTTATTCCAGCTATGTGGCGAGGATAGGCAGGGCGCGTTTCATCGAGATATACATCGTATTGCCGAAGGACTACCCTCTGGATGGCGTGGGGACGCTGGACGCGATACGTGGCGAAATCGGGGACTACATCGGCGAAGCCGGGCCGCAGCGCTGGCTTACGATCATGTTCACCGGCGACGAATCCACGATCTGAATGCGATGCGCGCGCCTGGCCCGTGAAGGGTCGCGTCCAATGATCGAACACGGGGACACACAGGCATGAGCGATCAACCCGAACCGACAAGGCCGATCAAGGAGCCATCCTACGCGGATGCGATCATCCCGCTGGCCACGCTTGCGATCCTGATTTCCGGCTCCATCGCGCTGTTCGGGCTGGCCGCCACCAGCGGCCCGCTGCAGGTGGCCCTGTTGCTGACCACGATGGTCACGGCCGGCATCGTGATGAAGAACGGCCACCCCTGGGAAACGGTGGCAGCTTCGGCCAGCAAGGGCATCGCCTCGGTCACCACGGCGATCTTCATTTTGCTGGCGGTGGGTGCCTTGATCGGCACCTGGAACCTGTCCGGCACCATTCCCACGATGGTGTATTACGGCATCCAGTTGATCAGCCCGGACTGGTTCTACGTAGCCACGCTGTTCATCTGTGCGGCGATATCGCTGGGCATCGGCAGTTCATGGACGACGGCAGGCACGATTGGCGTCGGACTGGTCGGGCTCTCGCTGTTGCTTGGGCTTTCGCCTGCCATCACCGCGGGCGCAGTGATCTCGGGTGCGTACCTGGGTGACAAACTGTCGCCGCTGTCGGAAACCACCATCCTCACGGCGCAGATCGTGAAGGTGGATATCTACACGCACCTGCGTTCACAGGCATGGACGTCGGTGCCGGCCTTCCTGATCGCTGCGGTCGTGTTCACCGTGATCGGACTTGCCAGTTCCCGCACGCAAGTGGACGCAAGTACGCTAACCACCGAGCTGGACAGCCTGAAGGATCTGTTCTGGATCACCCCGCTGAACCTGCTTCCTCTGCTGTTCCTGGTGGTGGCTTCACTGCGCAAGGTGCCGCCGTCGCTGGCGATCATGGGTTCTGCACTGCTGGCCGGGTTGATGGCGGCTATCCTGCAGCCGGACGTGGTCCTGGCGTTCGTGGATACGCCATCGCTGAGCGCACCCGCTGCGTTTCTCAAGGGTGCGTGGATGGCAATGGCCAATGGCTTCGTCGCCACCACCGATTCGCCGATGGTCAACGCACTGCTTTCGCGCGGAGGCATGGACAGCATGCTGCTGACCATCTGGCTGATCATCGGTGCGATCTCGTTCGGCACCTTGCTGGACCAGTTCGGGCTGCTGTCGAAACTGATCGCCCCCATCCTGTTGCGCGCGCAGACCACCGGCAAGCTGATCGCAACCGTCGCCGCCACCGCGATGGGCTTGAACATCATCGCCGGCGACCAGTACATCGCACTGGTGCTGCCGGCGCGCATGTTCCAGGTCGAGTTCCACAGCCGTGGCCTGGCGCCGCAGAACCTGTCCCGCACCTGCGCCGATGCCGGCACCGTCACTTCGCCACTGGTGCCGTGGAATTCCTGCGGTGCGTACATGTCGGCGGTGCTGGGCGTGCCCACGCTGGCCTACCTGCCATTCTGCATCTTCAACCTCGCCAGCCCGTTGCTGTCCGTGCTTTACGGCTTCACTGGATTCAAGGTCGCGCGCGTGACGCAGGAGACACCCGCATAGCGTGCGCGATGCGCGCGTCCACGACCAAGGCAAATGCGGGAGCACGTGCGCACGACGCACGCCGCATCGGGTCAGAAATCCTTGCGCAGGCTCAGGGTGGCTTCGGTCGAGGTGTAGTGGTTGGATGCGATGTTGCCGCGGTCGCGGACATACAGCACTTCTGGTGACAGCGACCAGTCATGCGGCAGTTGCCAGGTCAGCCCGGCGAAGAGTTCGTAGAGGTCATCGCGACGCCGCACCAGCATGTCGGGGTCGTCGCCCGGTCGCGGCAGGCTGAAGCGGTTGTGTCGCCACAAGCCTCCAATCCACAGGCTGGTATCGTCACCCAGGGTGAACTGGGCCTCGGCATCCAGGCCGTGGAAATCGGCGTCACCATCGATGCCGCCGCGGCGTGCCCATTCGCGCCCCATCAGCACGTTGGCTGAAATGCTGGCCTGGCCATCGGCGAAGGCGTGTTCATACCCCACTGTCAAATCGCCGGCGCGCTGGTTGCGGTCCAGTTGTCCCACCAGGCTGGCGGGAACATTGTTCTGGGAGAGTCGCGCGCCCACCTTGAACTGGCTGTCCGCATCATTGCTTCGACGCCATTCAACGCTTGCGGCATGGTAGTTGAAAGAAAGGCCGTTCGGGCGTTGCCGCCTGCGACTGGTCCATTCGAATCGGGTCTGGTTGTCGCCGGACCTGTAGTTGAAGCCCATCCGGCCGCGAAGGTCACCACTCTCGGCGTAGAAGCCGCGCTGGACCTGCAGGCTTGAATTGAAGGAATACGCATCACTGAAATGGTAGTTGAGGCCCACGCCGACGCGCAGCCTGGCGAAGCCCTCGCTGGGCTCGCCGCGTGGCAGGTAACGGCCGGCCGCGATTTCAGCGTGGGCGTTGGTGCTCAGCGGATCGCCTTGCATCAGCTGTTCTGCCGCGTCCGCATAGGCTTCGGCCTGGCCGTGGAGATCGGGCGGCAGGTCATCGATGTTGAGCACGCTTTCCAGCTCGATCAGCGCACGTGCGTCCTCACCCAGCGCCAGGTAGGCACGTCCAAGCCCAAGGCGCGCTTCGAGTGAGTCCGGCTGCGCCTCCAGCGCACGTTCGAACAGCCGCTTTGCCTGTTCGGCATTGCCGGTTTCCAATGCGGCTTCTGCAAGCAACAGGTCGAAGGCGACATTGTCGGCCTGCGTGGTTTCCAGCGGAACGAGCAGGTCGTAGGCCTGTTTGTATTGTCCTTGCTGCACCAGTTCGCGGGCGCTCCCGAGGTCCGGTTCGGCAGCGACAGCGATGCAGGGTGCAAGTACGGCAAGCCACAACAGCAGGCCATAACTTGGTCGTCGCAGGCGTGGACCTACGCGAGCACGCATGCCTGGGTGTGCGTTGCAGTGACAAGGCTGGACGTTGTTGGCGTTGTGCGCCACCGGTGCAGTGTGCATGACTTGGGCTGCCTGTTCGCAGGATGCCAGATCCATTGGCTACTGCCTGATGCGAATACCAGTTCGCAAACAGGGTGATCTGCACCGGGTCCATAGGCATGGCGCGCCACGAAGCGTACCCGATTGCAAAAGGCGGATGGCGACGAAAACGACGGGGCCGGCATGTGCCGGCCCCGTGGCATGCATCATTGCACGCTCGTGCTCAAGGCTCGAACGGGCCCATGGGCACATGCCGTGCCCTGGCCTTGCGTGGCAACGGTGGCGGTGCGGCCTGGGTGATGGCCGCTGGGCGCGGTGGGATCAGCGGCTGGGAGCCATTCACCCGCTGTGGTGTGGTCGGCACGGGCGCGAGGTATTGGCTGATGCTCGGGAAGACCACGTCGAACCGGGAGTAGTAATCGCGATTATTCACGTTGGCGACCGATCCCGTATTGGCGCAAGATGCGCTGCCGCCATACAGGCCGCCGCGCAGGCGATAGCCGGAGGCATCCAGGGTGAACAGTGCCGAGCCACTGCTGCCGCCCTCCGTGGTGCCGCTAAGCCACGCAACTTCATTGTGGTGCGCGTCGCGCGCGGTCTGCTGGCCGCTGGAAACTTTTTTCAGGTCGCCCGAGGGATGATGGATGCCAAGCAGGTTGCTGGAGGCGGCCAGCATGCTTGAATCCCAGCCCGCCAGCGCTGCGCCTGCCGGCGGCGGATTGTTGAGGCGCAACAGCAGCGCATCGGTATCCACGTTTGCATAGAGCAAAACCGCACCGCCAGGCAGCAATACGCGCGCCGCCTGGACTGCGCTGCCACACGAAGTCGCCTCGTATCCCCAGTATGTATTGAGCGTGCTTGCGACGACCTGGTTGTCGATGCAGTGGTTGGCGGAATAGAAATATGGAACCTGGGTAGTGCCGTCAGTGTCCGCCAGCAGGGTGCCGGTGCAGATGTAGCTGCTGCCCGCCTCGACGAAGACCATGTGCGCCACGGCATCCTTTGCATTGACGAAAGGCGTGCCCAGCTCTGCGATGCGGCATGCGGTATCGACGTTGCAGGCGCCTGATTGACCGATCTTCTCGATCATCTTGAAGCCGTCGACGCTGTTGGCCAGCAGGTGTGACAGTTGCGGCGCCTGCACCTGCACGTTGCCACGTGCGATGCCGGCGGGAAGATGGATCTCCAGTATCTGCGCCTCGCCATCCGTGCCTGGAGTCCAGAACATGTTCTGTGCATCGAGCAGGCGGCGTATTTCCGTGCCTGTCATCATCGCCACTACGCGTGAACGTTGCGATGAACCGGCAAAACGGATTTCAGCACGCGGGTCCAAGGCGCTGAACTGCAGGCCGACCCGCAGGCCTGGTGCCACCGGCGAGCGTATTTCGATGCGGGCCACCGAACTCCCGTCCTTCAACGCGATCCAGCGCAGTGGCCGCAACGCCCCGGCCGTGCTTTCGTTGCGTGCGATGCGACCAATGCCGACCTGCGCCGGTTTGGTGTGGCGCGCCGCATTGCGTTGCTCGACTTGCAGGATGCGCTGTGCGGGCATCTCCTGGTAATCCAGTCGCATCACCCGATCGGAGGGGAACTGCGTGGCTTTGAAGGACGTGGACGGCTGTGCTGGCGAGGTCCAGCTACGCTCGCTGTCGGCGCGTTGGCCTGCAGAGGCGGGCGTGGCTGCGGCCACCAGCAGAAGCCCGAATGCACAGGCCTTCAGACATGTCGTGGCGTGCCGGAGTTTGATTGCGAGTTCCATTCGTTGTGGTTCCTTGGCTGATAAATGGCACTGGGTACCCGGGATGTATTTCGAACCCGCGCGATCCGCCAGGCCGGGCAGGGCTGGCGGATCGCGGCGTGGGCTACCCTTTCTTGGCTGCAGGTGCCGTTGCCGTCGTGGCCGGCACCTTCCAGCCACACGTCTGGCCCTGGTTCTGCTGCTTCAACCACTCCTGCAACGGGGCGAAGTATTCGAGTACCGCACTCGCATCCATCTGCTCCTTGCCGGTGAGTTCTTTCATCGTCGCTTGCCAGGGTTGGCTTGCGCCCTTCTCCAGCATGGCCCAGAACTTCTGGCCCGCTGCCTTGTCACCGTAGAAGCTGCAGTTGTACAGCGGGCCCTTGTAGCCCGCCGCATCGCACAGGCCCTTGTAGAACTGGAACTGCAGGATGTGCGACAGGAAGTAGCGCGTGTACGGCGTGTTGCCCGGCACGTGGTACTTCGCACCCGGGTCGAAGAAATCCTCGCCACGCGGCGTGGACGGCGCGACGCCCTGGTACTTGGCTTTCAGGTCCCACCAGGCCTGGTTGTAGTTCTCCGGCTTGATGGAGCCATCGAACACGCCCCAGCGCCAACGGTCGATCATCAGGCCGAATGGCATGAACGACACCTTGGCCAGCGCCATGCGCATCTGCGCGTTGATCAGTGCTTCGTTGCTCTGCTGCTGCTCGCCGACCAGGCCAATCGACTTGAGGTAGTCAGGCGTCATGGACAGCACGATGGTGTCGCCGATGGCCTCGTGGAAACCGTCATGCGCGCCGGTCTGGAACAGCGGTGGCAGCTTGTTGTAGGCCAGGTAGTAATAGATGTGGCCCAGCTCGTGGTAGATGGTGGTGAAGTCTTCCTCGTTGGGCTTGATGCACATCTTGGTGCGCACGTCCGGCGACTTGCCGTCGGCCCCGCCCATGTTCATGTCCCAGGCGCTGGCGTGGCAGACCACGTCGCGGTCCAGCGGCTTGATGAACTGGGTCTTGGCCCAGTAGCCGTCGGGCAGCTTGGGCATGTTCAACGAGGTGTAGAAGTCCTGCGCCCGTTCGGTCATCTGCTTGGCGACCGCCAGTTGCGCCTCGCGCTGGGCCTCGAAGCGCGCCTGCACGCTGGCGCCGGGACCGCGCTTGCGCTCCGCCGCGCCGAGTGCCTGCTGGTACTGCTTCTCCAGGGTGGCGGTGATGTCGAGGCTGCCCACGCCCTTGTAGGGCTCCAGGATGTCCCACAGGTTGCCCCAGTCCTGCTGCCACATGTTGCCCATCAGGTGCGCGGGCAGCAGTCCGTCGACCTGGCCTCTGGCGCCGTAGGTGGCTTCAAGCTTGGTGCGGGTGAAGCAATGCAGTTGTTCGTACAGCGGCATGACCTGTCCCCACAGGCGGTCGGTTTCCGCAGCCAGCTCTACCGGGGTCATGTCGTAGCCACTGCGCCACATCTCGCCGGCATCGGCGAAGCCCAGTTCACCGGCGCCCTGGTTGACCAGTTCGGCAAAGCGCTGGTAATCCTGGCGCATGGGCTTGGAAATCGTGTGCCAGCCTTCCCAGGCCTGCAGTTGCTTGTCGTAATCGCGGCTGGTGCGCAGCACGTCTTCCAACTCGCCCAGTTGGCGGCAGACTTTCGCATCACCTTCGCCGGTGCAGTAGCTGCCTGCGCCGTACATGCCTTCCATGCGCGTGGCGATCTGGGTGAGTTCCGCCAGTTTCACCGGATCGCTGGGGGCGGGCATGGACGTGCCCAGCTTGAGCAACTGGATGGCACGCGCGGTGGCCGGCGTCATCTGCTGGCCCTCGAACTTCTTCGCCTGCGCGATCCAGCTGTTCAACTGGGTCAGGTAACGCTCGTTGCCCTTGGCCGAAAGCAACTGGCTGTCGTCGTTGATGTAGGTGGAAGAAAGCCACTGCGCGGCGGTGAGCTCGGGATACATCTTGCGGTATTCGTCGTTGACGCGCGCGATGAACTGGTCGGCGGTCTCGCCCTTGGCGCCGGCAAGTGCAGGAGCCGCCGCCTGGGTGGGGGCCTCCGCTTCCTTCTTGCAAGCAGACAATGACAGTACGCACGCACCGACGGCGAGCGCGAGCAATAGGTGGCGTTGCTTCACGGAGAATCCTTGGCTGGGGCGCTGGGCGCGCTGGAACCTGAAGGCTAGTGCGGCTGGTCGCGTCCTGCAAGTCTTTGGGAGGGGGAGTGGAAACTGGAAGCCACGGCTTCAGTTGGCTCCTGGTTATTGGTTCTGGGAAAGTGCGGGGCAAGTGCGCATGGATCCAGATCAAGATCAAAGGTACCCCTCCTCAATCCTCCCCTGCTACGCAAGGGAGGAGGCAAAACCAAGCACCCAGAACCAAGCACCCAGAACCAAAAACCAAGAACCAAAAATCACGCAGCCGGAATGTTGTCCGGGCAAGCAAGCAAACCACGCTCAAGCAACCATGAGCGCGCGTCTTCCGCGTCTTCCTCAAACCACGCGCGGGCGCTGCCCAGGCGGAACGAGTACCCCCACGCATCCATGTCCTGCATCAGCCGGTCGCTGCCGACGCCGGGCAGCGCATCGGCCAACACGATCTGCAGGTAGCAGGTGGCGTCTTCTTCCAGTACCGAGTCGCTGGCGTCGGTGTGCACCAGTGCGCGGCGTTCCGGCGGCAACACGATCAGGTGACAAGCTTCGTGCAGCAATGAATGCACCGGCGTGTCGCTGCGCACGTACACGGTGCTGCCGATCACGCCTGCTTCGGGGTCGCCCCAGAAACTCCCGGGGATGGATTCGCCGTCCGCCACGCGCTCCAGGTTCAACGCGTGGCGAGCGAGCAGTGCTTGCAGATCAGCCAGCGGCAGGTCGCGGACGTTCAACACTTCATGGACTGCATCGGCGCTGGCAGTAGCGATGTTCATATCGACAATGGCAGGAGCGCCCCATGGGCGCGAGCTCTGTGCATTCGCGAACGAAGAGCTCGCGCCCATGGAGCGCTCCTGCCAGGGATCAGGCGCTGCCTTCCTGCAGCGACACCGAGATGTCGAGTACGTCGTGTTCGCCTTCCTTGATCAATTTGACGTTGACCGCTTCCGCGTCGACGTTGACGTACTTCTTGATCACTTCCAGCAATTCACGCTGCAGCATGGGCAGGTAATCGGGCGCGCCGCGCGTGGTGCGCTCCTGCGCCACGATGATGCGCAGGCGGTCCTTGGCGATGGAGGCGGTTTCTTTCTTCGGCTTGAGGAAATCGAACATTCCCATGCTCAACCTCCAAACAGCTTGGTGAAGAAACCCTTCTTCTCCACGGTGGTGAAGCGCAGGGGACGGTCTTCGCCGAGCAGCCTGCCAACGGCATCGTCGTAGGCTTGGCCGGCGATGGATTCCAGCTCCAGGATGACCGGTTCGCCCTTGTTGGAGGCATTCAGCACGTCGCCGGATTCGGGGATCACGCCCAGCGTCTTCAGGCCCAGCACTTCTTCCACGTCCTTGATGCTCAGCATCTCGCCGCCTTCCACGCGCGTGGGGCTGTAGCGGGTGAGCAGCAGGTGCGGCTTGAGGGTTTCGCCGTTCTCGGCCTTGCGGGTCTTGGAATCCAGCAGGCCCAGGATGCGGTCGGAGTCACGCACGCTGGAGACTTCCGGATTGACCACGACCACCGCGGTGTCGGCGTAGTACATGGCCAGGAACGCGCCTTTCTCGATGCCGGCCGGCGAATCGCAGACGATGTAGTCGAAGCCGTCGGCGTCCAGGTCCTTCAATACTTTTTCCACGCCTTCCTTGGTCAACGCATCCTTGTCGCGCGTTTGCGAGGCGGCCAGGATGAACAGCGTGTCGAAACGCTTGTCCTTGATCAGCGCCTGTTTCAGCGTGGCTTCGCCATGGGTGACATTGACGAAGTCGTACACCACGCGGCGCTCGCAACCCATGATCAGGTCCAGGTTGCGCAGGCCGACGTCGAAGTCGATGACCGCGACCTTCTTGCCGCGGCGCGCGAGGCCGCAGGCGATGCTGGCGCTGGTGGTGGTCTTGCCCACGCCGCCCTTGCCGGAAGTGACAACGATAATCTCAGCCAATGGTGTATCTCCTTGATGTTGCGTTCGGGGGAATGCCGTTTGCGACGGTGTCACCGGCGATGGCTCGCCACGCGACCTTCACTGTGCGGCGATCATCAGTTGGTCCTGTTTGTCAGGGCCGCGTTCAAGCCAGACCTGCACGGGTTTGCCGCGCAGTTCCTTGGGTACGTCGTCCAGCACTTTGTAATGGCCGGCAATGGCCACCAGTTCGGCATGGAACTCGTGGCAAAAGATGCGTGCGTCGGTGTTGCCTTGCGCGCCCGCGAGTGCGCGCCCGCGCAGGCTGCCGTAGATGTGGATGGAACCATCCGAAATGACTTCGGCGCCGGCACCCACGGTGGTCAGCACGGTCAGGTCGCGGTTTTCCGCATACAGCTGCTGGCCGGAACGCACCGGTGTCTTCTGCACCAGTCCGGGGCTGCTTGTCGTCACCGCAGGTGCAGCCTTGGCCGCTTTTGTGGGAGCGGTTTCAACCGCGACGCTTTCCCGGCGGGCGGCCGGAGCTGTCGCCGCCGCAAGAGGTTCGTACTGCGCGCGGAACTTGGCCAGCAGCGGCAGGCCGAGTTGTTCGGCCAGTGCTTCGGTTTCACGCGTGCCATAGGACAGGCCGACCGGGAGGACGCCGGCGGCACGCAGGCCATCCAGCAAGGCCTGTGCGGTGGCGGCATCCGGCATCTGCGCCAGGCCGCCGAAATCGATGATCACCGGTGCGCGGCCAAACAGCTTGGGTGCACGCTCCACGCGCTCGCGCATCTCACGCGACAGTTGCGCCACGTCCAGCGTGCGCACGCGCAGGTTAGCAATGCCGACCTGGCCGATCTTGAGTTCGCCGGCCTGTTCGTAATCCATGTTCGTCGAGGTCACGCTCATGTACCCGTCGACCGTTCTGTCAGTGGCTCAGCCAGCACACGACCTTGCGCCCATGGCAGGGCGGGCAGGGCGTTGCCGTAGGTCTCGCGTACCCACGGGTAGCTGCACAGTTCCTTGAGTAGCATGCTGGCGCGAAGACCGCCCGGCATCTGGTTCTGGCCGACTTCCCTGAAACCGAAGCTGCCGTGGAAGAGCAGGGCAGGGTCCGCGCCGTGGTCCAGGAACACTTCGCAGGCCAGCTGCGGATACCGCAGTTCGGCATAGCTTTGCACGTCGGCGTAGAACGCACGGCCGACGCCACCGCCGCGGCGACGGCTGGCCACCACGATGCGGTCGATGTAGAAAAAGTGCGGGTAGCGCTCGCCGAACCAGGCGAAATTGCTGCTGTCGTGCTCGGCCTGGGCACCGAAGCCGACCAGGAAGCCGGCCAGGTTGCCGTCGCGTTCGGCGACACGGAAGTATTCGGCCTGCGCGTAGAAACGCTGCAGCTTGGCCGAATCCAGCGGCAGGATCGCCAATCCGGCGTTGTTGTTCAGGGCTAGGACGGAATCCAGCTCGTGCTCGCGCACGTCGCGGATGACAATCGACATTAATTCACTCCGGGAACAGGCGCGGTGGCCGCGAGCCACCGGGCGGGATTATCGCATGGGCAGCCGCGGGCCGGGGGTGCGCGGCGGATCGGGCAGGCACATTACTTTTGGTCGGGGTGCGGGCCCGGCAATCCGCCTAAGATGGATTCATGTTGAGCCGAATCAGCCACACCCGCCTCCTGCGTGCCGCCGGCCTGTACACGTGGGCGCTGGTCGGCATTCCCATTATTCTGAATATCTGGTTCCTGCCTCCCTCGCGTGGCGTGGATGAATTCAGCGGGGCCGATATCAACGTGCCGATGACGGTGCTGGCCTACCTCGCGTTTGGTGCCTGTTACTGGCTGGCGACCCGGTCCCTAGGCACGCGTAGCCAGGTGGCATCCAACCGCACCAACTTCGTGCTGCTGCTCGTGCTTACCACCGCCGCGGTGGCCGTGGGCTATTACACACAGACCGGACTGAGCGCGATGCTGCTGCTGGTCATGGCGGGCGTGCTGCCGTGGATACTGAGCCTGCGTTCGGCCGTCGCGTGGCTGTTGCTGGCCCACGTGCCACTGGTGCCGTCGTTCATGGCGAGCGGCTTCAGCTTCTGGGATGCCTTGTTCCAATCCACCTTCTATGTGGGCTTCTCGGCTTTCGTGCTGGTGACGGCGTACGTGGCACGCCAGCAGACCGAAGCCCGCGAGGAGCAACGCCGCCTCAACGCCGAGCTTCGCGCCACCCGTGTATTGCTGGCCGAAAGCGCCCGCGTCAACGAGCGCACGCGTATCTCGCGCGAGCTGCACGACCTCTTGGGCCACCACCTGACCGCGCTGAGCCTTAACCTTGAAGTCGCGGGACACATGACCGAGGGACGTGCGCAGGAACACGTCAAGCAGGCCCATACCCTGGCCCGCCTGTTGCTGACCGATGTGCGTGAAGTGGTCAGCCAGTTGCGCGAAGGGGATGCGATCGACCTGGGGGCGGCCCTGCTGACGCTGACCGAGCGCGTGCCGGCCCTGGAGATCCACATGGATATCGAGGAGCCCCTGAACCTGGATGACGCCGAGCGTGCGCACGTATTGCTGCGCTGCACACAGGAAATCATCACCAACACCGTGCGCCATGCGGGGGCACGCAACCTGTGGATCCATTGCCGGCGCCAGGGCGGGCTGATCCTGATCGATGCCCGTGATGACGGGGTTGGTGCCGCCAGCGTCACTGCCGGCAACGGCCTGCGCGGCATGCGCGAGCGCCTGCAGCAGCATGGTGGCAAGATGACCGTGGGGTCCACGCCCGGCGCAGGCTTCAAGCTGTGCCTGCAACTGCCCGCGGACAGCAATGAAGCCGCTGCACTCGAACCTGTTCCATCCCCACCTGCCGGAGTAACTGCATGAGTAGCGGCATGATTCGTGTCTGCCTGGTCGACGACCAGACCCTGGTGCGCCAGGGCATACGTTCGTTGCTGGCGCTGGACGATGGCATCGAGGTCGTGGCCGAGGCCGCGGACGGCAAGCAGGCGGTGGAATTGATCCCGCAGGTGAAGCCGGACGTGGTGCTGATGGACATGCGCATGCCGGTCATGTCCGGGCTGGAAGCGCTGCAGGCGCTGGCGGCGATGGGCCAGTTGCCGCCAGCGATCATCCTGACCACCTTCGATGACGACCAGCTGGTACTGGCGGGCCTGAAGGCCGGGGCCAAGGGCTACCTGCTGAAGGACGTGTCCCTGGAACAGCTGGTGGGCGCCATCCGTGCCGTGGCCTCGGGCGGTTCGCTGGTGCAGCCGGCGGTCACCCAGCGCCTGCTGTCCGGGCTGGAGCACATGCGCAACGATTTCGTCAGCCTGGATCGGCCGGACCCCCTGACCGACCGCGAAACGGAGATCCTGCGCCTGATGGCCAGCGGCTTTTCCAACAAGGAAATCGCCAACTCCCTGGGCGTGGCCGAGGGCACCATCAAGAACCACGTGTCCAACATCCTGTCCAAGCTGGGCGTCCGTGACCGCACCCGCGCCGTGCTCAAGGCATTCGAACTGCAGTTGGTCTGAACGAGGCGGGCAGGACGCCCCTGCCCGCCGCCTGTGGCGCATGGCCACGCTACGCGGGCAATCTCGTTGCATTGCAGCGCAGGGCCGCCCCCGCATGGATAGCTGACCGAACCCGCCAAGCCTGCTAGGATGCGCGCTGCACCTATTTCAATGGCCATGGGATCGGCCCCCGGAGACTGCTGAATGACCCGTTTGATCGAATTCCTGATTGCATTGGCGCTGGTACTGGCGCTTTTCGTAGTGGTTGGCCTGTTCCTGCCTTCCAAGCGCCACCTCGAGGAAAGCACCGAAACCAACCGACGCATGACCATCGTGTTCGACACGATCAACAACGTGCGTCGCCTCAAGGACTGGAACCTGCTGATCCCCACCAATCCTGCCGAGCTGTCGTTCTCCGGCGGCAAAGACTATTCCGGCGTGGGCGCACGCGTCGATTTCAACTCGGCGGACCGCCGTCGTGGCAAGGGCCATTGGGAAATCACCGAGAGCAATGCCCCGGCCAGTGCGACGGGCGCCAGCAAGGTGGTCTATGCCATCCAGGACAGCCAGCCCGGCACCAACAAGCAGACCGACTTCACGCTTGAACCGACGGGCAAGAATGGCCGCAACGTCCTGATCACCCAGACCTATGACGTGCACTACGGCTGGAACCTCTTTGGCCGCTTCACTGGCATGTACGTCAGCCGCAACGTCGGTGATGGCATCAACGCCAGCCTGACCAAGCTGACCAACCTGCTGGCCACCGTGCCGAACTACGATTACCGCATCGAAGGCAGCAAGCTGACCGGCCTTGGCCTGGTCGACCTGCCCGCCGAAGACCTGCTGGTCGTCAATGCCGGCAACATCGAACGCAACAACGCAGCAATCATGGCTTCGATCCAGTCCAACCAGGAATGGATCAAGCGCGTGATGGAATCCAACAACCTGGAAGCCGCGGGCCCGGTGCGCATCATCACCACCGACTTTGGTGCCGAGAAATACGCCTTCGACGTCGCCCAGCCCGTACGCAAGCGCAGCGGTGGTTCCTCCGCGGCCAAGCCGGCCGATGGCAGCAAGCCGGCCGACGCTGCCGTGGCAAGCACCACCACTTCCACCGGTCCATTGAAGGTGTCGGTTGCCGGCACCCCGGTCGAGCACGTACGCCTGGAAGCACGCAAGGCCGCCACCGCCAGCTACACCGGCTACATGGCTGAACTGGATGCCGTGCGCAACTCGCTGCGCGCATGGGCCATGACCAACGGCCACGAAGTAACCGAACGCCCCTATGAATCGTGGAAGGGTGGCGTAGACAAGGCATTCACCGCCGACGGCACCTTCGACGTGTTCTGGGCAGTCAAGCAGTAACGCCCGACGGGCCCCGGCCCGCCGTGCAGGTTTCAAGCAACGCGCCGCTTTTGCGGCGCGTTGCGTTTCAGGGCCATGCATTGTTCCCGCCGCCGGCAGGATGCCGCTTCCCGATGAGGCTGCCGTTTTGTTGAACTACGATCGTCGCCAACGCAAACCTTCCTTCATTGCTTTCTCCGGTGCAGTGCTCGCCTCGGTGGCGGTCGCGCTGGGTGCCTATGCCTCGCATGGCGTGGCTGACGCGCATGCGCAATCCAACCTGCAGACGGCATCGTTGTATGCCTTCGGCCATGGCATTGCCCTCGCGGCATTGGCAGCGGGTACCACGCGCACCCTGGGTCGTGTCGCGCTGTACCTGCTGTTGCTGGGCACCTTGCTGTTTTCCGGCAGCCTGGCCTTGAACGCGCTTGCCCAATTGGGCAGCAAACTGGCGCCCATCGGTGGCATCAGCCTGATGCTGGGCTGGGTGCTGTGGGCGCTGGACGCACTGCGTCGCTGAGCGAACCAGGCGATGCCCCGGCACGCACGCGGCTTCGATACGCAGGCCGCTTTCGATCACCTGGCGCGCCGCGACCGCAAGCTGGGCACGTGGATGAAGCGCATCGGCTACCTCGAACCGCAGCCGACCTGGCGCAAGCCCTTCGACCCGGTGGATGCACTGGCTCGCGCCATCCTCTACCAGCAGCTCAGTGGCAAGGCCGCGGCGACGATTGTTGGTCGCGTGGAAGCCGCCGTCGGCAGCACGCGCCTGCATTACGACACCTTGGGTCGCGTCGATGACGTGGCGTTGCGGGCATGTGGCGTGTCCGGCAACAAGGCCTTGGCGCTGCGTGATCTGTCCGCGCGCGAGGCCGGTGGTGAAATCCCCACCCTGCGCCAGATGTCGGTGATGCACCAGGATGACATCGTGGCGGCGCTGGTGCCGGTGCGCGGCATCGGTCGCTGGACGGTGGAGATGATGCTGATGTTCCGCCTGGGCCGACCTGACGTGTTGCCCATCGACGACCTCGGCATTCGCAAGGGCGCGCAGCGCGTGGACAAGCTGGAAACGATGCCCACGCCGAAGGAATTGCTGGCGCGTGGCGAACGCTGGGGACCGTATCGGTCTTATGCGAGCCAGTATTTGTGGCGGATCGCGGATTTTGCTGCCGAGACGAAGACGCCTGTGAAGCGTTCGCAGGATTGAGTCAGGTGCCGGAAGGCGGCTTGGATTGGAAGAATGGATCGTCGCTGATCAATTGTCTTGGCGGCGGCGGGTACAAACGCACATGTTTTACGAAACGGTGGTAGCGGTAAGTTGCAACCATGGCGCGGAAATAGAAGATCACGAAGACCAGGCCCAGAACCACTCCGGATGGCAGGCCCGTCTGCACCATGACGATGATCTTGGAAAGAAGGAAATACGCGAACATCAACGTGCTGGCGATGCGGCTTTTGCGATAGATACCGAAGGCCAGACCAAGAATCAAGGCAACATCTACAAAGCTCAAAGCCTGCACCGCGCGGTCTTCAGTGCTGCTGGCTAATGCCGCTACGGTTACCAGCAGCGTCAGTGTTGCTGAGACCAGGGCTGCTACCCATCCATGCTTGATGGGCTGCGTGATGTCCTCGGGGGCATCCAGTGCAGGGGCAGGAAGGTCACTTACCCGCGAACTCGGGGTCGCATAAGGATTGGATTCTGTCATCAGAGAAAAGATCCGGCTGCATGAAGAGATGTTATCGATGGGAATTCGGTCTAATCAATCCGCTGCGACCTGCAACACCAGCTTCCCGAAATTCTCGCCGGTAAACAGCTTCACCAGCGATTCCGGGAATGTGTCCAGTCCCACCACCACGTCTTCGCGTGACTTCATGCGGCCGTCTTTCAAATAGCCTGCCATCTCGGCAATGGCGATCGGATAGCGGTCGGCGTAGTCGAAGACCACGATGCCTTCCATGCGCGCGCGGTTGACCAGCAGCGACAGGTAGTTCTTCGGGCCTTGCACGGCGCTGGTGGCGTTGTACTGCGAAATCGCACCGCAGATGATGATGCGCGCCTTGCGTCGCAGGCGTGCCAGCACGTGGTCCAGGATTTCGCCGCCCACGTTGTCGAAATAGATGTCCACGCCATCCGGGCAGTGCGTCTTCAAGCCTTCACGCACGTCGCCGTTCTTGTAATCGATGCAGGCGTCGAAGCCCATCTCGTTGACCACGAAATCGCACTTGGCCTGGCCGCCGGCAATGCCCACAACGCGGCAACCCTTGATCTTCGCCAACTGTCCCACCGTCTGCCCGACCGCACCGGACGCGCCGGACACGACCACCACGTCGCCTTCCTTCGGCTGGCCCACGTCCATAAGCCCGAAGTAACCGGTCATGCCCGGCATGCCCAGCACGTTGAGCCATTGGGTGATGCTGCCCATGCGCAGGTCGATCTTGCTGATGCCCTGGCGTTTGATCTCCATGGGCGTGAACTGACGGTATTCCTGCACGCCCAAGCCGCCGGTGACCAGGTCGCCCGGCGCGAATGCTGCGTGCTTCGACGCCACTACCTTGCCGATGCCGCCTGCACGCATCACTTCGCCGATCTCGACCGGCGCGATATACGACTTGCCTTCATTCATCCACCCGCGCATCGCCGGGTCCAGCGACAGCGACAGGGTTTTAACCAGCACGCCGCCTTCTTCCGGCTCGCTGACCACTTCGGTGGTGAACTGCCAGTTATCACGCGTGGTCATGCCGACCGGACGTGCAGCAAGGCGGATCTGGTGGTTCTGCAGGGAGGCGAGGTCGGTCATCGGGGTTCCAGTCGATGTTGGAGAAGGGGGCGCTAGATGGTGACGAACTAGGTCGCGTAATACCAATGCCAAGGCTCGTACACGATGCCATGCGGATTGTCGCGCGGGTAACTCATCACGAAGCCGAAACCACCCGCATGTTCCTGCAACCACGCGAATGCGGGCGTGCGCTCGAAGCTTTCCTCGGCAGGTGGCTCGTCCGTCGTGCCGATGTCCAGCGCGTTGCCGCTGTGGTGTTCGCTGTAGCCGGGCGCGGCGTTGACGTTGAGGATTTCCGGCACCGTCTGTCCGCGCGCGAGCTTGCGTTCGAAGATGCCGAGTTGATACGCATGGCTGCGGTAGCCGGAAATGGCTTCCAGCGCGATGCCATTCGTGGAAGCCGCGCGTTGCATCAGGTGCCAGGCACGTGCGGCGCGCGCCGTCATCCACAGTGGCCGCCGATAGCGGTCGAAGCCGGCGAAGGCGAGGGCGACAGGCTCCGGCACCAATTCCAGCCCGGTCTGCTCGCCATAGCGTTCGTCCAGGCCCAGTTGCTCCAGGTGCTCGATCAGTGGCTGCAGCGGCAGTGCGCCTGCGTAATCGATGTCGAAGCCGCGGGCGAGGGCAGTCATGCCATCCAGCACGTCCAGCGCGGCGTCCACGCCGGGTTCGTGCATCCAGCGCGGCATCAAGGGCTGCATGCCTTCGGGCAACAGCGCGGCAAGGTAGCGTCCATCGCGCTTGCGGCGCAGCACCACTTCGGCACGAGCCAGCGTCCGCGCGTCGGCACTGCTGCGTGCGCGCAACAGCCCGCCCGGCCAGAGTTCCACGCCTGCTGTGTTGAGCAGGAAGGATTTCAGCGGAACGGCGGGTGCGCGTGGCATGCCGCCAGCTTAGCGGCGGGGGCGCGGCGCCGCCAGTTCGCGCAGCCGGGCCAGCAGGTCGGCGGGACGCGTGGGGCTGAGCAGCAACAGTCCACCATCGCGGAGCGGTAAGACCAGCACGCGGGACCGGTCGGTGACCAGGCAGAATGCTTTGTTGAGGTTGCGCAACCGGAAATGCCCCGCTTGCAAGCCGGGCAGTGCGAAGCCGTTGGTCTTCAGTCCGGGCTTGTACTCCGTGTGTTCGTCCAGGCTGACGACGCGCGCCTTGTCCAGGTCGATGGCGTCGATCGCCAGTTTCCTGCCATAGAGCGTGGCCTGGACCTGCAGCTCGCGGTTATCCAGCAGGATGCGCTGGCGGCGCATGGCCCAGCTCAGGCAGGCGCCGACCAGCAGCACGAAGGGCACCACCAGCCATGCCCACGGAGCAGGTGTCTGCGAAGGCATCAACATGACCGGCACCAGTGCGCCGATGGCCAGCAGCATCGGGATCCACAGCCACCACCAGACGTGTGGGCTCATGGGGGCGACTGGGAATTCCTGTCGTTGTTGCATCAAGGTGTCCTCAATGGGCCAGGATCCAGGCGGCCGTGTCGGCGATCAGCTGCGCATCGACATGGCCTTGCTGGTTGTATTCGGCCAACGAGCCCGGGTCTTGGCCGGCGATGCCGAGGTGGTTGAGCGCGGGATAGTGCTTGAAGGTGGCGCGTGGATCGGACGCGAGCTGCTTGTTCCACAACGTCCAGTCGGCATCCACCACCTGGAAATCGCGGCCACCCTGCAGCAACAGCATGGGCAGTTGCAGTTGGCGTGCGTCGGCTACGGGATCGATCGCGTCGAACGCGCGCCAGTAGTGCGCGGGCAGGCCGAGTGGCGTGTCCTTGTCGGCGACGACGGCATCGCTACGGACGTTGTCGATCTTCTGCTGCAGGTCATCCAGGAATTGCTGTTCGTTGGCGTCGATCTTGCCGTCTGCATTGAGCAGGTAGTGGTTCTGTTCCGGAAGGAGAGTGAGCAGGGAGCGCGCAGGCGCGGCCAGCAGGATAAGCCCGGCAGCATGTCCCGATTTTTCTGCGATGCGCGGTGCCAGCATGCCGCCCTGGCTGTGGCCCAGCACGAACACGCGATCCTGGTCGATGCCCGGCGCAACGCGCAGCGCCGCCACGGCGGCCACGGCGTCGTTGGTGGTTTCCTCATCCATCGTGTAGGTGCCGCTGGCGAAATCCTGCGGACGCGCCTTCGTGCGCTTCTCATAGCGCAGTACGGCAATGCCCTGTTCGGCAAGCCCGCGTGCAATGTCCAGGAATGGGCGATTGGGACCGATGGTTTCGTCGCGGTCGTGCGGACCGGAGCCGTGGACCAGCACCACGGCGGGCACTTTGCCTGCCGCGGTTGGCATGGCCAGGGTGCCGGGCAGGTCGCCTACCGGGAACTCGCTTTCACGGAAGCCGGCGTTGGCCGCCGGTGCGGCCGCTGGCGCAGGAGGCGCAGGCTGGATCATGAAGCCCGCGATCTTGCCGTCGGCGTTGATCGCGATCTTCGCGACCAGGGCAGCCTTGGCGTAGTGAAGTGGCACGTCAACCACGCGCATCCCCGCCTGCTCTTGCACCTGTGCGGTACCACGTCCTTGCGCAGCGCCGACCTGGAGCGGCAACGACTCCCAGATTTGCTGCAGCTTGTCGGCGGGCACGGCAGCGGCCATTTCCGTGGTGAACATGGCTTCAGCCTGCGTGTATTCCGCTGCATCCATGTGATCCAGCAAACGTGCCGCCGTGGTTTCCGCAGGACTGGCGGCGTGCGCGGCGAATGGTGCCGTTATCGCAAGCAGCCAGGTTGCGAACACGATGGCGAATGGCTTCTTCATTGCTGGTTCCTTCTGGAATTCACGCGCACGGGTCAAGCCGGTTTCTTGAGGAACAGCCGGATCGAGTCCGCGGCTTCCGCATGCGAGGCGTTCACCAGTTCCCAGCCTTGCTGGCCAAGGCGACTCAATTCTTCCTGCGCCCGCTCGGTCATGGATTTTCCGAACAGTTGCACTTTCACTTCGACCACCTGGTAACTCCATCGACTGCTCATGCTTTTTTCTCCTTTTCCTCTTTCTGTTTCGGCAATCGCCCCGCCTTGCGCAACGCATCGCGCAGTACGTACTCGATCTGCGCGTTCAACGAACGCAGCTCGTCATCCGACCACTGCTGGGTGGCCTTGAGTACGTCGGCGCTGATGCGCAGCGGGTAGGCTTTTTTCTCTGTCACGTCAGTGCCCGGCGAGCCGGCTCAGTACACCGAGCCGGTGTTGAGCACGGGTTGCGGGCCGCGGTCGCCGCACAGCACCACCAGCAGGTTGCTGACCATCTGCGCCTTGCGCTCTTCGTCCAGCTGCACCACGTTGTTCTTCTGCAGCTCGGCCAGGGCCATTTCCACCATGCCCACCGCACCCGCGACGATCAGCGTGCGTGCGGCGATGACCGCGCTGGCCTGCTGGCGCTGCAACATGGCCTGCGCGATTTCCGGCGCGTAGGCGAGGTGGCTGATGCGTGCGTCCAGTACATGCACGCCGGCATCGGCCAGGCGTTCCTGCAGTTCGTCACGCAGGTGTTGCGAGACCTCGGCGGCATGGCTGCGCAGGGCGAGCTTGCCGTCTTCGTGCTGGTCGTAGGGATAGCTGGTGGCCATGGTGCGCACGGCGGACTCGGCCTGGATGTGCACGAAGCTCTCGTAGTCCTCCACGTTGTAGACGGCCTCGGCCGAGTCCACCACCTGCCACACGATCACCGCGGCGATTTCGATGGGGCTGCCATCCAGCTCGTTGACCTTGAGGCGGCCACTTTCGAAATTGCGCACGCGCTGGCTGACTTTCTTCTTGCTGAAGAAGGGGTTGTTCCAGCGCAGGCCGTTGTCCTTCACCGTGCCCACGTACTTGCCGAACAGGCTCAGGACGGCGGCCTGGTTCGGCTGCACGGTGTAGAGGCCAATCAGGCTCAGGAAGGCGATCAGGCCGACTACGATGCCGGCGATGACCAGCAACCCTGATGCGATCCCCTGGGTCTTGGGATTGGGGCCGATGCCGCTGAAAAACAGCCAGCCGGCCAGCAGGCTGACGGCCAGCAGGCCGAGCAGGAAGGGAATGCCGGGAAGTGAGCGGTACGGGATTTCTTTCATGGTGGCGTCCTCTGGGTTCGGAATTTAAGATATCAAATTGATATCAGATGTCAACAGCCTATAGGAGTGAGGGGGAAGGAGTGAGGAGTGAGGCATATCTCCAGGAAATCCCTGTGTGGGAGCGGCGTCCCGCCGCGAGCTCTTTGGCTCCAACTCCCAGCAAAAGCTCGCGGCGGGACGCCGCTCCCACACACCGCTTCTGCCGCCCTTCCCGTAATTGGTGGGGAGCAGATGCCTGCTTTCCTCACTATTGCGGCCGCAGGCCAATAAAATGGCGAACCACACTCCACAGGATTACCGCATGACCACCCTCGGCACGCCGCTTTCCCCGCACGCGACCCGCGTGCTGTTGCTCGGATCCGGCGAACTGGGCAAGGAAGTCGCGCTGGAGCTGCAGCGCTTCGGGGTGGAGGTGATTGCCGCCGACCGCTATGCCGATGCGCCTGCCATGCAGGCCGCGCACCGTTCCCACGTACTGGACATGCTGGATCCGCAGGCGCTGCGTGACTTGATCGCCGCGGAGCAACCGCACCTGGTGGTACCGGAAATCGAGGCCATCCACACGCAGACGCTGGTGGAGCTGGAAAACGAAGGTGTTGTGCAAGTCATTCCCACGGCGCGCGCCGCGCGCCTGACCATGGACCGCGAAGGCATCCGCCGGCTGGCGGCGGAAACGCTGGGGCTGCCCACGTCGCCGTATCGCTTCGTCGAGTCGCATGCGGATTACTGCGAGGCCGTCGCGGCCATCGGCTTGCCGTGCGTGGTGAAACCGGTGATGTCATCGTCCGGCAAGGGGCAGAGCACCTTGCGCAGCGAAGCGGACATCGATGCGGCATGGGACTACGCGCAGACCGGAGGCCGTGCAGGCGCCGGTCGCGTCATCGTGGAAGGCTTCGTCGATTTCGAATACGAAATCACCCTGCTGACCGTGCGCCATGCCGGCGGCACTTCCTTTTGCGATTCCATCGGCCACTGGCAGAAGGACGGTGACTACCGGGAAAGCTGGCAGCCGCAGCCGATGTCCGCGTTGGCGTTGCAGCGATCGCAGCAGATTGCGCAGGCGATCACCGATGATCTCGGCGGGTGGGGTTTGTTCGGCGTCGAACTGTTCGTGAAAGGCGATGAGGTCTGGTTCAGTGAAGTCTCGCCGCGTCCACATGACACCGGCCTGGTGACGCTGGCATCGCAGGACCTCAGCGAATTCGCGTTGCATGCGCGCGCCATCCTCGGGCTGCCGATCCCTGCGATCCGCCAGCTCGGTCCGTCGGCCTCGTGCGCGATGCTGGCGCAGGGCCATGGTGTTCCCGTCTTCCACAACGTGGAAGCCGCGCTGCAGGCTCCCGACAGTGGGCTGCGCCTGTTCGGCAAGCCGCGCGTGGAGGGCCAGCGGCGTGTTGGCGTCACCCTTGCGCGTGGCGAGAGTGTCGACGCAGCGCGAGCCGTCGCGCGCGATGCGGCGCAGGCGATCACCGTGGAATTGAAATAAGGGAACCGAAACGATGAACGGAAACGATGGCTACGCGGTATTCCTGTTCCCGCAAGCGCTTGAGTCGCTGGGCGAGGCGATCAAGCCTTACCTGGTCGAAGGGCCAGGTGGCTTGCATGTGCTGTGCAAGGAAATTGATACCGCAGGTGCCCTGATCGAAATGACGCTGGAAGGACAGACGGCGGAAGGCGCGCTCGTGCGCATCGAATTGATGGTGCCCGGCAGCATGGTGCGCATGATCGTGTCGGCGCACAGCGACGGCAGCTTCGGCTTCGGGCCGCGCAAGCCGGTTACCCCGTAGTGGTAGGAGCTGCGCAAGCTGCGACCGTGACCTGACGGCTTGCGGGGTTCTCTACGGATGCATTAATTCCAGGTCGCAGCTTGCGCAGCTCCTACCTCGTGGTGAGGTCCACCCACACCAGGTGATGATCGCTGCCGTCGGCGATGCTGGATGCTGGATCATTGCTCTGCGGCCAAAACACGCCGCTGCCGGTCGCGGAAAAGCCCACGGACGGAATCACGTAGTCCAGCCGCATCGCACCCGTCCTGGGGCCGAAATCGCCGGTGACGTGTTCGGGTGAGCCTTTGTGCTGGATGCCCTTCGCCGCATAGGCGCGTGCGATTTCGGCACCACCCGCGCTGCGTGGCGTGGGCATGCGCAAGACGCGCGGCTGTTCCAGCAATTCCACAATGGCGTCGTGGCGGCCGTCGCCGTCGGCCGGATCGTTGTTCAGGTCGCCGGCGATCACGAAGCGCGCTTCGCCGGCCAGTCCACCACAGCGTCCACGGTCGTCGCACAGCCACGGCTTGTCGCCGGGCGAAAGGTATTCCGACCAGAGGCGGATTTCGTCGTGGTTGCGATTGCCGTTGCGATCCTCGGGGCCATCGAACACGGGCGGGGTAGGGTGCGAGACTAAGAAATGCACGGTGCCGTGTGGCGTTTGCACCGGCACGTCCCAATGCGATTTGGAGGACAGGCGCAGCTGTTTCCATATCTTGTCTGGATAGAAGTATTTGCGCGAGGCCGGATCGATGGGATGCAGCGCGTCCGGCATCGTGCTCCAGCGCAGGTGCTGGAAGGTGCGCACCTGCGCGTCATCGATGGGGTATTTCGACAGGACCAACATCCCGTACTGGCCAGGATGCAATCCATACCCCCATGCATCGTTGCCACGCGCGCGACCCGTTCCGCCGGCCTCGCCATTGCCATCCAGGTCCAGGCCGCTGGGAACGCCCGTATTGACCGGCGCCAGGTAACGGTACGGATAACTCAGCGCTTCACCGCCACCGGCTTGCTCGGCTTCCAGGTATTTCTTCTGGAACAGGTCGGCAGCGCGGTGCGCATCGTCGTAGTCGAATTCGTTGAGCAGCACCAGGTCAGGCCGTACCTGCCGCAGCACGGCGGCGATTTTGGCAGCGTGTGCGCTGTCACCTTCCAGCTCGCGGATCAGGCCACCGGCTTCATCCTTGAATAGCGAGGTGTTGTAGGTGGCGACGCGCATGGCGGGCTCCTCGGTGGCGCCGGCAGGGTCGCCGTGTACGCGGACCTGCACGCAGGCGGCCAGGGTGGAGAACAGCAACAGCGAGGTCAGGAATTTGTGCATGCCCGATTCTGGCATGGATGGATGCAAGGGTAATGACAAAAAAGACAGCGCCCCGGTTTCCCGGGGCGCTGGCAGGGCTTAACGACGAGGTAAAGCCCGGATCGAACTCAGAACGTGCAGCCCATGGCGCCGAAGCTGGCCTTGGCCTGGTCCATCGCGGTCTTGCACTGGGCCGCCAATGCGGATTTGTCGGTGACGGCCGCCCAACCGGCTTTCGATTGCTCGATGCCCTGCCTCATCATGTCGCGCTGCGCCTCGGGCACTTTGTCGCTGATGCAGGCATAGACCTTGTTGAGGTAGTCATCGCATTCCGGCACGCCAGTGTTGACGGCGATGGTGCCATCGGTGGCAACGGCAGGCGCGGTCTCGACTGCGGGTGCGGTTTCGACTGCAGGTGCAGATTCCGAGGTGGTTGCTTCGGTGGCGGGTGCTGCAGTTTCAGCGGGCTTGTCGGCAGGTTTGCAGGCAGCCAGCGACAGTGCGGCCGCAGCGGCCAGGAAAACGACGTTCAACTTCATGCAAGGCTCCATTGCTTTCAGGGTGACTCACTGTTTTGCGGCCGGATATCCGTACCGCAGTCCGTGCAAACCCAGCGCATGTGCGGGCTGGTTCGCAACGGGCGCGCAATGCTCGCATGTCGTGAAAATACCTGTGTTCCAATCCTCACATTCCAGTCATCAAGACCCAGCGCCTTCCATCAAATACTTCCAATGGCTGGAAGCGGCGTTTGTAGTCCATCTTCACGTGGTCCTTGATCCAGTAGCCCAGGTACAAGTGCCGGCGTCCTTCGCGCTTCGCCCATTCCAGTTGGCGCAGGATGGCCAGCGTGCCCAGGCTGCGACGTTCCAGGTCCGGGTCGAAGAAGGTATAGACGGCAGAGAATGCATCCGGCGTCACATCAGTGACTGCAACCGCGATGAGGCGGCCGTGTTCGCGCAATTCCAGGAAGCGGCCCTCCGACCAGCTGCCCACCAGGAACTGGTCAAACTCGACCCCGCCGTGGTCGTCCATGCCGCCGTCGCGATGGCGTGAAGCCAGGTAGCGTCGATAGAGCGCGAGGTGCTCATCGGTGCGCTCGGGCGCAACGATGCGTGCTTCGACCTCCACGTTGCGTGCAGCGCAACGGCGCTGGCTGCGATCGGGTTTGAATGCGTGTGCGGGAATGCGTACCGCGACGCACGCACGGCAGCCTTCGCAATGTGGCCGATAGACGAGATCGCCCGAGCGGCGGAAACCCCAGCTGAGGGCCATGGGGTAGAACGTGGCCAAGCGCGGATCGCGCGGGTCCAGTACCAGGTCGCGCGCTATCAGGCCGGGCCAGTAGCCGCAGGGGTGTTCGCCGGTGTGGAACAGGCGCAGGTCGTCGGCGTTGGGAGTCGTATCGGTGCCCATGTTTCAGCCCGCCACGCCGGGGCTGGCCAGCAAGTAGGCGACACCTGCCGCTGCGCCGGCGCACGTGCCTGCGAGCAAATCACGCAGGACGTGGCGCTGCAGGCGCAAGCGCGACCACGCCACTGCCGCCGCAAAAACCAGGCCGAACACAGCTGCCTTCCACGACAGCACATGGAGCAGGAAAACGGCAAACACCACGAAGGCCATGTGCAGTGAAAGCTTGCACCAGCGTGCAGTCAGCATCGCCACCGCCACCATCGCCGCCGAGAGGCCCAGCCCGAGTGCAAGTTCGCGTGGCATGCCGGTGGAAACGGCCAGTACGGCCGAGACCAGTAGTGCGACCAGCAGGAAGCGGTTGAGCGACTTGCGCTCCTCCTGGTTGCTGGCATCCACGTGCGCCCATTGCCCGCGCCGTACCTGGAGTTTCGAGTAGGCCATCACCACGGCAGCGAACACGATGAAGCCCACGCCCATCCAAAGGACATCCCCTGTGCCGCCGCGGCCTGTCGCCAACACCAGCATCACCAGCGGCAGCACCAGCATCGGGTGACCAAGGATGGAAACGGCGCGGGCCACGGCATGGGTCATGTGCCCAGCATACTGCGCGAGGCGGATCGCGTGGGTTGCGACTGTCCGCTGGATGAATGCGGGCGCATGGCGGTCAACCACCTTCGTGCCGGGGCGTTGACCGTGCCAGTGGCGAGAACGCGCCACTCCCCTCAGGAGAACCACATGACCCGCAAGACCCTGCTCACCCTTACCGTGCTGACCGCACTGTCTGCCGGTACCGCCTTCGCCGCCACCCAGTCCGACACCGCCGCGGCAAAGCCAACGCGCGCCAGCCTGGACGCCAACAGCGATGGTTCCATCGACCGTGCTGAAGCCGCCAAGTCGCCGCGCCTGCTGGAAAGGTTCGATGCCATCGACACCAACAAGGATGGCAAGCTGTCCAAGGAAGAAATGCCTCGTCGCGGCGATCACGCCGGCAAGCGCGGCCCGCGCGACGGCGGCCCCCGCGAGGCGATGGCCAAGCTGGACGCCGACAAGGATGGCCGCATCAGCCGCGCCGAATCAGCCGCCGGTGAAGGCAGGTTCGCAACGCGCTTCGATGAGATGGATGCGAACAAGGACGGCTACGTTGACCGCACCGACCACGAGCTCCGCAGCAAGCAGCGCAAGGACGAATGGTTTGCCAGCGCCGACACCAACAAGGACGGCCAGTTGAGCCGTGCCGAGGTGGATGCAGCCAAGCCGAAGCACGATGGACGCGGTGGTGATCGTCCTGCGGCTACGCCGAGCAAGTAGGCAGTAGCCCGCATCAGCGGTGGCTGTGTTGATACTAGAACCCATGCTGGAAACAGCATGGGTTTTTCAGTTTGCGAAATACAAGTTGATGCGTCCCTCTCCCGCAAGGGGAGAGGGATGCGGCCTGATCGAACTCGATGATCCCCGCCTCTTTGGTGCATCTGCGTGCATGAAGAAATTTCGGAGCTCGATTACCTGAGCAGTGCCCACGCCACCGACATGACCACGGCGACATTGGCGATCAATACCCCGGTTCGCCCGTACATGCTTTCGTATATCCAATGGGAAACCGTGCGGCCGCGACGCGCTGCATCACGCGCCAGCATGGGAGTCATTATTCGCTGCAGGGGCACCAGGCATTGGTAGTTGATGACGGCCATGCCGGCTAGCGCATAGATAAGCAACGGCAATCGATTGCTGGTGAGCGCCGTAACGACCAGGACTCCTACAGCAAAGACCGCAGCGGTCGCGGTATTCATGAAGACAAATTCGCGTATCTGCCTGCGTTCGTCCGCATTCTCCGCGAAGCGCAACAGACAAAGGCCGCCCAAATAAGAACCGAGCATTCCGCCAACCAGTGCAGGCAAAATGATCTGCAGTTGCCCGCCGAACGCAGTGCCTAACGCCCCAAGTGCCACTCCGCCGTTGACGGTAGAGACCCCCAATCCGCTGGCACCGAGTTTGCCTGCGCCGGATCCAACCACGGTGGCGCCGATGAGTGTCGCAGCGCTCGCAGCCGGTGCCGCGACCATCAATGCACTGCTCACGGTGAATGCAAACGCAGCGGTCGGCGCACTGGCGCGTGCAAATTCGCCGAAGCGCTTCAGCATCTCCTCACGCACGCTGCCGCGTGCACGCGACAGGCGCTTGCGTACGGCGGCGTCGCTCAATCCAAGCAGCGCGGCCACGTGTTGTGAACTCTGGCCCTCGCGGTAATAAAGCAGCAGGGTTTCGCGGCTTTCCTCCGGCAAGCTGGAGATGATCTCGGCCGCAACCGCTTCCTGTTCCGTCTGCAGCAAGTGCTCGCTCGGCGTAGGCGAGGGGTCGGCGGCCATCTGGATCGCGATGTCCGCGCCTTCGCCAGACAAGGGTCGGTTGCGATTGGCGCGCAGGTAGTCGCGGGCCAGGTTGCGGGTGATCTGGCGCAGCCACGGCAGGAAACTGGTGGAATTCTTCAGCCGGTCCAATTGCTGCCACGCCTTGAGGAAGGCTTCCTGAGCGATGTCCTCGCTGGCCGCCACGTCGCGGGTGATGGCCAGGGCGATGGCCGTCACGGTGTTCTGGCAAGCCAACACGATGCGCCCATACGCTGTGTGATCACCACGTGCGGCAGCGGGCAGCTCGCGCTGCAGCATCATTTCCAGGGCTTCGGCGTTCATTGTCGGCATCCGCAATCAGGGTTCATGGCACTAGGACGTGCAAGCGACGTGGATGTGACGAAAAATGTGGAAACGCGGTGCGATGAAAATACCCTGGCCGAAGTAGATGTGGGAGCGACGTCCCGCCGCGAGCTTTGTCCTTGATTCAACATAACAAGCAAGAGCTCGCGGCGGGACGCCGCTCCCACATGACGGCTTACTGTTTCGGTGGCGTGGTCTGCTGGTTCGGAATCCGCACCCGTATGGTGTCCTCTTCTTCCGCAGGTTGCTGCACGGGCGCCGGTTCAATAGCCGGTTGCGCCGTCGTCGGTGCCGGTATCGCGGGTTGCGCGGCCTGCTGCACGCCGCGATGGCGGGTGACCGTCACCAGCACCGCGACCGCGACCGCGATCAACAGGCCGACACGGATGCGCCACGCCAACGAGCGCTTGGTGGGTTCATCGTTAGCATTGCCCTGCGCAAACAGCAGTGGATCGCCCTGGCCCGGCCGGGTGCTGGCCAGCAGGCCGGCTTCGCGCAGCAATTCCCGCGCGCGCGGCTGGTCTTCGGCTTTCATGACCCAGACGCTGGGCTGCTGCTTGACCTTCATCGGCTCGGCATAGCTGAACTGGCTGCCGCGCTTGCTGTGGTACGAGCGACCGTTGGCCAGGTAAACCTCGATGCCGGCGTCTTCCAGCAGCTTGGCCACGCCTTCGACGGTTTCAACACGCAGACTGGTGAATACCTGGCGCATCGCTCAGCCCTTCGCCGGAGTCGGTGCAGCGGCTGCGTCGTCCGGCATCACCCGGATCAGGCCTTCCTGCGCGGTGCTGGCCACCAAGGTCCCGTCGCGGGTGAAGATCTGACCGCGCGCCAGCCCGCGTGAATCCTGCGCGCTGGGGCTGTCGATGGAATACAGCAGCCAGTCGTCGGCACGGAACGGGCGGTGGAACCACAGCGCGTGGTCCAGCGACGCCATCTGCACATTGGGCTGGTAGTAGCTGATGCCGTGCGGGTAGTTGGCGGTGCCCAGCAACTGGAAGTCGGAGGCATAGGCCAGCAGCGCGTGGTGCAGCTCCGGCGCATCGCCCACCGGCTCGCTCAGGCGGAACCACACTTGCTGGAACGGCGGGCGCTTGGGCGGGTTGAGTTCGTCGCGAGGGTAGACGTGGCGGAATTCGAACGGCCCGCGCCGTGACAGCCAGCGCTGCACCTTGGGCGGCAGCGTTGCCATCACGTCGGCGGGGACTGCGGGCGCAGGCTCGATGTCCTCGGGCCGTGGTACTTCCGGCATCGACAGCTGGTGCTGTTGCGCCTGCGGCTCTGCGCCCTGGAACGAGGCGGCGCAGAAGAAGATCACCTTGCCGTGCTGGATCGCGGTCACCCGGCGTACGGAAAAACTCCCGCCGTCGCGTGTGCGGTCCACGTCATAGACGATCGGATGCTCCACGTCGCCAGCGCGCAGGAAATAGGCATGCAGCGAATGCGCCATGCGCCCGCCGTCCACGGTGGCCTGCGCGGCCGACAGCGCCTGGCCCAGCACCTGGCCGCCGAACACGTACTTGGTGCCGATGT
>CALCNV010000070.1 GCA_937897645.1 uncultured Lysobacteraceae bacterium
GCTTCAGCCCCGACAGCTCTTCGCGGAGAGCTGTCGGGGCTGAAGCCCCTCCCACAAGGGCAAGGCCCTCCCGCACTCGCGACGTGATTTCGCATATCACGGGCACCACGGCACAATGCGGCATGGCCTCGCCCTCCCCCTCGACCCCTGCCACGGGCGCATTACCGCCCAAGCGCAGCAACAAGACCGGCCCCAGCCTGCGCGAACGCTTCGATGCGATGCGCAACCTGCGCCCCTTCCTCAAGCAGATATGGGCCACCAGCCCGTGGCTGACCACCGCCAGCATGGGCCTGCGCCTGGTGCGCGCATTGCTGCCCATCGTGATGCTGTACATCGGCAAGCTGATCATCGACGAAGCCGTGCGCCTGGTCGCCCTTGGACTCGGCTTCGACAGCCTTGGCGAAGCCTGGCACAGCGGACAACTCGATCACTTGGTGTGGTTGCTGGGACTGGAATTCGCACTGGCAATCCTGTCTGACCTGCTCGGCCGCATGGTCAGCTATGCGGACGCACTGTTGTCGGAACTGTTCACCAATGCTACTAGCATCCGCCTGATGGAACACGCGGCCACGCTGGACCTGGAAGACTTCGAAGACCCCGACCTGCAGGACAAGCTGGACCGTGCGCGTCGCCAGACCATGGGCCGCATGAACTTGATGAGCATGCTGTTCGGCCAGGTGCAGGACGCGATCACCGTGGTCAGCTTCGCCGCCGGCCTGTTGATCTACGCGCCGTGGCTGATCGCCTTGCTGGCGGTCGCGCTGATTCCCGCCTTCATCGGCGAAGCGCATTTCAACGCGATGGGCTATTCGCTCAATTTCGCGTGGACACCGGAACGCCGCCAGCTGGAATACGTGCGCCAGACCGGTGCCAGCGTCGAAAGCGCCAAGGAGGTGAAGATCTTCAACCTCCACCACTTCCTGATCGCGCGCTACCGCACGCTGGCCGACAAGTTCTTCAAGGCCAATCGCACGCTGGCGAAAAAGCGGGCGATCTGGGGCGCGCTGTTCGCCGCGCTGGGCACGCTGGGTTATTACATCGCCTATGCCTACATCGCCTGGCGCACGGTGCGCGGCGACTTCACCATCGGCGACCTGACCTTCCTCGCCGGCAGTTTCCGCAGGCTGCGGCAATTGCTGGAAGGCTTGCTCGTCGGATTCTCACAAGTCGCGAGCCAGGCGCTGTACCTGGACGACCTATTCTCGTTCTTCGAGATCGAGCCGGAAATCAAGTCACCCGAGAATCCCGTCGCCATTCCCAAGCCGATCACGCGCGGCTTCGTGTTCGAGAACGTGGGTTTCCGTTATCCCGATGCGGAACGCTGGGCAGTGCGCCATCTCGATTTCGAACTGCGCGCGGGCGAAGTGCTGGCGCTGGTCGGCGAAAACGGCGCAGGCAAGACCACGTTGGTGAAGTTGCTGGCACGCCTGTACGACCCGGACGAAGGCCGCATCCTGCTGGATGGCATCGACCTGCGCGACTACGACATCGACGAACTGCGTGCCAATATCGGCGTGATCTTCCAGGACTTCGTGCGCTACCACCTGACTGCGGGCGAGAACATCGGCGTCGGCCAGATCGATCACATGGACGATCAGGCGCGCATCCGCGACGCCGCACGGCGTGCGATGGCGGACGAGGTGATCGACTCGCTTCCCAACGGCTATGACCAGTTGATAGGGCGTCGTTTCAAGACTGGCGTGGACCTGTCCGGCGGCCAATGGCAGAAGATCGCCATCGCCCGCGCCTACATGCGCGACGCGCAGGTGATGATCCTGGACGAGCCGACGGCGGCGCTGGACGCGCGCTCGGAGTTCGAGGTGTTCCAGCGCTTCAAGGAACTGTCGGACGATCGCACCGCGGTACTGATCTCGCACCGTTTCTCCAGCGTGCGCATGGCGGACCGCATCCTGGTCTTGGACCAGGGCCAGTTGGAAGCCAGTGGCACGCATGAGGAATTGCTGTCGCAGGGCGGGCGTTATGCGGAATTGTTTGAGTTGCAGGCGGCGGGGTATCGTTGATTTGCTGTCAGATGCTCAAAATTCTTCAAATAGCTATAAAAATAAGGACGTCATCCCGGCGAACGCCGGGACCCAAGCTGGGCCAAGGCGATCCTGTCGCAGGTGCATTTTCCTCGGTTCAACTTGGGTCCCGGCGTTCGCCGGGATGACGATCAATATTTTCATGGCGACTCCAATTCCCGTCTTTTCCATGATGACGCTTTGTTTATGTCGAGTGAGCGAAGATAGCCCCACCCATATTTCCAACAACGCACAGACATAGAGACAAGCACATGTCCCCCACCCTGCAACGCTGCCTCCTCACCTTCGCCATCGCAACTTCATTGGCCGCCTGCAAACCTGCCGCCACGGCAGAAACTGCCGCTGCGCTAGCATCCGCTCCGAAATCAGCGCAGGCAATGGCCAGCCAGGCCGGGGAGATGAAAGTGACGGAGGTCGCTCGCGGCTTGGAGCATCCCTGGGCCATGGCCTTCCTGCCCGACGGTTCACTGCTGGTCACCGAGCGCGCTGGACGCCTGCGCAAGGTCGGCACCGATGGCAGCATTTCCGCGCCACTGACCGGCGTGCCTACGGTATTCGCCGAGGGCCAAGGTGGATTACTGGACGTGATGCTGTCACCGAACTTCGCCGCCGACCAGCGCATCTATTTGAGTTACGCCGAACCGGGCGACAACGGCACCGCCGGCACCGCCGTGGCGTCCGCGACACTGGGCACGGCCGGACTGACTGACGTGAAAGTGATCTACCAACAGCAACCCAAGCTGGAAGGCGACGGCCACTTCGGTTCGCGACTGGCGTTCGACGGGCAAGGCCACCTGTTCATCAGCCAGGGCGAACGCCAGAAGCGTCCCACGTCGCAGAAGCTGGACATGCTGCAAGGAAAACTGGTGCGCGTGGACCTGCAAGGCGGTGTGCCAAAGGACAATCCTTTCGTCGGACAGGCCGATGCGCGCCCGGAAATCTGGAGCTACGGCCATCGCAACATGCAGGGCATGGCCTTCGACCCCCGCACCGGCAAGCTGTGGCAGAGCGAACACGGCCCGCGCGGGGGCGACGAACTCAACCTGCCACAGCCAGGCAAGAACTACGGCTGGCCCATCATCACCCACGGCATCAATTACTCGGGCATGCGTATTCCCGAAGCCATCGGTTCGGCGAAGGAAGGCATGGAGCAACCCCACCACGTCTGGGAGAAATCACCGGCGCTCAGCGGCATGGCGTTCTATACCGGTCGGCCGGGCACGCCCTGGAATGACAGCCTGTTCCTGGGCTCGTTGGCGGAACGCAACCTTATCCGTTTGAGCCTGCAGGGCGATGCCATCGTCGGCGAAGAGCGCCTGTTGAACGAGATTGGCGAACGTGTCCGCGATGTGCGCGTCGGCCCTGACGATGCGATCTACGTGTTGACGGATGAAGAGGACGGCAAGTTGCTGAAAATTGAACCGCCGGCAACCAAATAGTCCGGCCATCCATCAGTTTGTTTCAGCTACGAGGGAACCCATGCCTACCCGACTAATCCTGGCGCTTTTGCTGTTGCTGCCATCCATTTCCGTGCATGCCGCACCGGACATCGGGTTTGCAGAGGCCAAACGCCTTGCCGACCAGGACGAAGCGTCTCTCACTCCGCAACAGATGGAGACACTGGTTGCCTCGCAGGCCGCGATACTGGATGCGGGTGCGGCAGCGTGTGCGACCCCAAGGCCCGACCTGTCGCCCTTCGTGGTCGTGGCCGAACTGGATGCCGACGGCAAGATCGTGCGGACCTGGCTGCAGGGCGATTCGCCACTGGCAATCTGCTTTCGCAAGTACGTTGCCGAACGCTCGGTCGTACCGCCACCGCGCAGCCCGTTCTATGCGTCCGTCGAGCTGTCATTCACTCCGTGACGGATCGCATCACTCGATGGTGAAGCGATCACCGTCGAGCATTGCAGGGAAGCGTTCGCGATGTGCCGCCAGCGCAGCCGCGGAAATCACCGTACTGACCACGCCCTCATCGATGCTGGTTTCCACCAGCGGTTGGCCCATGAAATCGATCACCGCGCTGTCACCTGAATACTCAAGCTTGTTGCCGTCGGTGCCGACGCGATTCACTGCTGCCACGTAGCACAGGTTCTCAATGGCGCGGGCGCGCAACAGCGTCTTCCAGGCATAGGCGCGCGCGGACGGCCAGTTGGCGACGAACAGTTGCAGGTCGAAATCCAGCTGCCCTGCCCGCTCCACGTCGTAACGGTTGCGCGAATACACCGGGAAACGCAGGTCGTAGCAGACCAGCGGATTGATGCGCCAACCTTTCCATTCGACCGTCAGACGCTCGTTGCCTGCCGCGTAGCGTTTGTGTTCGCCTGCAAAACGGAACAGGTGGCGCTTGTCGTAGTACTGCAGGCCACCGTCAGGCGTAGCCCAGAGCAGGCGGTTGAACACACCATCGGAAGTTTGCAGCTGCACGCTGCCGGTGACTGCCGCCCCGAGCGCGGCGGCCTGCTCGCGGATCCACGCCACCGTGGGGCCGTCCATGCCTTCGGCCTTGTCGATGGCATCGTTACTGAAGCCACTGGTGAAGGTCTCGGGCAGGATCACCAGGTCGGTGTTTCCGGCCAGCGGCTTGATCAAGTCGCCGTAGTATTCGCGGTTGCCGGCGGGATCGTGCCAGCGGGTGGCGCCTTGTACCAGGGAAATTCTCAGGTCTTGCATTGCTTGCCTCTACGGATGTTTTTCGCTCGGATGCCGTGTACTTGGCGTAGGAGCGACATAAGTCGCGACTGATTGCTCCAACGGCGTTTCGGTCGCGACTTACGTCGCTCCTACGCGCGCGCTGGTGTCAAAGTTTCAGCAAGCGCTCCACCGCGGCGTCCATCGTCGCATCGTTCTTGGCGAAGCAAAGCCGCGCCAATCGCTGCCCTGCAGGCGGGGACTCGTAAAATGGAGACAGCGGTATGGCGGTGACGCCGTGTTCCACCGTCAGCCACTTCACGAACTCCGCGTCCGGCAGGTTGCTGACGGCCGAATAGTCCACGAGTTGGAAATAGCCGCCCGGCACCGGCAGCGGCTTCAGCTTGGTAGCCAGCAGTTGCTCGCGGAAACGGTCACGCTTGGCCTGGTAGAACGCACCAAGCTGCTCGTAGTGTTCCGGTTCGTCGCGGATCATCGCGGCGAAGGCATGTTGCGCCGGCGAGAAACTGGTGAAGGTGTTGTACTGGTGCACCTTGCGGAACTCCGCCGACAGCGCCGGCGGCGCGATGGCGTAGCCGATCTTCCAGCCCGTGCAGTGGTAGGTCTTGCCGAAACTGGAAATGACGAAGGCGCGTTCGGCCAGCTCCGGGTAACGCAGTGCGGATTCGTGGCGACAGCCGTCGAAGACGATGTGTTCGTACACCTCGTCGGATACCAGCACGATGTCGGTGCCGCGCAGGATGTCGGCCAGCGTGGCCATGTCGGTTGCATCCAACATCGCGCCGGAAGGATTGTGCGGGCTGTTGACCATCAGCATGCGCGTGCGCGGGGTGATGGCATCGCGCACTTTCTGCCAGTCCACCGCGAACGTCTGCGGATCCAGTGCTACGTGCACGGCCTTGGCACCCGCAAGGTCGATAGCGGGTTCGTAGCAGTCGTAGGCCGGGTCGAGCACGATGACTTCCTCGCCCGGGCGCACCACCGCGTGGATGGCGTTGAAGATGGCTTCGGTCGCGCCGCTGGTGACCGTGATCTCGGTGTCCGCGTTCACTTCACGCCCATAGCAGCGCAGGACTTTCTGCGCGATGGCCTGGCGCAACACCGGCACGCCGGTCATGGGCGCGTACTGGTTGTGGCCGTCGCGCATGGCGCGTGCCAGCTCATCCACCAGCCGCGCGGGGACGGCAAAATCCGGGAAGCCCTGGCCCAGGTTGACCGCGCCGTGTTCCGCCGCCAGTTGCGACATGACCGTGAAGATGGTGGTGCCCACCTTGGGCAATTTGGTGTCCAGGCGCATCCGCCGCTCCGTGTATTCGGGAATCAGGAGTGTACGCAATGCGGAAGAACGGCGATGATGGGGCATGGATGGACGGGGCAAGAACGACGCGACGCTGACGGCGGAATTGGCCGCGGCCTATGCCTGCGCGCACTATTTCGTGAGCATCGGCCACCGCGAGTGGCTGTTCGGCGTGGGCCAGTTGGCCAGCGACATCGAACGCCAGCTGGGTGCAGCCTCCTACACCTTCATCACCGCCTGGAATCCAGCCCCGGAGGCGGCCAGCGTGGCCGAGAACATGGAGGCCGACCTGCGCCTGCAGGCCCGCCTGAAGCAGACCGGGCATGCCCATCATTCTTCGCTGGGCAGCAACGCCCAAGGCGGCGCGGTCGAATATGGATGGGTCGTGCTGGACATGGGCGTTGAGGCGAGTGATGCACTGGCGCGGGAATTCAGCCAGGCCGGCCTGCTCTACTGGCAGCACGGTGAGCCGGTGCGGCTGCGCATGCTGTGGCCGCGACCCGCTAATGTCGCCGATGATCCTTACGTCGACTGGGCCGGTTAGTGCCCCTGCGCCGATACAATAGGCGCCGATGACCGAACCCACGCACACACCACCCCCGCTGCTGGCTGCGCGTGGCCTGGTCTTCACACGCAACGACGAGCCCGTGTTCGGCCCCATCGATTTCCAAGTGGGCGCCGGCGAAGCACTGCTGGTCCAGGGCGGCAATGGCGCGGGCAAGACCACCCTGCTGCGCGTTCTGGCGGGCTTGTTGCGGGCCGACGCCGGTGAGGTGGATATAGACGGAAAACCGGCGCGGCCGGTCCTGCGTTCCCGCGCAATCGCCTACCTCGGCCACCTGCCGGCGCTGAAGGCAGACCTGGACGCCCTGCAGAACCTTGATTTCCTGTGTGGCCTGCACGGCCGTCGTGCCCGCCAGCTGCCCGGGGATGCGCTGGGCATGGTGGGACTGGCCGGCCATGAAGACAGCCTGGCGCGACAACTGTCCGCTGGCCAGAAAAAGCGCCTGTCGCTGGCCCGCCTGTGGCTGTCGCCCGCACCTTTGTGGCTGCTGGACGAGCCCTACGCCAACCTTGACCTGGACGGTATCAACCTGGTCAACCGCATGATCTCCGCGCACCTGCGCGATGGCGGCGCGGCGCTGGTCACCACGCACGGCGCGTATGCGGCCCCGCCGGTGCAGACGCGGATGCTGGTGCTGGAGCGAGCGGAATGACCAGCGCCCCCTCCCTCTTCCAGGCAGGCCATGCCCTGCTCACCCGCGACCTGCGCCTGCTGTGGCGGCGGCGCGGCGATGCGTTCCAGCCGGCACTGTTCGCGCTGCTGGTGGTGGTGCTGTTCGCGCTGGCGCTGGGTGGCGAGCCGCAGGCGCTGGCGAAGGTCGCGCCCGCCGTGCTCTGGGTCGCGGTACTGCTGGCGGGCCTGCTGTCGCTGGACACCCTGTTTCGTGGCGATGCGGAAGACGGTTCGCTGGAACAATGGATCCTTGCCCCCGTGCCGCTGGCATGGCTGGTGGCGGTGCGCGTGTTCAGCCATTGGCTGACCACGGCGGTGCCGCTGCTCATCACCACCCCGGTACTGGGCGAACTGCTGCATCTTCCGCATGCGCAGTTACCGGTGCTGATGGCGTCGCTTGCACTGGGCACGCCGCTGCTCAGCCTGCTGGGCGCGGTGGTCGCGGCGCTGACGGTCGGCATGAGGCGCTCTGGTATCCTTGTCGCCCTGTTGGCGCTGCCGCTGTATGTCCCGGTGCTGGTGTTTGGCGCTGGCAGCGTCGCCGCCAGCGCACAGGGCCTGGACGCGGTGGGTGCCCTGCTTTTGCTGGCAGCCGGACTGGTGCTGGCGCTGGTACTCGCCCCCCTGGCCGCTGCCGCGGCGATCCGCATCGCATTGCACTGACGCATCTGGTCCGCATGAATCCTGTTGTCCGCTGGTTCCACCAACTCGGCTCACCGCCTATTTTCGACCGCTTCGCGGCGCGCTGGGCACCGTGGAGTTATCTGCTGGCCCTGGTGCTGATGGGTTTCGGGCTGTGGCAGGCGTTGTTCGTGGTCCCGGCCGATTACCAGCAGGGCGACAGCTTCCGCATCCTCTACATCCACGTGCCCGCCGCGTGGATGAGCATGTTCATCTTCGGCCTCATGGCGTTCTACGCCGTCATTGCCCTGGTCTGGCGGATCAAGCTCTGCGAAATCCTGGCCATGGCCTGCGCACCCACCGGCGCGGCCTTCACCCTCATCACCCTGGCCACCGGTTCCATCTGGGGCAAGCCGATGTGGGGTGCGTGGTGGGATTGGGACCCGCGCCTGACCACCGAACTCGTGCTGCTGTTCCTCTACCTGGGCGTCATCGGCCTGTACCACGCCATCGACGACCGCCGCAGCGCCGCGCGTGCCGCTGGCCTGCTCGCGATCGTAGGCGTGGCCTTGCTGCCGGTGATCCGCTACTCGGTGGTGTGGTGGAATTCGCTGCACCAGGGCCAGACCATCCGCATGTTCGGCGAATCCAGCATGGATGCCAGCATGATCATGCCGCTGTGGATCCTGGTGTTCGCCACCAAGTTCTGGTTCATCGGCTCGCTGCTGTCGCGCGCGCGCGCCGACAACCTGCGCCGTGAGGCAGGCAAGGACTGGGTGGCGAAACTTGCGCAGGTGGAACCATGAACTACCAGAACTATGTCATCGGCGCCTATGCCGTGTTCGTCGTGGTGTTGCTATGGGATTTCGTGGTGCCGCGCCTGCAGATCCGTCGTGAACTGCGTGCCGCCAAACTGCGCAAGGCGCGTGACGCCAGGCGCACCGAACCCATGGAGTTGAGTCGATGAATCCTGTCCGTCGCCGTCGCCTGCTGCTGGTGCTGCTGCTGGTCGTGGCTGCCGCCATCGCCACCGCGCTGGTCGCGCTCGCCTTGCAGCGCAACGTGGCTTACCTGTACACGCCAGTGGAAGTGCTGCGTGGCGAAGCCGGCGAGCATGCGCGTTTCCGTTTGGGCGGCATGGTCGAGAAAGGTTCGTTCCAGCGTGCGCCCGGTTCGATGGAAGCGCATTTCCGCGTGACCGACGGCGATGCGCAATTGCCGGTGATGTACGACAAGATCCTGCCGGACCTGTTCCGCGAAGGCCAGGCCGTGGTTGCCACTGGCACGATGCGCGATGGCGTGTTCGTAGCCGAGAACGTGCTGGCCAAGCACGACGAAACCTACATGCCCAAGGAAGTGGCGGACAAGATGGGCCAGGCGCACAAGAAACATGACGTGCCGGCAGCGGCGGAAGTGAAGCCTTGATGCTGATTTCGTCGCCACAAAAAAACGCTCCGGCCGTCATTCCAGCGAAAGCTGGAACCCATCTTGATCTTGCGTTTGATTCTCCATTTGCGCCGACCTCTTCCGATTTGATACGTAAAGGCAAGATCAAGATGGGTCCCAGCTTTCGCTGGGATGACGATGCACCCGGTGGGTTTGTCGCGGTAACCAGTACCCTGCACTTGGGGACACAGGCCGCCCACAACGGCGATCCGCGCCTGACCAGCGCGAGCGCACCACTGAAGATGGAGCGGCGCAATGCTTCCTGAAATCGGCCAGATCGCCCTGATCCTCGCCCTGCTGGTCGCAGGCCTGCAGGCCACCATGCCAATGGCCGGCGCGCAGCGCGACAAGGCCGGCTGGATGGCGATCGCGCGGCCAGCGGCGTATGCACAGCTGCTGCTGGTGCTGACCGCCTTCGTCGTGCTCACCATCGCCTTCGTGGTCCAGGACTTCTCGGTCAAGTACGTTGCCGACAATTCCAACTCGCTGCTGCCCATGGTCTACCGCTACACCGCGGTATGGGGCGCGCACGAAGGTTCACTGCTGCTGTGGACACTGGTGCTGGCGGCATGGAACGCAGCCGTCGCCGAATTCTCACGCGGCCTGCCGCCGCGCGTGATCGCCCGCGTGCTGGGCGTGATGGGCATCGTCAGCCTGGGCTTCCTCGCCTTCCTCATCTTCACCTCCAATCCCTTCGAACGCCTGCTGCCCGCGCCACTGGAAGGCCATGACCTGAACCCGCTGTTGCAGGACTTCGGCATGATCATCCACCCGCCGATGCTGTACATCGGCTACGTGGGCTTCGTGGTGCCGTTTGCGTTCTCCATCGCAGCGTTGATGGACGGTGAAGTGGATGCACGTTGGCTGCGCTGGACCCGGCCGTGGACCAACGTGGCCTGGGCCTTCCTGACCATCGGCATCGCGCTGGGCAGCTGGTGGGCGTATTACGAATTGGGCTGGGGCGGCTGGTGGTTCTGGGATCCGGTGGAAAACGCCAGCTTCATGCCATGGCTGGTCGGCACGGCGCTGCTGCATTCGCAGGCCGTCACTGAAAAGCGCGGCAGCTTCCGCGGCTGGACCCTGCTGCTGGCCATCGCCGCATTCTCGCTGTCGCTGCTGGGTGCCTTCCTGGTGCGCTCGGGCGTGTTGACCAGCGTGCATGCCTTCGCTGCTGATCCTTCGCGCGGATCGTTCATCCTCGTGTTCCTGGGCATCGTGATCGGCGGCTCGCTGCTGCTGTACCTCCTGCGCGCACCACGACTGCAGGGCGGTGCGCCGTTCGCCGCCAGTTCGCGCGAAACCCTGCTGCTCGCCAACAACGTGCTGCTGACCTCGGCCGCCGGCATGGTGCTACTGGGTACGCTGTACCCGCTGCTTGCCGATGCATTGGGACTTGGAAAAATTTCGGTAGGCCCGCCCTATTTCGGCCTGCTGTTCCTGCTGTTGATGACGCCATTGATCCTGCTGCTGCCATTCGGTCCCTTGACCAAGTGGCAACGCGATGAGCCTTCGCGGGTGATGCGGATGCTGGCGCCGTGGGCCGTGTTCGCGATGGTGCTTGGCGTGATCGGCTATTTCACCGCCTCGCAAGGACCCTTGAAGACTGCGGCGGGAGTTGCGGCGTCGGCATGGGTTGCATTCGGCACCTTGCGTTTCGTGTGGACGCGCTTCCAGGCCAAGGGCAGCCGCTTCACTCCGGAAATGCTGGGCATGAGCCTGGCCCATGGTGGCGTGGCGGTGTTCCTGGTCGGCGCGCTGCTGGTGGAAGCGCTGTCCGTGCAGCATGAGGTGGCAATGACGCCGGGCCAGACCATGCAAGTGGGGCGCTATGCGTTCCGTTTCGAAGGCGTGGACCAATTGCGTGGCCCCAATTACGCCGGCGAGCGCGGACACATCCAGGTCTTTCGCGACGACCAGCCGCTGGTGCTGCTGCATCCTGAAAAACGTGCCTATGCCAGTGGTGGCCAGGTGATGACCGAAGCCGCCATCCGCCCGGGCCTGATGGGCGATGTGTTCGTGGCCGTCGGCGAAGACCTGGGCAACGATGCCCATGCGGTGCGCGTGCATCTCAAGCCCTTCCTGCGCTGGGTCTGGCTGGGCGCCGCATTGATGGCATTGGGCGGTTTTGTCACCGCCACGGATCGACGTTTCCGTTCCAGACCCGAGGACCCGCGATGAATACACCCGTACCCACGCCGCAGAAGAAGCACACGGGTGCTTACGTGTTCGCCGGCGTGATCATCGCGCTGTTCTTCATCGGCTTGATGGGACTGCTGTGGTATGGCGTGCAGCAATCCGACCGTGCCGGCCGCGATGCCCTGCCCTCGCCCCTGATCGGCAAGGCGGCACCGGAGTTCACCCTGCCCCTGCTGCATGAGCCCGGCAAGACCCTGTCCCTGGCCGACCTGCGCGGCAAGCCCTTCGTGATGAACGTGTGGGGAAGCTGGTGCCCGGAATGCCGCGTGGAGCACCCGGTGATCGCGCGTTTCGCCTACACCAAGCGCGTGCGCTTCATCGGCTACAACCTGAAGGACGAACGCGAGGAGGCGCTGCGCTGGCTGGAAGAATACGACAACCCTTACAGCGACGTGGTCGCCGACATCGACGGCCGCACCGCGATCGACTGGGGCATCTACGGCGCACCGGAAACCTTCCTGGTCGATGCCAACGGCATCATCCGCTGGAAGCATGTCGGCGCGATTACCGATGAGATCATCGCCAACGAGTTGATCCCGGCCCTGGAAAAAGCGGAAGCAGGCAAGTGACGAATCGATGAGCGCAACTCCAGTTACTTCCTCGAAGTCGTCATTCCCGCGCAGGCGGGAATCGCTCTGCGCTTTTGCCACAGGAGAAAGCAAGAGCGATTCCCGCCTGCGCGGGAATGACGATTCGCCTTTGTCGTTCGTGACAGGGCCCAATCGCAGCCGAGCAAGCTCGGCTCTACAAATCCTGGCGATGCTCGCCATGCTGCTCGTGTCTTCACTGGCCTTCGCCCAAGCCAGCGACCCCACGCCGCTGCAGTTCAAGGACGCCACGCAGGAGGCGCGCTTCCACAAACTCGCCACCGAACTGCGCTGCGTGATGTGCCAGAACCAGTCGCTGGCCGATTCCAATGCACAGATCGCGCAGGACCTGCGCCGTGAAGTGCTGGTGTTGATGAACGACGGCAAGTCCGACGCCGAGATCAAGCGCTTCCTGGTCGATCGCTACGGCGAATTCGTGCTGTACAAGCCGGAAGTCAGCGGCGGCACGTGGCTGCTGTGGTTTGGCCCGTTGCTGCTGTTGCTGGCGGGCGCAGGCGTGGTATTTCGCCTGGTGCGCAAGCCCGGTAATGAAACACCCGTCGCCCATGACGACAGCCAGGAGTGGTGATGAACGTGTTCGTGGCGATTGCCGTGTTGTTGACCCTGGCCGTGCTGGCCGGCGTGTTGTGGCCGCTGTGGCGCGAATCGCGCACCCTGGTCATCGGCGCCGCGGTTGCGCTTGGGCTGGCAACCTTTGCGCTTTACAGCGCACTGGGTACGCCCGCCGCAATCAATGCCCCGGCGGGTGCTCCACCCGCCACACTGGATGCCGCAGTCGCCGAGTTGCAGGCGGAACTGAAGCGTAATCCCGAACAGCCCGAAGGTTGGCGCCTGCTCGGCAAGTCGCTGGCGGCACTGGGTGACTTCAACGGTTCACGCGACGCCTTCGCCAAGGCATTGGCGATGAATCCCGACGAACCGGACCTGCTGGTGGAAACCGCGCAGTCACGCCTGTACGCCGCGCAGGACCGCAAGCTGGATGCCGAAGCGATCGCACTGTTGCAGCGCGCGCTCGTGCTGCAACCGGACCACCAGCGCGCGGCATGGTTCCTGGGCATGTCGCAACGCCAGAACGGGCAAGCGGCCGAAGCGGCGAAGACCTGGGAGCCCCTGCTTTCAAGGGTTGACCCCAGCACCGCTGCGACGTTGCGTGCACAAATCAATGAGGCACGCACCGACGCTGGCCTGCCACCGTTGCCGGCAGCCGAGCCTGCAAGCGCCGAAGGCAACGCGATCACCGTGAAGGTATCGCTTGATCCCGACTTCGCGGCACGCGTGCGCCTACGCGGTGATGCCAGCGTGTTCGTGATCGCCCGCGTCCCCGGTGGCCCGCCGATGCCGGTGGCGGCGGAAAAATATTCGTTGCAGGACCTGCCACTCACGCTGACCCTGGATGACAGCGACAGCCCCATGCCTACGCAGAAACTGTCGGCCTTGAAGGAAGTGGAACTGGTCGCGCGCATTTCGAATAGCGGCAATGCGATGCGCGAAGAAGGCGATCTGGAATCCGCTCCGGTGCGGGTGACGCTGCCGGCAACCTCTCCCGTGGAACTGGTATTGGGCAAAGCCGAAAAGTAGCACCCGACGATGTGGGAGCGGCGTCCCGCCGCGAGCTCTTCGCGCACTGCCACCAAACACCGAGAAAAAGCTCGCGGCGCGACGCCGCTCCCACTCATTGCACCGGTCCCGGCTAGAATCACAGGATGACCGAATTCATCCCCCCCGGCACCCGCTTCCATTCCCTGCCCTCGCCGTTCCCGATGAAGCGCGGCGGCGCGCTGCACGGAGCGCGCATTGCCTACGAAACCTGGGGCGAACTCAACGCCGCAGGTGACAACGCCGTGCTGATCGTCACCGGACTGTCGCCAGACGCACATGCAGCCAGCAACGCCGGCAATGCGGAAGCAGGCTGGTGGGAAGCGATGCTGGGACCGGGCAAACCCATCGACACGGATCGCTGGTTCGTGGTTTGCGTCAATTCGCTGGGTAGTTGCAAGGGTTCCACCGGGCCGGCTTCGACCAATCCGGCCACGGGCCAGTTGTATCGACTGGATTTTCCCGAACTCTCCATCGAAGACGTCGCCGATGCCGCGCGCGAGGTCGTGCGCGGATTGGGCATCGCGCAATTGGCCTGCCTGATCGGCAACTCCATGGGCGGCATGACCGCGCTGGCGTTCCTGCTGCGCCATCCCGACGTGGCGCGCACCCACATCAACATATCGGGCAGTGCACAGGCCTTGCCGTTTTCCATCGCGATACGCTCGTTGCAACGCGAGGCGATCCGCCTGGATCCGCATTGGAACAACGGCGAGTATGACGACGCCACCTATCCCGAATCCGGCATGCGCATGGCGCGCAAGCTGGGCGTCATCACCTACCGCTCCGCGTTGGAATGGGACGGCCGCTTCGGACGCGTGCGCCTGGAGTCCGATCATCCGGATGAAGAACCCTTCGGCCTCGAGTTCCAGGTGGAAAGCTATCTGGAAGGCCACGCCCGCCGCTTCGTGCGCCGCTTCGACCCCAACTGCTATCTGTACCTGAGCCGCTCGATGGACTGGTTCGACCTGGCCGATGTCGCCGGCGGCGACGTGCAGCAGGGCCTGGCGCGGATCAAGGTGGAGAAGGCACTCGCGATTGGCGCGACCACCGACATCCTGTTTCCCCTGCAGCAGCAACAGCAGATCGCCGATGGATTACGTGCCGGCGGCGCGGATGCCCGCTTCCAACCACTGGACTCGCCGCAGGGCCATGACGCGTTCCTGGTGGATTTCGAGCGGTTCGGACCTGCCGTGGCGAGCTTCCTCGCCAGCCTCTGATCACCGGTAGGAGCGCCCCATGGGCGCGAGCTCTTGCTTGCGGTGGAAATCGAGCCAAGAGCTCGCACCCATGGGGTGCTCCTACCTCGGGCGTGGGGACGGGTTAAAATGCGGCCACATTCCTTGGGATTCCGCCCATGACCACCCTCGACTTCCCAGGCCACGACAAACTGATTGCCTCGCTGGATGCCGCCGTTGCACTGGGCGATGACCGCGCGGTCACCGATGCGCTGCGCAAGACGCTGTGCGAAATGATCTGCGATGAAGACGTCGCGCTGCCGGAGTGCGTGCTGGAACCCATCGCCGACCACTACGCGCGTCGCGAGCTCTACACCAGCCCGGAACACGGCTACAGCGTGATCGCCATGACCTGGGGACCAGGCCAGGGCACCAAGATCCACGACCATTCTGGCATGTGGTGCGTGGAAGGCGTGTGGAAAGGCCGCCTTGAGATCACCCAGTACGAACTGGCCGAACGCGACGACGAGCGCTATCGCTTCATCCAGGCCGGTACCATCGAAGCCGGCACCGGTTCCGCCGGCAGCCTGATCCCGCCGCACGAGTACCACACCATCCGCAACCCCAGCGACAAGGCCGTGGCGGTGTCGTTGCACGTCTACCAGCGCACCATGGTCCGCTGCGGGGTGTTCTCGCCGGAAACCGACAACGAAGAATGGCAGAGCCGCGGCGAACGCCTGCTGGGCACGGACCAGGTCGTTCCAAGCTGATTAGAAATTGCAAGGCAAGACTGCCCCAGCTTGTGTAGGAGCGACGTAAGTCGCGAAGGACGCTGGGCCATGCTGCCCAGCTCCACACGACAGCCGAGCAAGCTCGGCTCTACAGGGCGGCGCAGTCCAGGCGTTTGTCCGCGCGGGTACCGTATCCCACTTCACTGACCGAAAGCTGCGTACCCATCGTTGCCTCGATGCCCACGGGCACCGTGAGCTTGCCCATGCCGGCACCTGCCGCCTGGAAACATTTCAACGGAATACCTACCTGGGTCCACGTATTCAGCGGCAATGCCGCCAATTGCGCACCCACCGGAACCTTGGCCCTGCATCCGTCACCGCATTCCGCGAACAACCCGGCCTCCTTCGCGATCGGGGACTCCACGCGCAGGGTCAACAACAGCAATGCATCGCCATTGGTTTCTCGGGTCAGGTCCAAGGGTTGCGGTGGCACCAAGGCGACACTGGATACCCCTGCCCCGGTCCACTTCAAGCGCCATGCATCCTCCTGCGCCTTGTGATCCACGGCTGCGACGGAAACACCGACACCTTTCGACTCGATCGGCCGGATGAATCCAGCACTGCGCGAATCAGCCGCCTGCGTGCGCACCTGCCAACCCTTGGCCAGGGCACCACGCTCGAAGAATCGATCCGATTGGCCCGCGGCAAGATCCACGCCCGGATCCTCGTCCAGCGCCGCAAGGTCCCGCTTGCTGCCATAGCGCAGTCCATAGCCATACGGGAACTGTGGGTTGTAATTTGGTTGGCCGGCATTGAGCGCGGTCTGCACGGCGTTGCGCGGCCACGAATACGGCAAGGTGCCGTGGAAATCATGCGCGACCTTGCCATTGGCATCGCGCAGCAACACGTCCGCCACGCCGCCACCTTCCGAACCCGGCAGCCATGCGGCCACGAAGGCATCGGATGCGTTGATCTCGCGATTCACCCATAGCGGTCGCCCCGACAGGAACACGCCGACCACCGGGATCCCATCCGCTTTCAGGCGCTTGAGCAGGTCCAGGTCAGTCGTGCTGGTGGGCTTGTAGGCAACGGTCTTGATGTCGCCCTGGAACTCGGCGTACGGGTCTTCACCGAACACCACGATGGCGACATCCGGCTTGCTGGAATATTTGCCGTCGATCGCCAGCTCGGCGCTGCCGCCTGCCGCCTTGACCTGCTGGTCTATTCCGGCCCAGATCGATTGCGCCTTGGGGAAGTCGGAAGGCTTGAGGCCGGTTCCCTGCCACGTGAGCGTCCAGCCGCCAGACTGCTTGCCGATGTCATCCGCACCATCGCCTGCAACCAGGATCCTTGCCTTGGGATCCAGCGGCAGCAACTGCTGGTTGTTCTTCAGCAAGACGAGTGACTCGCGCACCGCACGGCGTGCGATCTCGCGATGCCTGGGGTCACCCAACAGGTCCTGCTGCCCGCTTAGCGCGCGCGTCGAAGGCAAGCCAGCCTCGAACAAGCCAGCGCGCATCTTCACCCGCAGGATACGGGTTACTGCATCGTCCAGTCGCGCCATCGGGATCCTGCCCGACTTCACGTGCCGCAGCGTGCTTTCGTAATAACCCTTCCAGGTATCGGGCGTCATCATCATGTCCACGCCGGCGTTGAAGGCCTCCGGGCAATCCGTGTTCGTGCAACCGGGCAACTGGCCTTGCGCGTTCCAGTCACCCACCACGAAACCGTCGAAGCCCATGCGCTGCTTCAGCACATCGGTCAGCAAGCTGTGGTTGCCGTGCATCTTCGCTCCGTTCCAACTGGAGAACGACGCCATTACTGCTTGCACACCTGCTTGCAAGGCCGGCACGTAGCCGGCGCCATGCACGTCGCGCAACTCGCCCTCGCCCACCTGCGTATCGCCGGTGTCGCGACCATCGCGCGTGCCGCCATCGCCAAGGAAATGCTTGGCCGTGGCGATCACGCGGGTCTGCGCAAGGAAGTCCTTGTCGCCCACCTTGCCTTGCAATCCTTCCACCAGCGGGCCGGCATAGCGGGCCACTACTTCCGGATTCTCGGAATAGCCTTCGTACGTACGTCCCCAACGGTCATCCCGGGGCACGGCCAGCGTCGGTGCGAACGTCCAGTCCAATCCCGTGGCACGCAACTCGGCGGCAGTGGCGGCTGCGATTTCGCGCATCAGCTCCGGGTCACGCGTGGCGCCCAGGCCAATGTTGTGCGGGAACAAGGTCGCGCCCACCAGGTTGTTGTGGCCGTGCACCGCATCGATGCCGAACAACAGCGGGATGGCATTGTGTCCGCCGCTGGTGTCCATCGACGCGCGATACAACTCATCGGCCAGGGCCACCCATTGCGCAGCGGTCGCGTGGTAGTCGTTGCCCGGGTCGGAGTTGCCACCGGCCAACGCCGATCCCAGCCGGTATTTGCGCACGTCGTCAGGCGTCAGGCTGCCGATGTCCCCCTGCACGATCTGTCCGACTTTTTCCTCCACGCTCATCTTCGCCAGCAGTTCCTGCACGCGGCGCTCAAGGGCCGGATCCTTGGATAGCGGGGATTCCAGGGCTGGCCATACCTCCGGATTTGCCTGTGCGGACGGCCCGGCGGCGAATGCGCTGGAACTGGCGACCAGCAGCGTCAGTGCCGCAGCCAATGCCGTCATGCAGTACGAGGAGGCCGAAGGTCGGTCGATGCGCGGATGAGGAAGTAGGTTCACGGGCAGGTTTCCTTGCTGGATCGAATCAAGAGGCATGCTGCAGATGCAACAGGATTTGCGGGTGGCATCTGGCAAGATAGGCCGCATGGCGGAAGACAGGCACAGCATGCGGGCGCGCATCGAGGACGTGGCGGAAGCCGCCGGCGTCTCGATGAAGACCGTGTCGCGCGTGTTGAACCAGGAACCCAACGTGCGCGAAGAGACGCGCCGCAAGGTCGAGGCCGCGGTCGAGAAGCTGCAATACAAGCCCAATCCGTCGGCGCGCAGCCTGGCCGGGCAACGCTCGTATGTCGTCGCCCTGATCTACGACAACCCGTCCAGCAATTACCTGATGGAAGTCCAGCGCGGCGTGCTGGATGCCTGTCGCAGCAGCCACTACAACCTGGTGCTTGGACCGGTGGACTATGGCCACGCCGACTGCATCGACCACATCGTGGACCTGATCCAGCATTCGCGCTCCGATGGCCTGGTACTGACGCCACCGCTCACCGACGACGTGAAGCTGCTCGGGCGGCTGGATGAAATGGGGGTGCCGTTCGCCAGCATTTCGCCGCGTACGCACCGCGGCCGCATCGGCGTGACCCTGGACGAACACGGTGCCGTGCTGGAGATGACCAGCCACCTCATCTCGCTTGGACACCGTCGCATCGGGCACATCAAGGGGCATCCCGACCATGGCGCAAGCGAGTGGCGTCATGCCGGGTACCGCGAAGCGTTGAAGCGTGCCGGCATCGCGTATGACACCAGGCTGGTGGTGAGCGGCGAGTTTTCGTATGAGTCCGGCGTGCGTGGCGCCGACAAGCTGCTCGATCTCGAAGACCCGCCCACCGCCATCTTCGCCGCCAACGACGATACCGCAGCCGGCGTCATCCGCGCCGCGGGCAAGCGCGGACTGGTGGTGCCGGATGATCTTTCCGTCTGCGGCTTCGACGACACGCCGATCTCGCGGCAGATCTTCCCGCAGCTCAGCACCGTGCGCCAACCAACCCGTGAAATGGGCCGCCTGGCTACGCTTGAACTGTTGAAAGCCATCCGCGACCCGGATGCAGGTGAAATGATGCGCATCGACTACGCCCTGCAACTGCGCGAGTCCACCTCGCGCAAATCCACGACGCGATAACCGGTTGTCCCGACGGACGACCGGTTATCGCCGGCAGCATGCTCAGTGGCCACTGCCGGCCGTGAGTTTTTCCAGGTCGATGCCCTGCTTCTTCAGGATGCCCGTGGCGCTGGCCGCGTAGAACGCGAGGTAGGCGAAGCAGGCGACGCCAACGATGAAGCTGTAGTGGATGCCTATCCTGTCCGCCAGCGCGCCTTGGGCGATGCTGACCACGCCGCCGCCCATGATCATCATGATCAGCAGGCTGCTGCCCTGGTTGGTGTTGCGCCCCAGGCCGGTGATCGACAGGGTGAAGATGCAGGGCCACATGGTGCTGCAGAACAGGCCCACGCTGATGAAGGCGACCACGCTGGTCATGCCGGTGGTGAACATGCCGGTCAGCAGTGCGGCGATGCCACAGAACGAGAAATACAGCAGCATCCGCGCGGGATTGCCGCGACTGGCGAAGGTCGCCGCGATCATCAACACGATCACCAGGCCGTAGATGAAGAAGTGTGCAATCTCGTGCTGCGCGATGGCATTGACTGCCAGGAAAACGCCGAAAGCGAGATACGGCAGCAACACGGTGAGCATGCGCTTGGTGTTCATGCGCACCTCGAACGCGCCCGCGGCACCCGCCCAGCGGCCAATCATCAGGCTGGCCCAGTACAGCGACACGAACGGTGCGATCAGCGCGGTTGCAATGCCCAGGCCACCCTCTTCCACCGGCAGTTCCAGGTAGGCAGGCAGGTTGGCGATGGTCGAGACCTCAACGCCTACATAGACGAAGATCGCGATCATGCCCATCACCAGCTGCGGGTAGGCGAAGGCGGATTTCTTGTGCACCAGCTTGCTGGCGTCCTCCGCTTCCTCGGCGGCCACGTCATCAAGGTCGATCTGGTTGGGAACCGATGAGAACTTCAGGAACACCGCGACCAGCACGAAGGCCACGCCGAGCACCAGGTAAGGCACCTTGACGCTTTCTATGCTGGCTTCGGTACCGCCAGCGGCAACGCTGCCGAAGATCGCGAAGCTCACCAGCAACGGGCCGATGGTGGTGCCCAGGTTGTTGATGCCGCCAGCCAAGGTCAGGCGCTGGGCGCCGGTGGCGGGGTTGCCCATCACGATCGCCAGCGGGTTGGCCGCGATCTGTTGCAGCGAGAAGCCGAGGCCGACAATAAACAACCCGGAGAGCATCAGCCCGAACGAACCCGAGTTGGCCGCCGGATAGAACAGCAGCGAACCCATCGCCGAGATCAGCAGGCCCAGGCAGATGCCATTCTTGTAGCCGATGCGGTTCAGCACGTCGGCGCCGATCAGCTTCGAAGTAAGGAAATAGATCAGCGAACCGACGGTGTAGGCGACGTAGAACGCGAATGCGACGTACTGGCTCTGCGCTTGCGTGAGGTGGAACGCGTTCTTGAATACCGGGATCAGGATGTCATTGCTGGCGGCGACGAAGCCCCAGAAGAAGAACACGGTGATGAGTACGCCGAACTGGGACCATCGGGTGGGGTGGGTCGTCATGTAGTGATCGCCGTTTTCATGTGGGAACAATCGCGCGGTGGAAGCCACCACGCCTGTTTGGCTGCATCTGGATATGGATAGCGCACACCGGCGGGAATGGAAATACTGCCGAACAGGCCAGTACCGCTTCCATCCACATGCCGGTATCAAGTTACCCCTGCCCGCTCGCCGATCGGAACAATAACGTCATTGCCCCATCGGATAGCAATCCCGGCGCAGAACCCTCTGCAACGCTCCCCCTGCTGGAAGGTGTCGCTACCGCGCCAGACTGTTTGACAGCGCTGTCAAGATACTGAAATCGGGCGACAATGCATTCCGCGCTGCAGCAAGCCCGCAACCAGGGCATTTGGGTTTCGTGCGTACTCCGCTATACTTCGCGGCCGCGCCGAAGTGGCGGAATGGTAGACGCAGCGGACTCAAAATCCGCCGCTAGTGATAGTGTGGGGGTTCGAGTCCCCCCTTCGGCACCAGAGAGCCCCGCACCACGGGGCTTTTTGCTGGATAATCCAAGCCAGCCAATCCCTGAAGCGGATCCAGCCATGACTACCTCGCCTGACCCACTCGGCATCCAGGGCCCACAGGGCATTGCCGGCATGGGTCCACCCGCCCCATTGCGTCCACGCCCACCGGTAGACCTGTGCAAGCGCGGCGAGATGCGCGTGGAACGCTTCCTGGATGCCGCCACCGAAGTGTTCACCGAGAAGGGCTACCAGCATGCCCGCCTCAGCGAAATCGTGGCGCGCGCCGGCGGCTCGCTGGCCACGCTGTACCGCGTGTTCGGCGACAAGGAAGGCCTGGCACGCGCCATCATCCTGCGCAGGCTGCAGGATCTGAACGAACGCATGCAGGCGCTGAATCTGTCGGGCCTCCCTCCCAAGGACGCCCTGTTCACGGCGGCCGAGCGCATCGCGCAGGGCATGACCACCACGGAAATGCTGGTTGTCCATCGCATCGCGATTGGTGAAGGCCAATCTTTCCCGGACTTGCGCGACTGGTTCTTCGATCATGCCGTGGCATCGGTGCGCAGCACCCTCAGCGATTATTTTGAACAGGAAATCGCGGCTGGCCGGCTGAAAATGCCATCGGCGCCGGTGGCGGCAAGCCAGTTCTTCATGATGCTGTTCGGCGACCTGGTCATCCGCATCTCCAGCGGCAACCTGCGCGACCCGGATCCCGAGGAATTACGCAGTTATGCCCTGAGTGCAGTGGACATGTTCCTGCACGGGGCATTGCCGCGTTGAGTCGTCAGTAGCACGTCCCGACTGCCTGTGCACGACACTGCCCGCGCGGCTCTGCGCGGGCTCACACCATCCAAATACCCCGCAATGCATGCTTGCAAGCCTACAAGCTGGCGTGCATCGCGATGGATCTGAAAAGCGGCTATCCCTACTGGGCAGTCAAGAATGGGCTGATGCACGCGTTTCCGTCCTTGGCGGAAGATGTGCGCTGCGAGGTAGCTGTCATCGGCGGGGGCATCACTGGCGCACTGATCGCTGATGAGCTTGCCAGCAATGGCCACGACGTCATCGTGCTTGAGCAACGCGACGTGGGCTGGGGAAGCTCCGCAGCCAGCACCGCACTGCTGCAATATGAGATCGACACCCACATGGTCGACCTGGCCAAGCAATTCGGCGAAGCCGATGCCTTGTTGGCTTACAGCAAGTGCGCTGAAGCCATCGAGATGCTGGCAGACAAGGCGCGGCACATCCGCGATATCGAGTTTGCACGCATGGACAGCCTGTACTACGCAAGCAAGCGCAGCCATGCCAATGCGTTGCGCGATGAATTCGCGCTGCGTGCAAAGCATGGATTCCAGGTTGAATTGATCGAGACCACCGCCCTGCAGGAGCGCTTCGGCATCAAGGCGCCGGTAGCGATCCTCAGCAAGCAGGCGGCACGGGTCGACCCTTACCGCATGGCGTACCGGTTGTTGATGCGCCTGCAGAAAAGCGGAACGCAAGTCTTCGACCGCACGCGCATCGAACATTTCCAAGCCACTTCGCGCGGAATCCAGCTGCAGACTGCGGAAGGACATACCGTCCGCGCGGACCACCTGATACTGGCCGCGGGCTATGCCAGCCAGCACTGGCTCAAGCAGAAAGTTGCGCGCAACCGCAGCAGCTATGCCTGGATCAGTGATCCGATCGACGTGCACTCACTTGGCCCGTTGAAAGACACCATGGTCTGGGAATCGGCGCGCCCCTACCTCTACATGCGCAGCACCGGCGACGGTCGCCTGCTGGTGGGCGGCGAGGACGACAGCGTGGATATCCCGGCCAGGCGGGACGCCCGGGTGGAGAAGAAATCGCGCTCGTTGCAGAAGAAAGTCGAACATCTGTTCCCAGCCCTGCCCTTCAAGCCTGCCTTCTCCTGGGCCGGCACGTTCGCTGAAACCAAGGACGGACTGCCGTTCTTCGGAGCGCATGCCCAGCACGGGCCGCGCGTGCATTTCGCCATGGCCTACGGCGGCAACGGCATTACCTACAGCATGCTGGGCGCCGGCTTGCTGCGTGCGCAGATCGAGAAGCGCAAGCATCCACTGACCGAATTGTTCTCGTTCCGACGCCTGGATCGTTAGCGCTTCGTGGCGAACGATTGGCAATGCGTTCTCAAGGCCACCAGCCCTTGCCAGTCAACGCATAGCGATCAGCCGCGCGCTCGAATGGATTGCGCACGTTTACTCCGCCGCACAGCAGGTAAACCGGAAGGAACAGCGGCCCAAGCACCATGTACTGGTAGACGTGGGCGCGTTCGTGGTCGCCGATCTTGATTGGAGGATGTTCGCAGCGGCCCGCACGATGTTCATAGGTCACGCAATCCGAATCAAGCGTGCTGCCCGTGTGCAGGATGGTATTGCCGAGCGTGATTGCACCGCCTGGACCCCAGGGCCAATAGTGGAACACCAGTGCGAAGTCGCGTTTGCTCAGGCGGGGCTTCGCGCCGAACAGCATCCCCACCCCACCTGCGATCAATCCGGCGACGGTGTTGGGCAGGGTCCAGAGCATCCCCAGCAACCACGCGGCGTACTGCCCTACCCGCTGCACCGGCGATCAATCCTGCTCGGAGGGCATCAACAGCCACAGGATCAGGTAGATCAGCATTCCAGGGAAGCCGGCCGACGCAATCGACACGATCACGAAGATCACGCGCAGCAGGGTGGAACCCCAGCCCAGTCGCTTGGCGATTCCGCCGATCACGCCGGCGATCATGCGGTCATTGCGTGAGCGGGCCAGTGGCGTTGCCTGGTTCATCTCGGTTCCTCAGGTGGGTTTTGCGGAGTCTAGCGCGTCAACGTGCCGTCGTGCCGGCTTGGCGGAGGCGCCGCAATTGCTCGCCGAACCAGGCAGCCGCATCCAGTTCTTTGCCTGCACACCTGACCCGGTAGGCACGGCCACTGAGGCTGTTCTTGCTGGCGGCGCGCTCGATGAACTGTTCGCTGGTATCCACCATGTCTTTCTTCAAAAGATAGTCGTATTTGCGCTGCAGGTGCGCGCGGGCTTGCGTCGCATCATGCCAGTCGCCATTGCGCTGGAACTGGCAACCGGATTTGCCCAGCGCTTCCATCAAGCCGGCAATCTCCGCCTTGGCTTTTGGACTGGGAGCAGCCAAAGCTACTCCTGAAATAGCGAGCAACAGAATCAAGCCATACAAGGTCTTCATATCCATTCCACTGACCACGCCAGCGATGGTTTCGCGACTCACGTCGCTCCTACGCAAACCGATCCCGGGAAACCAATTACCGGGAACGCTTGGCCAACCATTCATGGATCGCCGTGGGTACTTCGCGTTGCGCGCGGCTGGAGACATAGATGCCGATGTGCCCGCCCTTGAAGCTCAGCTCGGTGTAGTCGCGGGTGCCTGCGAGTTTCTGCAGCGCGCGTGATGCGTCCGGCGGCACCAGGTGGTCCTGCTCGGCGAAGATGTTGAGGATGGGCATGTCGACGAAGCCCAGGTCGACCGCTTCGCCATCGATTTCGATGCCGCCGTTGACGAAGCCGTTGCCCTGGTAGAACTGCTTCATGAACTGGCGGAACGCTTCGCCCGCCAAGTCGGGCGAATCGAAAATCCACTTCTCCATGCGCAGGAAATCCTCGATCGCGTGCTTGTCATCGAGGATGTCGATCAGGCCCACGTATTTCTGCAAGTGCAACCGGAACGGCTTCAACATCAGGTAACTCGAGTTCATCAGGTCCGCGGGCACGTTGCCCAGCGTATCGACGAACAGATCCACGTCGATCTCTTGTGCCCAGTTGGACAGCATGTTGTCCGGGGTGTGGAAATCCACCGGTGTGACCATGGTGATGAGGTTCTTGACCTTCTCCGGATGCAGCGAGGCATAGCACAGCGAGAACGCGCCGCCTTGGCAGATGCCGAGCAGGTTCACCGCATTCAGACCGAAACGCTCACGCAGATGGTCGATGGCACCGTCGATGAAACGGTTGATGTAGTCGTCCAGCATCAGGAAGCGATCGGAGCGGTCGGGATAGCCCCAATCCAGGATGTACACGTCTTCGCCGCGCGCGAGCAGGCCCTTGACCAGTGAACGGTCCGACTGCAAGTCCACCATGTACGGCCGGTTGACCAGTGCGTAGGCGATCAGCAACGGTACGCGCGCGGTCGGCGCGTACTCACCGACGAAGCGGTACAACACCACCTTGCCGTCGCGCCAGACTTCTTCCTTGCGGGTCGCACCGTAGTGCACGTCGTCCACGTCCGGCAAGGTCTGCAGTCCGGCAGCCAACTTCTGCTGCATCGTGATGGCTTCCTGTGCCAACGCCTGCGGGGAAATATTGAGGGGTCCGTTCATTTACGCGCTCCTTTCTTGCCGCCCTTCTGCCTTGACGCCTCTGGCGCCACGGGAGTGTTGCCAGCCGCATACCGCGCCACCCAATCCTTCATCGACACCACCTTGGCGGAGGGCGACGGTGGCGTGGCCGCCTTTGCAATGGCCTTGGCCGCGGGCTTGCTCGCGGTCTTGGCTGACGGCTTGCGAACTACCGGCTTGGCAGACTTCTTTGCGATCCCGGGAGCGGCTTTCTTGACCGCAGGCTTGGCCTTTGCGGTCTTGGCTGGAACGGGTTTGGCTGGAGCGGGTTTGGCGGTCGTCGGCTTCTTCTTCACGGGTGCGGCTTTTACCGGCGCACGCTTGGACGCCAGCTTGCTGCTGGCTGCCCGCTTGGGTGCAGACTTCACGGTGACCGATGGCTTGCGTGCGGGCTTGCGTGCGACGGGCTTGCGCGTCTTCGCGGCCTTGCGGGGTTTACGCGCGGTTGGCGCTTTCGCCGCTTCCACTACAGATTCGGCAGGCATCGCGGGTTCGGCGGCTTTCCGCACCGGCTGCGACACAGGACGCGGCTGGCGCGACGCAGCACCCGCGCGGCGCAATGCCCGCTCCAGGTCTGCGATCTTGCGATGCGCCGAATCAATTTCGGTGCGCGTGGGCATGCCCAGCAGACCGGTCATGTGCTCGACCTCCAACTGGATGGCCGCACGCAGGCGCATCTGCGCATTGGTCAGCGCGCCAGTCGCGTGGCGGAATTCTTCCGACAACGCGGCCTGCGCATAGGCTTCTTCCGCCGCATCGATCCACAGGTCGAACAGCGCGCGTGCGCTTGCGATCTGGCGTCCCGGCTCTTCGTGTGAGGCCAGCTTGCCCTCGAACACCTCGAAGGCCTGCTGCATGCAACGGGCCATCAGCTGGTTGTGTTCACTGTTGCAACGCTGGTATTCCTGCAGCGCCAGTTGCAATGCCTGCCAACGTTCCTGGTGCTCACGGTACTGGCCGAAGGCCGGCATCTGCTGCCAGCGCTGGCCCTGTTGCTGCAAGCCTTCCAGCCAAGGCTGCACCTGTTCCAGCCACTCTTCCATGCCATGCGCGCCCGGGCCACGCATGTGCTTGAACATGTCCACGAAAGGATTGCTGGCTGATCCGCCCAGCGCATTGGCACCAATCGCATCGCGCCACGCCTGGCTGACATCGGCCGGGCTGCTGTCCTGGCCAGCGAACTGCGCCGCTACCTGCTGCATCTGCCCGTACCAGTCACGCGCCTGCTGGTTGAAGCGGCTCACGGCGTCGTTGGCCTGGCTTGGCCCGCCCGGCAACAACTGCGACCACCAGTCGACTGCCTGCTGCCAGTGCGAACGCGGCTGCGGAATGACCCCTGCGCTCACGCCGGCCTGGCGCATGGCCTCGCCCCATGCGCTCCAGTATTGCCGGGACAATCCCTCGAAATCGCCCGTACCGCCACCAAAGCCTGGATTGAACATGGTCACCCTCCCTTGCTGATGCGCCGATCATAGCAATCGCAGGTTGCCTGCTCCTATCAGGCAATGCCCGTCAGGCAACGGGTGCATGCCACTGGCTCAAGGCTTGGGGATGCGCAGGGTCTTGCTGATCATCAGCGAGCCCGACAGCGCGAACATCAGCACCAAGGGGTGCAACAGCCATGGCCCCAGCTTGACCGAGCCAAACCACAACGATTCACCAATATTGCCCGTGCTGGCCGCGACCGCCAATACGACGACCAGCGCCAGGCTGGTGGGAATGGGCGTGCCTTCGAAATACTTGACCTTGTCGTCTTCGCCCGACAGTTGCTCGGCGGTGACGTTGTAACGGGCCAGGCGGCTGACGCCGCAGCAGACGAAGTAGCTGAGGATCAACCAGTCCCAACCACCCTGCATGCCGCAGGCATAGGCCAGCGCCGCCGGTGCCACGCCGAAGGAAATCACGTCGGCCAGCGAGTCCAGTTCACGGCCCAACGTGGATGAGGACTTGCGCCAGCGCGCGATGCGGCCATCCAAGGCATCGAAGATGAAGGCCAACGGGATCAACGCCATGCCGATCAACAGGTCGCGCACGTTGCCTTCGTGAAGGAAGCGCATGGCCGCGAAGATCGCACCGGTGCCGCAGAACGCATTGGCCAGGGTGAACCAGTCGGCCAGGTGGAATTCGCGCAGCATGGAGAAATGGCGTGGCATGTCGATTCCGGTGCGTTGCGGGACCGACAGACTGCCAGCATGGGCGTGAAGGCCGCAAGCCGGAATATTGGGGAAAGGCTGGGGCTACTGTGGGAGGGGCTTCAGCCCCGACGCTCTATTTCCTGCAAGCGTCGGGGCTGAAGCCCCACCCACAACGGCATTCCCATGTGACTGAAACGGTTTCCTAGCGCGGCGCAGGAATCGCAAGTTGCTTCAATTCGACCGCACCCGCGCCACGCAGCACGGGCGTGATCACCGCATCGCCCGGCAGCTTGCCCTTGCCATCCAGCTTGGCCGACACCTGGTCCAGCGCGGCATATATGTACGGCAGCATGGGCACGTAGCGTGCCCCATACGCTGGCAATGCCAGGAAGCCGTCGAAATGCTGGGCGTGTTTCACCTGCCAGTAGCTGACGTCACGATCTGCGGCTTGCGAGGCGACGACATACGGTGCGCTGGTGAAAGCCGGTGGCACCAGCCCGTCATCCAGGCCGTGGATCACCACTACGGGCAAACCCTTGCGCGGCAGCGCAGCCTCGGTCTTCGCCAGCCCCTGCCGGAAATCACTGTCACCACGCTGGTCCAGCAGGTTGCGCAGGCACTGCAGGCCCGGCAGCGTGTAATCCGGTGCGGCCATCAGCGCATCGACGATGCCGACGCCCACGCCTGGCGGAATACCGCTGCCGTCGGCAAACCAGGCCGCGCGTTCCGCGGCGGTGGCTTCACGCGACGAAAAATCCGGGTTCTGTGCCGCGAACGAATACCCGCACGGGTGCGCGCCGAGCCCCGCCCGCGAATACGCCGAGGCGTAGGTCACCGCAACCGCGCGCCACAGATCGAAACCCACGCTGAGTGCGCCTGCGGTCAAGGCCTCGTCGGTCCAGCCATTGGCACGCAACTGGTCGTAGGCGGATTTGGCCTGCGCCTTGGTATCTTCGCCTGTGACCAGTTTCGCGGACTTCAACGTGGCGCAGCGTCCGGCCCACAGCGGCTCGACCTGCGCACGCAGCGGCGGCTGCGGCAAGGATTCCGCAGGCAGGTGCAGCAATGCGCACGGCATCAACAGCGCCGCTTCGGTGGCCACGTCGTAGAGCGTGCGGCTGCCGGGGCCTTGCAGGTAGACGTTGGGCTCGCCAGCGACGACTGCATCCAGCCACTCGCCGTCCAGCTCCGCTGCACGCAGCACGGCACCGCCACCATTGGAAATACCCACGGCGATCACGCGCGTGTTGTCGAAGGTGAAGGACTTGGCCTGCGGGTAGGCGCGATTGAGCGCGGACAGCGCGAACTCCGCCGCCTGTCGCACATGCTGGCCCCAGTCGGCTTCGGGGTTGTCGCCCGAATGCGCATGCTTGAACGCCACGCCCGACATGCCAACCGGCACCTCGGGCATGAAGGCGAGTTCCTCACCCAGTGCGCCGCGCGTACCGTCAAGGCGCACGCCGGTGTGCGTATCGATGTCGTAGTAATCCGTGCCCGCGCCCTTGTCCGTGTAAGCCACGGCACAGCCCTTCGGCAAACCCCAGGCTCCGGCCACGGCGATGGAACCGTAGATGCCACGCGAACCGGAAGACGCCGTCACCACCACGCAGCGCTTCTTCTGGTCGAAATCGTCCGGCACCTGCACCAGTACGCGGTGCGGCTGGCTGGCGCCGTCGACCTTGGCGAACGCGGTGTATTCGCGACCCGGCACGTTGGCCACGCTGCCGTACGCCTGGCCGTAGCCGCCAGTCAACGACAGGTCGGCGATGCCGCGCCAGTTGTTCCAGAACGCACGCCGACGCAGCTCTTCCGCGGTCGGGTTGGCGGCGTCGGCGAACGCCGGTGGCGCCATCGCGCGCAGTCCGTCGAGTCCCAGCCCGGCCGTGAGCAAGTCATCGCTGCCGCGATGGGCGGTCTCGCGCTGTGGTTCGATCATCGCGCCCTCCTTCGACACGCTGCGGTTGGCTGATGTGAGGCTGGATGAGGTACTGCATGCAGCTGGTAGCAGGCAGGCCAGCAGGACGGTGATGAGGCGCAGGGACGGAGTCTTGTTCATGCCTGCACGCTACCCTGCCCCACCCGCCATGTCATCGTACTTTGGTACCACGCATCGTGGGCCGGATGCTGCTAGGGTTCCCTACCCCACCCGCAACCGGGCCACGGAACTGGATTTTCCTGCATGCCCAAGCTGTTGATCGCCGACGACCATCCCCTGTTCCGCGCCGCACTGCGCGGCGCGGCCGCCGATGCCGTGGCGGATCTCTCGGTGCTGGAAGCCGAATCACTGGACGGTGTACTTGATGCGCTGGAAACGCACGCGGACATCGACCTGGTATTGCTCGACCTGCACATGCCGGGCAACCATGGCCTGGCCGGACTGGCGGCGATACGCGCGCAGTACCCGGAAGTGGCCGTGGTCGTGGTCTCCGCCAATGACGACCCGCGCGTGGTGCGCCGCGCACTGGACCACGGGGCTGCGGGCTATCTGCCCAAAAGTTCCGGGCTGGACGAACTGCGCGAAGCGATCCGCAGCGTGCTGGCCTGCGAGCAGTGGCTGCCTTCGTCGCTGCGCGCTTCGGTGGCGCGTTCGCAATCGTCGCAACACGACCGTGAACTGGCCGCGCGCCTGGCCAGCCTGTCGCCACAGCAGTTCCGCGTTTTGACCCTGGTCGCCGAAGGCCTGTTGAACAAGCAGATCGCTGACCGCCTGGACGTGCAGGAACGCACGGTGAAAGCACACCTGACCGCCATCTTCGAACGCATGGACGTGCGCAACCGCACCCAGGCCGGCGTCATCCTGCGCGAACTGGAATTGAGCGACCCTGCGCGACAGATGGAAACCCAGGACTGAGCCAGGCCTGCGCTACACCCTGGAAAAATTCCACGACACCATGCTGCCATCCCGATACGGCATGACCCCATGGAAACTGCGCGGGTCATCGTCGAACACCAGCGGCAGGAAATGACGGTCGCCGTCCCACAGCGGCAATTGCAGGATGTCCGCCACTGGCACCCACTCCAGCGTGCCCTCGGGATTGCTGCCGAAAGGCGTGCCCGAATACTCCGTCACCACGAACACGAAACCCAGCCAGTCCTCACCCTGCTTGCCGAAGCCGGGCCAGCTGATGGTGCCGCGCAGGGACAGCGCTGTGCAGTCGATGCCGGCTTCCTCATGGATCTCGCGACGCATGCCAGCCACCACGTCCTCGTCCGGCTCCAGTTTGCCACCCAGGCCGTTGTACTTGCCCAGGTGCTGGTCGTCCGCACGCGCATTGCGATGGATCAGCAACACCTGCGTGCGATCAGGTGACAGCACATAGCCGAGCGTGGCGACGATAGGGGTATAAGGCATGGACGATCGACCCAAGTGTAAGTCTGCCCATTCTAGTCGCCACGCGAGCGATCGTAGGAGCGACGTGAGTCGCGACCGAATAAAAAAAAGGAAATTCTGGACGCAGATCAGAGCGGATAAAATTTGATAAAGCTTTTCTATTCCGCATTTATCCGCTCTGATCCGTGTCCAATGTTTTCTTATTCCGGTCGCGACTCACGTCGCTCCTACGAACACACCCTCACAGCGTGCGGGCGGCGAGCAGTCTGTCCAGCACCGACTTCAGGGCCAAGGGTCGTACCGGCTTGGCCAGCAGGGGCAAGTCGGCTTCGTTCACTGCCTGTCGCACGGCAGACGTCTGGTCGGCGCTCAGGATCAGGCACGGCACCGTGCCGAAACGCGCCATCAACCGCTGCGCCACGGCCACGCCGGTATCACCGTCATCGAGGTGGTAATCGAACAACCAGAGGTCGGCCGTCGACCTGGCCAATAGACCTGCAGCTTCTTCGCCGCTTCGCGCCACCCTCACGTCGCACCCCCAGCCTGTGAGCACCTGGCGTAGCGCTTCCAGGGCGGCACGGTCGTTGTCGAGTGCCAGCACGCGACGACCCGACAGACCCACCTTGCCGAAGGCAGGCGACTGGCTGGAATGAGGCCGCTGCACCAACGGCAACGTTACTGAAAACACCGCACCGCGCCCGGGCTGGCTGCGCAGGGACAGCGGCGCAGCCAGCAGATGCGCGATACGGTCGGCGATGGAAAGCCCCAGGCCCAGGCCCTGCCCGCTCGCACCTTCCCCACGTCGGAACTCTTCGAAGATCACGCGTTGCTCCGCCAACTCGATGCCCGGCCCGGTGTCGTGCACCTCGATACGCACGCCGCCATCGATCCGGCGCACGCCCAGCAGGATGCCGCCCGCGTGCGTGTAGCGCACGGCATTGGCCAGGAAGTTCTGCAGGATGCGGCGCAGCAGTTGCGGGTCGGTGTGCACCCATGCGCACGTGGCCACGCAGGAAAACGACAGTCCATGCTCGCCGGCAAGCACGCGGAATTCCGACACCAGCGGCTCCAGCACTTCGCTGAGCGGGAAATCACGCGGTTCCGGCACCAGTCCTCCGGCTTCCAGTCGCGACATGTCGAGCAAGCCGGTCAACAGGTCGGTGGTGGAATCCAGTGCACCGCGGATCTGCTGCACCGATTGGCGCTGGTGGCTGTCGGGAAGTTGTTGTGACAGCGCATCGGTGAACAGGTGCGCAGCATGCAATGGCTGCAACAGGTCGTGGCCGATGGCGGTGAGGAAGCGGCTTTTGGCGTCGTTGGCGTGTTCGGCTTCACGCTTGGCGGTTTCCAGCAACGCAGTGCGATCCACCACGCGCTGCTCCAGCGTTTCATTGGCCTGCTTGAGGTTGCGTTCGGCCTGGCGTGATGCGGTGACGTCGGTGTAGGTGGCCACGAAGCCGCCGCCCGGCATGGGATTGCCACGGATCTCGACGATGCTGCCATCCGGAAACACGCGCTCGGTGAGATGCGGCGTTCCGGCCCGCATATAGGCGATGCGTCGCTGCAGGGCCGCTTCGTCATTGCCACGATGCGGCATGCGTGCCAGCGCCCACCGGGTCAGGTCGATGATGGGACGGCCCACCTGCAGCAAGCTGTCAGAGAAGCCGAACAGCTCCACGTAGCGCCGGTTCCATGCAACAAGCCGTTGCTCGCGATCGACCACGCTGATGCCTTGGCTCATGTTCTGCAGCGCGGCTTCCAGCACCTGCTGGTTGAAGCGCAGGTCCTGCGACACCTCGCCGACGATGGCCGCGACCGCATCCAGCTCGCCACTTTCACGGCGCGCCGCGTTCAACAGCAGGCGTGCGGACGCGGAACCCAGCACCGCGGAAAGTTCGCGTTCCATGCGTGACTCGGTAAGTGCAGTCACCGGGCCAGTGGCGGGCGCGCCTTCCAGCAATTGATCCACGCGTTCACGCGCAAGGAAGCGCAAGCCCGCGTCACGCAATGCCTGCCTGTCGAGATTGCGTCCGGCGTAGTAAGGCGTTTCACGACGCAGCGCGGTCGCCAACAAGGTCACGACGATGCCCATGAACAGGCTGGCGCCGACGCCGCGACCGAGCGGACTCCAACCGGTGAGGCCGAACAATCCATGCGGCGACAGCCACGCTTGGCTGAACGGCCCCTGCTGTATCCATGCCGGTTCGTTGCCGGAGATCACCGCCACCATCGGCACCAGGATCACCCATGCCCACGTGGCGAACGCGGCGACGATGCCGATGATCGCGGCGCGCGGCGGCGTCTGCGGTCGCCACACCGCGAAGCCTAGCGCAGGTGCCAGCGTTGCGAGTGCCGAGAACGACACGGCACCGATGTCGGCCAGCGCCTCGCTGCCACTGTTCAAACGGCTGTACGCCCAGGCCAGCAGCATGATCACCAGGATACCGACGCGACGCAGCAGCAGCAGGTCGCCGCGGCGATCGCCGCCCTTGTCGCGCGACCACGCACTGCGCAGCAAGCCGGGTGCGAACCAGTGATTGCCGATCATCAAACTGAGGGTGAGCGTGCTCACCACCACCATGCCGGTGGCAGCACTCAATCCACCGAGGAAGGCGAACAAGGCAATGCCGCTGTTCCCCTGCGAGAACGGCAGCGCAAGCGCATACATGTCGGACGGGACACTGTCGCCGAGCAAGGCGGTGCCGGCACGTGCGAGCGGCAAGGCCGGCAGCGCGATCAGGATCAGGTACAGCGGAAACTGCCAGCGCGCCGTGCGCACGTCGCGGTCGTCGCGGCATTCCACTACCGCCACGTGGAACTGGTGCGGCAGGATGAACATGGCCAAGGCGCCCAGCAGCACCAGTGGCGCAAAGCCACCTACCGGCTCCAGCGGCGTGGCAGACACGGCGGCGACGGGCAGGGAGTCCAGGCTGAACCAGACGAAGGCACCCAGCGCCAGCATCGCCAGCAGCTTGAACAGCGACTCGAACGCCATCGCCAGCACCAGGCCGCGGTTGTGTTCGGCCGCGCTCGCACGGCGCGTGCCGAACAACATGGCGAACAGCGCCATCGCCAGCGCCACGTACAGCGCGCTGTCGCGCCAGGCCGGCACCGCCGCCGCGACTTCTCCCGCGTCGGCCGTCAAGGTGGCGAAGCTCATCGCGATCGCCTTCAACTGCAGCGCGATGTAGGGAATCAAACCCAATGCCGCGACCAGGGTGACCGTGGCCGCCAGCCAGGCATCTTTTCCAAGGCGCGTGGCGATCAGGTCGGCCAACGACGTCGCGTTGGTTTCGCGCGCCAGCTTGATCAGCCGCACCATGAAGGCCACGGCCAACCCGTAGAACAGGATGGCGCCGAGGAAGGTGGGCGGCAGCGGCCAGCCATAGCGTGCGGCCTGGGTCACGGTGCCGTAGAACGTCCACGAGGTGCAGTGCACCGCCAGCGACAGCGAATAGACGTGGCGCCAATGGCGCGCGAACAGCGTGGGATGGCGTTCGCCATACAGGGCCGTGCCGAACATCAGCGCCAGCCACAGCAGGCTGGCCAGGGCGACGGTCCAGAAACTCAGCATGCGAGGGCGCTATCGGTTGGCATGGTCATGTCTGCGAATTGCATTGTAGGAGCTGCGCCAGCTGCGACCGAACACTATCGGCCTGCGGACAATTCATCCAGGCCGGGACACCCGGTCGCAGCTTGCGCAGCTCCTACAGGATGCGTGGAGCATAACGCAGCGACGGCGGGCTTTCGCCCGCCGTCGCGTGGGGTTGCACGATGACGCGTGGCCGATCAGAAATCGTAACGCGCGGTCAGCGAGTACTGGCGCGGCGGACCGTAGAAGCCGGTCAGCACGCCGTAGGCGGCGATGTTGTAGCCGGTGGTGCGGTATTCCTCGTTGGCCAGGTTGCTGCCCTGCAAGGACAGCGACCACGCGTCGTCGATCTTCCAGATCACGCCTGCACCAATCAGGCCATACCCATCCTGGCGGATCGCCGGGCTCAGGTCGGTCGTGGGCCACACTTCGGCCTGGTAGGAATAGCCGACGCGCGCCGACAGGTTGCCGCCGTTGGCCAGCGCCGTGCGGTATTCGACGTTCAGTGCGCCGGAGAATTCCGGTGCGTTGGTGAAACGCTGGCTGTCCGCGACATTGACGCCCGACGTGATGAATTCATCGTACTTGGCATCCAGCCACGCCAGGTTGCCGCTGATCAGCCAGTTCTCGGTCGGCAGCCACTGGTATTCGGCTTCAACGCCGTTGACCGTGCCCTTGCCGGCGTTGGTGAAGTCGCCAAAGAAGCTCTGGGTATTGTTGGGCAAGGTGTACGAAGTGAACACCGACAGCTGGATGTCCTTGTAGATGTTGTGGAACGCGGCCAGGTTCAGGAACAGGCGCTGGTCGAAGAACGCCATCTTGCTGCCGATCTCGAAGCTGTCGACGCTCTCGTCGTCGAACGGTTCGCCAGAACGCGGTACCGCCGTGGTGTTGGCGCGGATGTTGTAGCCACCGGACTTGAAGCCGCGTGACGCAAGACCGTAGATCATGATGTCGTCATTGACCTGATAGTCCAGGGACACCTTGGGCGAAACATTCTTGAAGTTGACCGTCTTGTCGAAGTTGGCCGCGGTTCCCCACGCCGTGATGTATTCATTGGTCAGGTAGAAGCGGTTCAGCGCGACCGCGTGCTTGTCTTCATCGGTATAGCGCGCGCCCACGTCCAGCTTCCATTTTTCGCCGAGGTCGAAGGTCCAGTCTGCATAGAACGCCATGCTCTTGGTGTTGACATAGCCCTGCGTATCGCCAAACAGCGGGTTGGTGAGCGATGGGGCGGCCAACGGGTTGGAGAACCAGTTGAGCACCTGGCCACCGGCGTCGCCGTTGAAGAAGTACAGGCCCATGACGCCGCGCGCAGCACCGCCCGCATCGTAGTTCGCCTGCAGTTCGTTGCTGACCTGCTGATCGCTGTAGAACGCGCGCACGTCCACCAGTTTCAGCGGCGTGGTGTCGAAATCGATGTTGGTTTCGGTATCGGACTCGCGCTTGGCGATCACGTACTTGAATGCCCAATCGTCATTCGGGCGCCAGTTCACCGCCATCGACGCACCTTTCATCACCGTGTTGTTGACGTTGGGCATGCCGCTGCGGATATCGAACGGGCTGTCGAGCGGCGGATACGCCGGTGCCAGCGGGTTGGCGGCGAGCATCTTGGCGCCACGCACGCCGGACTTGTCGTCCATCCAGTCGATGGCGAACTGCACGTCGAAATCATCCTGCGAATAGGCGCCCAACTGGAAGCGCATCGCGTTGATTTCCTTGTCGCTGACCTCCTGCTGGTTGATGAGGTTCTCGCCGAATCCATCGCGGTTCATGCTGGCCACGGCCACGCGGGCGCGCAGGCCGCTGTCCTTGCCGCCGATCTCGCCGCCGATGGCCGCCTTGGCATCCAGCTGGTTGTAATTGCCGACGGTGATGGAAGCGAAGCCGTCGGTTTCCTGCGGCAGGCCGCGCGAGATGTACTTGATCGCGCCGCCAATGGTGTTCTTGCCGTACAGCGTGCCCTGCGGGCCGCGCAGCACTTCGATGCGCTCCACGTCGAACACGTCCAGCAAGGCACCTTGCGGACGTGCGATGTACACGTCGTCCAGGTAGATGCCCACGCCCGGATCAACGCCCCACAGGGGGTCAGCCTGGCCGACGCCGCGGATGTAGGCGGTCGCAGTGCTGCTGGAGCCACGCGCCGCGTACACGGTCAGGTTGGGGACCTGCGCATCCAGGTCACCCAGGTCGCGCACGTTCAGGCGGTCCAGCGTGGCCGCCGTGAACGCGGTGACCGCGACCGGGACTTCCTGCAGCGTCTCTTCGCGTTTACGTGCAGTGACCGTCACCGCATCCAGCGTGGTTGCGCTGTTGGTAGATGGGGTCTCGGTAGTCGCCGTAGATTCCTGTGCCCATGCCGATGGCGCCAGCAATACACAGCCAATCGCCAGACTCAAATGTTTGCGCTTCATGGTATTCCCCTCTCCCGGGTACAACGTGGCAGCGGCCCGTGTGGCCGATTCGAAGGCAAGGCTAGAGGGGTACCGGCCCGATGGGCATCGTACCTTCGTACAGTGGGGCTGCAGCGCCGGTCTGCGGATACTCGCCTCCACTTGCAAGCCCGGCATGCGCCGTGATTGCGCATGCTCATGAGGAGTTGGGATGTCGTTCCTGATCGTGCTGGCCGCGTTGTGTTTCCTGATGTACGTGGCGTACCGCGGCCACAGCGTGATCCTGTTCGCGCCCATCGCGGCGCTGGGCGCGGTGTTGCTGACCGACCCGTCGCTGGTCGCGCCCATGTTCACCGGCCTGTTCATGGACAAGATGGCCGGCTTCCTGAAGCTCTATTTCCCGGTATTCCTGCTCGGCGCGATCTTCGGCAAGCTGGTCGAGATATCCGGGTTTTCCAAGTCGATCGTCGCTGCCACCATCAAGATGGTGGGCAAGCAGCGCGCCATGCTGTCCATCGTGGTCGTGTGCGCCCTGCTGACCTACGGCGGCGTGTCGTTGTTCGTGGTGGTGTTCGCGGTGTATCCATTCGCGGCCGAACTGTTCCGCCAGAACGACATCCCCAAGCGCCTGATACCCGGCACGATTGCACTGGGCGCCTTCACCTTCACCATGGATGCGCTGCCCGGCACGCCGCAGATCCAGAACATCATCCCGACCTCGTTCTTCGGCACCAATGCATGGGCGGCACCCGTACTGGGCACGGTGGGCGGCATCTTCATCCTGATCATCGGCATGAGCTACCTGGAATGGCGTCGCCGTACCGCGCTGCTGGCGGGCGAAGGCTATGGCAGTGACCTGCGCAACGAACCGGAACCGTTCCGCGGCGAAACACTCGCACATCCTTTCATCGCGATGCTGCCGCTGCTGCTGGTGGGCGTGTCCAACTTCGCGTTCACCCGGCTGATCCCGGATTTCTACGGCAAGACCAGCTCGTTCATGCCCTCGATGCTGGGCAACCCGGAGCCTGTGGTGCAGGAAGTGGCCAAGTTGGCCGCGATCTGGGCCGTGCAGGGTGCGCTGCTGATCGGAATCGTGTCGGTCATCGTGCTTGCATGGAAACCGGTCACCGCGCACTTCGCGGAAGCGACCAAGCCGGCGGTCAACGGCGCCTTGCTGGCTTCGATGAACACCGCGTCGGAATATGGTTTTGGTGCCGTCATCGCCGCCCTGCCCGGCTTCATGGTGGTGGCCAACGCCCTGCAGGGCATTCCCAACCCGCTGGTCAACGCGGCGGTTTCGGTCACCGTGCTGGCCGGCATCACCGGCTCGGCCTCGGGCGGCATGAGCATTGCCCTGGCCGCGATGGGCGACAGCTTCATCGCCAATGCCAATGCGGCCGGCATCCCGATGGAAGTGATGCACCGGGTGACCTCGATGGCGTCGGGCGGCATGGACACCCTGCCCCATAACGGTGCAGTGATCACCCTGCTTGCGGTCACTGGCCTGAGCCACCGGCAGTCGTACAAGGACATCTTCGCCATCACCATCATCAAGACCATGGCGGTGTTCTTCATCATCGCGGTGTATTACGCGACCGGCCTTGTCTAGGACGAACTGGCCCCGATCAGGCTGGATTACAGGCTCCGATTGACCACCGTGTGCGCTGGTTCGCAGTCCCGGGACCGCGCTTCGCCAATACTCCGCATTGCATAAAAGTGCATGGGGAATCCAGATGGCGCGGCGTTTGTCCACCAATCGAAGCAGCTTGAACAATCGGTTTGACCGCTCCCTGCGTGCGCAGGCCGAGCCGACGCCGGAACTGCCACGCGTAGCCCCCGGCAACCAGGCGCGACATCTCGCTGCCGCCAAGGCGCGCCACACAGAACTCTATGGCTTCCGCGGCCAGCAAGTGCCGCTGGCCGACAAGACCTTTGCCGCCGATCCGGCACCCGTCGTGGAATCAACGGGCCGCGTCACCTCCAGCCTGTCCAATCCCAGGCTGATGACGCTGGCCAAACCCTCGTTCGCGGTGCGCGTGCTCAACAACCTGAGCTATGGCGTGACGCCGACGTCGCTTGCCGAATTCAACGCACTGGGCAGCACGGATTCACAGCGCCTGGCCAACTACGTGGATTGGCAACTGGACTGGACCAATATCAGCGACACGGCCCTGGACCAGCGCCTGGCCGCCGCCGGCTACACCACCTTGAACAAGACGCTGGAGCAGCTGTGGAACGACCACATCAAGGTCGACCCGATCTACGACATCCGCATGCGCCCCGCATGGGAAGTGCAGCGCGCCTCGTTTGTACGCGCCACCCACTCCAAGCGCCAATTGCGCGAAGTGCTGGTCAATTTCTGGCACGCCCACTTCAACGTGATGGGCACTGATTTCAGCGCTGGTCCCGTATTCGTGCACTACGACCGCGACGTGATCCGGGCCAATGCCACCGGCAACTTCCGCACCATGCTTGAGGCCGTGGCCAAGAGCACCTCGATGCTCTATTACCTGGACAACCTCAACAATTCGCGCTCCGGTCCCAACGAGAATTTCGCGCGCGAGCTGCTGGAGCTGCATACCTTCGGTGCGGAAAACTACCTGGGCTTCATGGATCCGTTCGCCGTTCCGCCCTGCCCGGAAGACCCCAGCTACCCCATCGGCTACACCGACATCGACGTATACGAAACTTCGGCCGCCTTCACCGGTTGGTCGGCCAAGACCGGACACTGGCAGTTCCCGACCGAGAACGACGGCACCTTCAGCTACCACCAGTCCTGGCACGATGCCGGCCCGAAGTTCCTGCTCGGCATGCTGATCTATCCAGAGCAACCTGCGTTGAAGGACGGGCAGGACGTGCTGGACCGCCTGGCCAGCCATCCGCGCGTGGCCAAGTTCATCTGCAAGAAACTCATCCGCCGCTTCGTCAACGACACGCCAAGCCAGAAACTGATCGACAGCGCCGCGCTGGTCTTTCGCGCCAACTGGCAGAACCCGAAGCAGATCGAGATCACCCTGCGCCACATCCTCAACTCGGATGACATGTTCAACAGCTGGGGCCAGAAGAACCGGCGCCCGTTCGAAGCCACCGTCGCCGCGATGCGCGCACTGGGGCAGGACTGGACCGTGCGCCTGGACCACGACAAGAGCAACGAACTGATGTGGCGCGTCGGCCCCACCGGGCATACGCCCTACACCTGGCCCGCGCCCAATGGGTATCCCGACTCGGCCGCGGCATGGTCCGGCTCCAACTCGTTCGCGATGACATGGAAGTTGCTCAATTGGCTGACCGAAGCCAGTGATGCGAGCGCGCCACTGAGTCCGATCCTGGCCACTACGCGCACTGGCGTGGCCCAGTGGACGGCGAACAACCTGGTGGATTTCTGGTCGACGCGGCTGTTGGGCTACGCGATTGCTCCCGCGCGCAGGCAAACCCTGGTGAACTTCATGGCCCAGAACGGCGATCCGGCGACCTACGTGATCACCGACACCGATACCTGGCAGGCCAGCGATTTGAAGCGGCATTACAACCAGCAACGGCTGCGCAGCATGGTGTCGCTGATCCTGCTTTCCCCCGAATTCCTGAGCCGCTGAGGACGACACCATGAGCGACTACACCCTCACACGACGGGAATTCGTCAAAGGCTGCTGCAGTGCCGCCGTGGTCGGCACGGCGGGCACCAGCCTGATGTTCGCCGACGACGCGACTGCGGCTGCCAACACCTACGACACCGTCGTGCACCTGTTCCTGCGCGGCGGCATGGATGGCCTCAACCTGGTGGTGCCCATCGACGGCGTCGATCGCACCTTCTACGAAGAAGCACGCCCCAGCCTGAAGATCGAAGCCACCGGCACCTACGGTGCATTGCCGCTGACCCTGGCCGCAGGCACCGGCACCGGTTTCGGCCTGCATCCTTCCGCGACGGGATTACGCGACATCTGGAACGACGGCAAGCTGGCCATCGTGCATGCCTGCGGCATGGCCACCACCGTGACGCGCAGTCATTTCGACGCACAGCTCTACATCGATCTTGGAACGCCAGGAAAATACGGTTCGGCAACCGGGTGGATGACACGCGCCTGGCAAACCAGGCCGGGCAATACGCCGTTGGCAACCCTGCCGGCACTGGGTATTTCCGGCACGCAACCTGCTGGACTGCTGGGCGCCACCGATGCGTTGACCATGAGCAATGCCAGTGACTTCTCGCTCAATGCCGGCGCCTATGCGTGGCAGAAAGTGCGTACCGATTCACCCGCTGGATTCAAGGGCCTCAACGAAACCCTTGTCGACCTGTGGGCGGGCCAGACCGGCATCGAACTCAACGGCGCACGCGCGGATGCGGCACTGAAGACCATCGGCCAGCAATCCTTCGCCGCGCTTCCCGCCACCTGGCCGACCGGCAGCTTCGCCGAGCAGTTGTGGACCATTGCGCAGAGCATCCGCTTCAACCTGGGACTGCGTTTCGCCACCCTGGACCTCGGCGGCTGGGACACGCACGAAGGCCAAGGCACGGCAGGCAGCGGCTACAACTATTACCAGAACAAGATTGCCGAACTCTCTGCCGCACTGTCTGCGTTCTATGCCGAACTCAACGGCACCGGGCAGATGTCGCGGGTGACGGTGATCGTGCAGTCGGAGTTTGGCCGTCGCGTGCGCGCCAATGCCAACGGCGGCACCGACCACGGCTATGGCAATCCGCTGCTGGTGCTGGGCGGTGCGGTGAATGGACGCCGCTTCTACGGCACGTGGCCTGGCCTGAATCCGGAAATCCTCTCGCCCACCTTTGGCGATGTACCGGTCACGACGGATTACCGACGCGTGTTCTCCGAAATCATGATCCGGCGCATGGCCAATCCCAGCCTCGGCACGATCTTTCCCGGATACACCGGCTATTCGCCGCTGGGCATAGTGCAAGGCACAGACCTGGCGCCGCAGATGGCCGCCGCGGTTGCGATGGGTGCCAAGTCCATGGCGGTTGGCCCCAGCTCGCCCCTGCCGCAAAGCTTTGCCAATGACACACAGGTGGAAACGCCCGAGTGGCAATTGCGTGGCCCAGTGGATCGCATGCTGGTCCGCCGCGAGCGTTGATCGTTGCATGACACGCATCGTGGCCGCATACGTGCCACGATGCAGGCATGGGCACACGCAAGCACGCGCCACCTGAAACACCCTCACGCAACGCAAACGACCTGCGTGGCCTAGGACGACTGGCGATCGACGGCGTCAGCGGGGTCACCGACCTGGTCGAAGCCATGCACGCGGCCATCACCCATTTGCCATCCGCCATCGGCCGGCCTGCACCTGCCGGTACCACCGGCCTGACAGGATTCATTTACCAGAGCGTGCGCACGGTGACTGGCTGGGTGGGCGATGGCATCGACGCATCGCTTGCCGGTCTGGCGCCACTGTTGGGCAGTGGCGAACCTGGCCCGCAGCGTGAAGCCACCCTGGCGGCGATGAATGGCGTGCTCGGCGACCACCTGGAAGCCAGCCACAACACACTCGCCATCACCATGCGCTTGCGCGTTGGTGGACACGCCTTGGAACTGGATCGCAGATCTCTGGCCGCGCGCTTTCCGGATGCCCACAATAAATTGTTGGTGCTGGTGCATGGCCTGTGCATGGACGACCTGCAATGGAACTACGCAGGCCACGACCACGGCGAGGCCTTGGCGCGCGAGCTCGGTTACACCGCGCTGTACCTGCACTACAACAGTGGCCGGCATATCTCGACCAATGGCAGCGATTTTTCTTCCCTGCTCGATCAACTGGCCAAGGCGTGGCCCGTGCCAATTGAGGAAATCACCGTGCTCGGCCACAGCATGGGCGGACTGGTAACGCGCAGTGCGTTGGAGGATGGTTTCAGTAAACGTCGCGCCTGGTCGAAAATTCCGACCAGGACGGTCTTCATGGGTACGCCACACCACGGCGCACCATTGGAACGCGCGGGCAGCTGGGCCGACATGCTGATCGGCATCAGCCCGTACAGCGCTCCTTTCGTGCGCCTGGGACAGGTGCGCAGCGCCGGCATCCAGGACCTGCGCCACGGCAACCTGCGTGACGCGGATTGGCAGGACCGCGACGGCGATGGGCGCGCGGATCCACGTTCGCCACTGCCCTTGCCGCGGAAAGTCACTGCCTATGCCATCGCAGTGTCCACGCAAGCCAAGCGCGAGGACGATGATGAGTCACGCAGCAGCGGCGACGGACTGGTGCCGATCGAGAGCGCACTGGGGCGACATCCGGACCGTGCTTTCGACCTGTGTATACCGAAGGCAAGGCAGTGGGTCGGTTACGGCATCAATCATCTGGAGTTGTTGGGCAGCGATGCGGTGTACCAACAACTGAAGCGCTGGCTACGCAAGCCCATGTAGAAACACCCTTGGGCGCGATGCCCTACTCGCGCTTCAGCAATGACTTGAGATCGGCGAATGGATTGCTGGTGGCGGCCACGTGCTTGTCTTCAGCATCCATGGCGCTGACCCCGGTGTAATCGGTGTAACGCGAATGTTCGTTGTCGTGGCAGTACACGCACAACAATTCCCAGTTGCTGCCATCGGGCGGGTTGAAGGCGTGGTCATGGTTGCGGTGGTGCACGGTCAGTTCCGACAGGTTGGCGCGGGTGAATTCGCGTGCGCAGCGCCCGCAGATCCACGGATACATCTTCAGTGCGCGCTCGCGGTAGCCCTTGTCGCGCTGCTCCGCATCTCGCCGGGCCTGCGCCACGATGCAGTCCAGGGCCAGACTGCTTGCGGTGGTTTTATCGCTGCACATCGGCATGCCTCTCCAGAATCAATGCACCCACCTTATCGCAGAATCCAGCATGGCCACACGACAACAGGTAGTCACCGGAATCGTGCCCAGCTCCCGCTGGAATACAGCCTGGTCAGTTGCACCCGTCCTTCATGCCCGATGTATCCGCTTGCCTTTGCAGTAACTCGGTTTGATTGCCAGCTTCGTAGGCAGCATCGATCAGGATTTCTTCCACGGCATCCTGCTGGATGCGCAGGATGCCGATCTGGGTGAACATCAGGGCTTGCTTGTCCGGCAAGGTACTGAAGTGATGTTTGCCCTTGTCCTTGCCATCGAACCACACCTGCACGGCGCCATCGCTTGCTTCGCTTGACCAGTGGATGTGCATGGCCACGTCATGCCACACCCCCGGGGCCGCTCCGGTGGGCAACACCCACAAGGGTGCCGTGGCCGCGGATTCCTGGAAGCCCAGTTCCGTGCCGCTGATGTTGAAACGGAATGCCTGTTTCCAGGTCTTGTCTGATTCCCAATAAGCAAATTCATGCTTGCTGGGGGTGAACGCCTTGGGCAGATAGAAACTGAACCCGAAGAATGTGTCCTTGCCTTCCGCGGTGTCGCCCATGGGGCCGCGATGATGAAACTCGCTGCGATTGAGTTGTGGATTGCCATGCCAAAGGAATTCCGCCGCTCCGGTGAGGGTGACTTTGCCAGCAAATTTTCCTTCGCGAGTGCAGCCGGAAACCACGGACAGGCCCGCCGGATTGAGTGTCGAATGCCATTGACTGCTGTCGCCACTCTCGAAGTCGCCACGCCATCGATCACTGGCGATGACTTGGGCTGGCGTTGTCGCCAACACAGCCGCCATGCACGGCAGGAGAATCAAAAGAGTTCGCTGCGTCGTGGTGCGCACGTCAGGTCCTTCAGGCAGGTTTGCGGCGTCGCGTCAGCTTACCCGTTACGCAAGCCACGGCGCCGGAGCCAGAGCCTCCAATTTCCCTGCGACAACAACCCGCCTTATGCTGTTCCATCACCATGAATTGATCGGAGCCTGCCATGTTGCTGCGTCCCCTTTGCCTGGCCATCGCCGCCACCCTCGCGCTGGGGTTGGGCGCCTGCAAACAGAACCAGGAAACCACCACCCCCACGGCCAGCCCGGCCAGCGCCAGCGAACCGGCAAGCGCCATCGCGGCCAAGGTCGCCAGCTATGCCGAAGTGCCGCTGACCGCCGATCTCTCGCACCTCGGCGAAGGCGACCGCAAGGCCATCGACCTGTTGCTGCAGGCGGGCGCGATCATCGACGACCTGTTCTGGAAGCAGGTCTGGGGCGACAAACAGGCCTTGCTGGCAGGCATCACCGATCCCGCCACGCGCCGCTTCGTCGAGATCAACTACGGCCCGTGGGATCGCCTGGATAACGACGCGCCGTTCGTTCCCGGTATTGGCCCGCGGCCACCTGGCGCGCGCTTTTACCCCGAAGACATGACCAAGGAAGAATTCGCAGCCGCCGACCTGCCGGGCAAGGACAGCCTGTACACGCTGATCCAGCGCGACCAAGCGGGCAAGCTGGTGGTGGTGCCCTACCACGAGGCCTACAAGGCCGAACTTGGACAAGTGGCCGCGCTGCTGCGCCAGGCCGCCGAGGTCGCTTCCGATCCCGGTTTCCGCAAGTATCTGTCGCTGCGCGCCGACGCGTTGCTCAGCGGTGACTACCAACCCAGCGACATGGCGTGGATGGACATGAAAGACAGCCCCATCGACGTGGTGATCGGGCCGATCGAAAGCTACCAGGACGCGCTGTACGGCACCAAGGCCGCGTTCGAGACCTTCGTGCTGGTCAAGGACATCGAATGGAGCAAGCGCCTGGCCCGCTTCGCCCAGCACCTGCCTGCACTGCAGCGCGGCCTACCGGTCGCTGATGCCTACAAGGCCGAGATGCCTGGCACCGACGCCGACCTCAATGCCTACTTCGCCCTGTACTACGGCGGCGACGCGAATTCCGGCGCCAAGACCATCGCCATCAACCTGCCGAATGACGAAGAAGTGCAGTTGGCCAAGGGTTCACGCCGCCTGCAACTCGAGAACACCATGCGCGCCAAGTTCGACGCCATCCTGGTGCCGATTGCCGATGAACTGATCGTCGAAGACCAGCGCCAGCACATCACCTTCGACGCATTCTTCGAGAACGTCATGTTCCATGAAGTGGCGCATGGCCTGGGCATCAAGAACACGCTGGACGGCAAGGGCACGGTGCGTGAAGCACTCACCGACCTGGCCAGCAGCTACGAGGAAGGCAAGGCCGACATCCTGGGTCTGTACATGATCGGCAAGCTGGGCGAGATGGGTGAACTGGACGCGGCCAAGCGTCGCGACAACTACGTCACCTTCCTCGCAGGCATCTTCCGCTCGGTGCGTTTCGGCGCCAGCAGCGCGCACGGCAAAGCCAACATGCTGGCCTTCAACTACCTGCAGAACGAAGGCGCTTTCAGCCGCGACGAAGCCACCGGTCGTTACCGCGTTGATTTTGATCGCATGGAAAAGGCGGTGAATTCACTCTCGGCGCGGATCCTGACCCTGCAGGGCGACGGCGATTACGCCGCAGCAAAAAAGCTGCAGGATGAACTCGGCCAGACCGGCGCTGCACTGCAGGTCGATCTGGATCGATTGCAAGCCCGCTCCATCCCGGTGGATATCGTGCTGAAGCAAGGACCGGAAGTGTTGGCATCGAAATAGGTCGCCCATGAGGGGCTAGTGGATTGCGACTGTGGGAGGGGCTTCAACCCCGACGCTCTACGCGGAAAAGCCGCTGGGGCTGAGCGCCAACCACTACCCAACCAGAAAAAGCGGGCAGAAAAGCCCGCTTTTTTTGCTGAGGTTTCCCATTGACCCGAACCGGCACACTGACCCTGCTTATTGCAGTCATCCGCAAGCGACTGGATTTCTGCTGTGGGAGGGGCTTCAGCCCCGACGCTCTACTCCTTCGCCCGTCGGGGCTGAAGCCCCTCCCACAGGAATGCGGCCCAAAAGATTTGCGCACAAAAAAAGCGGGCCGAAGCCCGCTTTTCTTATTTTCAGCAATGAAGCAACGGCTTACTCGGCCGAAACGCCCTCGCCTTCTTCCACGGCTTTCATGGACAGGCGGATGCGGCCCTGCTTGTCGACTTCCAGCACCTTGACCTTGACCACGTCGCCTTCCTTCAACACGTCGCTGACCTTCTCGACGCGGTCGCTGGAAATCTGCGACACGTGGACCAGGCCGTCTTTGCCCGGGGCAATCGTGACGAATGCACCGAAGTCCATCAGCTTGGCGACCTTGCCTTCGTAGATGCGGCCCGGCTCGACGTCGGAGGTGATCTGCTCGATGCGCGCCTTCGCGGCCTGGCCGGCAGCGCCGTTCACCGAAGCAATGGTGATGGTGCCATCGTCCTGGATGTCGATCTGCGTGCCGGTTTCCTTGGTGATCGCCTGGATCACCGAACCGCCCTTGCCGATCACTTCGCGGATCTTGTCGGGGTGGATCTTGATGGTGATCAGGCGCGGCGCGAACTCGCTCAGTTCCTGGCGCGGTGCGTTCATGGCATTGGCCATCTCGCCCAGGATGTGCAAGCGGCCGGCCTTGGCCTGCGACAACGCCTGCTTCATGATTTCTTCGGTGATGCCTTCGATCTTGATGTCCATCTGCAGCGCCGAGATACCGTTGGAGGTACCGGCCACCTTGAAGTCCATGTCGCCCAGGTGGTCTTCGTCACCCAGGATGTCGGAGAGCACGACGAAGTCGTTGCCTTCCTTGACCAGGCCCATGGCGATACCGGCCACCGGCGCGGTGATCGGCACGCCGGCATCCATCAGCGCCAGCGAGCTGCCGCAGACCGAAGCCATCGACGAGGAACCGTTGGACTCGGTGATTTCCGAGACCACGCGGATCGTGTAGGGGAAGGCTTCCATGGTCGGCATGACGGCGAGCACGCCGCGCTTGGCGAGGCGGCCGTGGCCGATTTCGCGACGCTTCGGGCCCATCATGCGGCCGGCTTCACCCACCGAATAGGGGGGGAAGTTGTAGTGGAACAGGAAGTGGTCCTTGTACTCGCCGGAGACAGCGTCGATGACCTGGCCATCGCGCGCGGTGCCCAGGGTAACGGCGACCAGCGCCTGCGTTTCACCGCGGGTGAACAGCGAGGAGCCGTGCACGCGTGGCAGCACGCTGACCTTGGAGCTGATGGGACGCACGGTGTCGAGCGCACGGCCGTCGATGCGGACCTTCGAAGCCAGCACCGAACCACGCATGGTCTGGTATTCCAGCTCGCCGAATTCCTTCGACAGCTCGCCACCGCTCCAGCCATCGGCTTCGGCGCGGCCGGCGAGGCCCTGCATCACGTCGCTCTTGATCGCCGCGATGGCGTCACGGCGCTGCAGCTTGTCGCGCACCTGGAACGCGGAGTCGAGCTGGGTGCCTACGGCTTCCTTCAGCGCCGAGATCAGCGTGTCGTTCTTGGACGGGGCCGACCAGTTCCACGACTGGGTACCGGCTTCGGTGACCAGTTCGTTGATGATGTGGATGACCTTCTGCATTTCGCGGTGGCCGAACATCACCGCGCCCAGCATCACGTCTTCGGACAGCTCGGCGGCTTCGGATTCAACCATCAGCACGGCGTTGGACGTACCGGCGACGACCAGCTCGAGCTTGGAATCCTTCAGCTCGCTGACGGTCGGGTTCAGCACGTACTCGCCATTGATGTAGCCAACCTTGGCGGCACCGATCGGGCCGTTGAACGGCGCGCCGGTCAGGGCGACGGCGGCGGAGGCGCCGATCAGGGCCGGGATGTCGCCGTCGATTTCCGGGTTCAGCGACATCACCGTGGCGATGACCTGCACTTCATTGCGGAATTCTTCCGGGAACAGCGGGCGCAGCGGACGGTCGATCAGGCGCGAGATCAGGGTTTCTTTCTCGGTCGCGCGGCCTTCGCGCTTGAAGAAGCCGCCCGGGATACGGCCACCGGCGTAGAAGCGCTCCTGGTAGTCGACGGTCAGCGGGAAGAAGTCCTGGCCTTCGCGCGCCTTCTTGGCGGCGACTGCGGAAACCAGCAGCACGGTGTCGTCGAACTTGACGATGACGGCGCCGCCGGCCTGGCGGGCGATCTCGCCGGTTTCCAGGGTGACCTGGTGCTTGCCGTACTGGAAGGTCTTGGTGATTTTTGCCACGTTGGTTGATCCTTGGTGATGCGCTATCGGTTGAACCGGATGCAGCCCATGCCGCATGCGGATGGCCGGGTTGGTCCGGCCGGGTGTTGCGGGTTTGGAAAACTTTCTTGCTTGCTGGGAATTTTTCGTTCCCGGAAATGCAAACCGCGGCGCATCACTGCGCCGCGGTCGGTATTCGGTTTAGCGACGCAGGCCGAGTTTCTCGATCAGGGTCTTGTAGCGCTCGCCGTCCTTCTTCTTCAGGTAGTCGAGCAGGCTGCGGCGGCGGTTCACGAGCTGGAGCAGGCCACGGCGGCTGTGGTGGTCTTTCTTGTGGGTCTTGAAGTGGCCGCTGAGCTGTTCGATGCGGGCGGTGATCAGGGCGACCTGGACTTCCGGCGAACCGGTGTCGGCGGGACCGCGCTTGTTGTCTTCAATGACTTTCTGGGTATCGATGGGCATTTTTGTTTTCTCTTGAGATGCGTGGCCTGCAGAAACGCATTCGTCCGGGAAGGACGCCATACGTACCGCGGGGGCTCGCCGATTGCGATGGAAGTAACGAAGGATGCTGCGATGGACTGCCGCGGAGGTGACCAGTGATGGTCATGGATGCCGAAAAGGCCGCGGCATTGTAGTCGCCGAAGCCTTGCAAAACAAGGTTTTACTGCGCCGATGGCGGGGCAGTTGCAAGCTCCGGCCAGTTGAACAGCCGCTGCGGGGCCAGCACCCCACCCTCGCTGAGATCCGCCAGCCCCAGCACGCGGGCATTGGGCCCATAGACGGCACAAGGCCCGGGCGAACCCGGAATGGCCGGCAGGCGCTGCCCTTGGCTGAAGCGCCGGGCCCCTTCGTCCGCCAGGTCGATGCGACGGAAGCCGATCAACCCGGCGTCCAGCGGCAGCAGGCAGGCATCCAGGCTGCGCTCGTCACGCTGGGCCAGCGCCTGCAGTGCCTCCAGGGTCCACATGCGCGGCTCGCGGAAGGGTTCGACCCACAGGCGGCGCAGTTCCACGACATGCGCGCCGCAGCCCAGCAGCTCGCCCAGGTCGCGGACCAGGCTGCGGACGTAGGTGCCTGATCCACACTCCACGTGTAGGCGCAGCAGCGGCATTCCGCCGTCCAGCAGGTCGGCGGCGGATTGCAGTTCGAAGCTATGGACTTCGATCTCGCGCGGTTCTACTTCGACGATTTCGCCCCGACGAGCCTTGGCGTACAGCGGCTCGCCGCCACGCTTGAGCGCCGAATAAATGGGGGGACGCTGCTGGATGCGACCCGTGAGCTGGCGCAAGGCGGAGTCGATCTGCGGAATCGTGTACTGCGCGACCGGCCGCTCACGCAGCGGCTGCCCTTCGGCATCGTCGGTGTCGGTGGTGATGCCCAGGCGGGCGACGGTGTCATAGGCCTTGCGCGCGCCCAGCAGGCTGCCGGCGATCTTGGTGGCCTCGCCGAAACACAGCGGCAGCAGGCCGGTGGCCAAAGGATCCAGGCTGCCGGTATGTCCGCCCTTCTCGGCACGAAAGAGATGTCGCGCGCGCTGCAAGGCCTGGTTCGAGCTCAGCCCCTGCGGCTTGTCCAGCAGCAGGATGCCGTCTAGGCGTCGGAATTTGGTCTTGGGCAGCGACATCGGGGGCGGATGCGATCCTTGTAGGAGCGGGCCCTGCCCGCGATGCTCTTCGTCATTGCAGGAAAAGCATCGCGGGCAGGGCCCGCTCCTACAATTCCCGCACGATCACTTCTCTTCGCTTTCTTCTTCGTCCGCCGGAGGCGGCGGCAGGTCGCGCAGCAGGTTTTCCATGTGCTCGCCGCGGTCCACCGAATCGTCGTAATGGAAATGCAGCTCGGGCACATGGCGCAGCTTCATGGCCTTGCCGAGCTTGTAGCGGATCTGCGGCGCCAGCTCCTTCAGGTCCTTGACCGCTTCGGCCGATTTTTCCTGCATCAACGCGGTCACGAACACCTTGGCATGGGCCAGGTCCCGGGTGACTTCAACGTCGGAAACGCTGACCGATGGAATCCCGTGCTCGCGCACGGCCTCGTGCACCAGCGTGCCCAGCTCGCGACGGAGCTGGGCGGAGACGCGGTCGCTGCGGTGGAAGGATTTGGTGGGCATGATTTAGTGAAGAGTTGAGAGGAGTGAGAAGTGAGTGGAAGCAACGAACGGCCGTAAGAAGTCCTCGTTACTCACTCCTCCACACTCACTCCTTGCCGTCACAGCGTACGCTGCACTTCGATGCGTTCGAAGCACTCGATCTGGTCGCCCGGCTGCACGTCGTTGTACTGCTTCACGCCGATGCCGCACTCGGTGCCGTTGCGCACTTCGTCCACGTTTTCCTTGAAGCGGCGCAGCGACTCCAGTTCGCCTTCGAAGACCACGGTGCTGTCGCGCAGCACGCGGATCGGCTTGTTGCGCTTGACCGAGCCCTCGACCACCATGCAGCCCGCGACCGCGCCGAACTTGGAGCTGCGGAACACGTCGCGCACTTCGGCGATGCCGATGATCTCTTCGCGGATCTCCACGCCCAGCAGGCCGGACGCCACCTGCTTCACCTGGTCGATCACGTCGTAGATGATCGAGAAGTAGCGCAGGTCCACGCCGTTGGACTCGATGATCCGGCGTGCCGAAGCATCGGCGCGGACGTTGAAGCCGATCACGGTGGCCTTGGTGGTGGCCGCGATGTTCGCATCGGACTCGGTGATGCCGCCCACGCCCGAGGAGATCACGTTGATCCGGATCTGGTCGTTGGAAAGCGCGGTCAGCGACTGCTTCAGCGCCTCCACCGAGCCCTGCACGTCGGCCTTGACCAGCAGGTTGAGGACCTGCTGGCCCTCGCCCTTGCCCATCTGCGCCATGATGTCTTCCATGCGGTTGCCCGCGGCCTGGACCAGGCGCGACTCGCGGCGCTTGGCGTCGCGCTGCTGGGCCACGTCCTTGGCCAGGCGCTCGTCCTTGACCACCACGAAGTCGTCGCCGGCGTCGGGCACGCCCGACAGGCCCAGCACCTGCACCGGGATCGACGGGCCGGCCGCGTCGGGCTGGCTGCCGGTCTCGTCGAACAGCGCGCGCACGCGGCCGTACTGCACGCCGCAGACCAGATAGTCGCCCTTCTTCAGCTGGCCCTGCTGGACCAGCACCGTGGCGACCGGGCCGCGGCCCTTGTCCAGCGCCGACTCGATGACCACGCCGCTGGCGTTGCCATCCGGCACCGCCTTGAGTTCGAGCACTTCGGCCTGCAGCGAGATCGCGTCGAGCAGGTCGTCCACGCCCATGCCGGTCTTGGCCGACAGCTCCACCATCTGGGTGTCGCCGCCGAAGTCCTCGGCCACGACCTGCTCGGCGAGCAGTTCGTTCTTGACCCGCAGCGGATCGGCGTCGGACTTGTCGATCTTGTTGATCGCCACGATCAGCGGCACGCCGGCCGCCTTGGCGTGCTGGATCGCCTCCTTCGTCTGCGGCATGACGCCGTCGTCGGCGGCCACCACCAGCACCACGATGTCGGTCAGCCTGGCGCCGCGCGCACGCATCGAGGTGAAGGCCGCATGGCCGGGGGTATCCAGGAAGCTGATGACACCCTTGGACGTCTCGACGTGGTAGGCGCCGATGTGCTGGGTGATGCCGCCGGCCTCGCCATGGGCGACCTTGGTGCGGCGGATGTAGTCCAGCAGCGAGGTCTTGCCGTGGTCGACATGGCCCATGATGGTGACCACCGGCGGACGCGGCGACTGGTCGCCCTGCTCGCCCTCGGTGTGCGCGATCAGGTGCTCCTCGACGTCGCCACTGTCGGCCCGGACCACGTTGTGGCCGAGCTCTTCGGTGACCAGTGCCGCGGTGTCGTGGTCGATGCTCTGGGTGATGGTGGCCATCACGCCCATCTTGAACAGCGCCTTCACCACTTCGCCGCCTTTCAGCGCCAGCTTCTGGGCCAGGTCGGCCACGGTGATCGTCTCGCCGATGGCGACATCGCGTACTACCGGTGCGGTGGGACGCTCGAAACCATGGTCCCCACTGCCACGACGGCCCTGTTCCAGCGGACGCTTGGGCTTGGGCTTGCCGCGCGAGGTGGTGCGGCGCGCACGGTCGGCGGCGGAGAGATGCAGCTGGCCAGCGAAACGCTGGGTGCTGTCGTCGTCTTCCACGCCCGCGACCATGGCATGCGAACCACGGGTCTTGTGCTTGCTGGCGGTGGTGGCGTTGCGGTCGTCGGTACGCGGCGGATCCTTGCGTACCGGCGGCTTGGGTACATGGTGGCCGCCGGTCTTGGCAGCCGCCGGACGTGCCGCGCCCGGCTCGTCGTCAGTGGATGGCACGCCAGAAGCCGCAGCCGCGGCCTCGGCATCCGCCTGCTTGCTGGCCGCTTCCGCTTCGTCACGTGCCGCCTGTTCCTCGAGACGCGCGCGTTCGCGCTCGTCGGCGCGCTTCTTGTCGGTTTCCGCAAGGCGCTGCTGCTCTTCCAGGTTGCGCTGCTTGGATTCCTCCAGCTTGCGCAGCGCATCGGCGCGCTCATCGCTGGGCGGCGGTTGCACTTCGTCGGGCTTGAGGTAAGTACGCTTCTGGCGTACCTCCACGTTGACTGTGGTCTTGGTGCGGCCACCGGCGACGGTCACTTCCTGCACCTTGCGGCGTGCCAGGGTGATCTTCTTCGGCGCGGCGTCGTCGGCGGCCGTGTCGGCCTTGCCGTGCGAGCGCTTCAGGAAGCCCAGCAGCTTCACTTTTTCCATGCTGGTCACGACCTGGTCGGGACCGCTGAAGCTCATGCCGGCCTCGGCCAGTTGCTCAAGCAGTTTCTCGACCGGCGTGTTGACCAGTTCAGCGAGCTTGCGGATGGTGGTTTGCTGCGTCATTCGGATCCTGTGACCTTCGTTTGCGCCCCCCGCCTAGCGCGAAGGGAACGCGGATTCTAGCCCTGTATGTTGCAGGGCGGCGTTCATACTTGGCTCATTCGCCGCGTTCCAGACGGGCGATCTCTTCGGCGCGGGCAGCCAGGATCAGCGCCTTCGCGCGACCTTCGTCCAACCCCTCGATGCCGAATTCGACGATTTCGTCCGTGCCCAGGTCAGACAGGTCTTCGCTGGTGCGAACCCCATGGCTGGCCAGCGCGTAGGCGGTCTCATCGTCCATGCCTTCCAGCGCCAGCAGGTCTTCGGCCGGCTGGTGCTCGTCCAGGCCCTCTTCCTCGGCCAGCGCATCGTTGAGCAGCGCCTCGCGAGCACGCGAACGCAGCTCTTCGACGATGTCTTCGTCGAAGCCTTCGACGGCCAGCAGCTCGCCGACCGGCACGTAGGCGATTTCCTCAACCGTGTTGAAGCCCTCGGCCACCAGGATGGCGGCGATTTCTTCGTCCACTTCCAGCTTGTCGACGAACAACTGGCGGGCCACGGCCTGCTCGCCCTCGGACTTGGCGGCAACCTGGTCCTGGGTCATCACGTTCAACTGCCAACCGGTCAGGCGGCTGGCCAGGCGCACGTTCTGGCCCCCCTTGCCGATGGCCTGGGCCAGGCGGTCTTCGGCGACAGCCAGGTCCATGGAGTGCTTCTCTTCATCGACGATGATCGACTGCACTTCCGCAGGCGCCATCGCGTTGATGACGAAATTGGCGGCGCTGTCGTTCCACAGCACGATGTCCACGCGTTCGCCGTTGAGCTCGTTGGAGACGGCCTGCACGCGCGAACCGCGCATGCCGATGCACGCGCCGATGGGATCGGTACGGGTGTCATGCGCCAGCACGGCGATCTTGGCGCGGTCGCCCGGGTCGCGTGCACAGGCCTTGATCTCGACCAGGCCCTGGCCCACTTCCGGCACTTCCAGCTTGAACA